>JBDZVF010000004.1:0-36815 GCA_040255575.1 Pseudomonadota bacterium | reverse complement strand
GTGAGCTCATCGCCCAGGTAGACCGTATCGAAGGCGATGCTGCGATCAGACAGCATCTCCTTCGCTCTCGCGCAGTACGGGCAGCCGTGCCGCGCGAGCATCAGCACCGGCCCCATCTCCTTGCGCCCGGGCTGCAGGAATTTCAGCATCGTGTCGGCATCCGAGACTTCGAAGGGATCGCCCGGCACATCCGGTTCGATGAACATCTTCTCGATCACCCCATCGTTCACGAACATGGAGTATCGCCACGATCGCGTGCCGAGCCCCGCGTCGCGGTGATCGATGGACATGCCCATCTCTGCCGTGAACTCCCCGAACGGATCGGCGACGAAGTGAATGCCCTGCGCTTTCTCGGAGCGCTGCCACGCTTCCATCACGAACGGATCGTTCACGGAGAGGCACACGACGTCGTCCACACCCGACTGCCGGAATGCCTGCAGGTGCGCCACATAGCCCGGCACGTGAGCCGTGCTGCACGTCGGCGTGAATGCGCCCGGCAAGGCAAACAGGATTACCTTGCGGCCGGCGAAGAGCTCGCGGCTGCTGTATTTCCGGACGTTGCCGTCGGCGAGCTCCGCCAACTCGACGTCGGGAACGCGGGAACCTTCGCGGGACACTCGTTTGCTCATTTGCCGAACTCCTTCGTCACCCAGTCGATGAAAACGCGCACGCGCGGAGAGAGTTGCCGGTTGCGTGGATAAAGCAGCGACACCGGCGTGGGCGAGGGCCGGTAGTCCGCCAGCACTTCGACCAGTACGCCACGGGCGTCCACGTGATACCGCGGCACCTGGATCAGCCCCAGCCCCGCCTCGGCCGCGGCGCGCAGCGTTTCACCCGACGCGACGGACAGGGCGAGTGGCGGCGTGAAGCGCTCGACCTTGCCGCCCACCGTCAATTCGAGCGGCATGACACTGCCCGTCGCCGATGAAACAAAACCGATCATGCGGTGACTCGCCAGGTCCTCGGGTCGGCGCGGCGTGCCGAAATAGCGAAGGTATTCGGCGCTGGCGAATGTGCCCTCCTCCAGAAGAGCGATGCGCCTGCCGACCATTGCGCTGTCACGCGGCTCGCCGACGCGGAGCACGCAACCCACGCCTTCGCGGATGAGGTCGACCAGCCTGTCGCCCTCTCCGAGGTGCAGCTGAATGCCGGGGTACTCCGCGAGAAACCTCGGCAGGCCGGGCACCAGGAAGTGACGCGCGAGTGTGCCGTGCACGTCCACCTTCAGGGGGCCGGCCGGCTTCGCGCCGGAAAACGCGGACTCGGCTTCCTCCACGTCGGAGAGGATCGCGAGGCAGCGGCGGTAATACGCTTCGCCGTCGAGCGTCGGGGTGACCTGGCGGGTGGTCCGCTGAAGCAGCCGCACGCCCAACCGCTTCTCGAGCTGTTTCACCACCTCGCTGGCGGTGGAGCGCGGCAGGCCCAGATCCTGGGCCGCTCCGGTGAAGCTCCTCCGCTCCACCACTCGCGTGAAGAGCCGCATCGAGTCGAATCGGTCCATATTGTTCGTGATTTCCCGAACGCAGTAACCAATCGTAGCGGGATTATTTCCGCGGATCGAATAGCTATCGTGTCTCCCGCCCCTCCAACCCCATCCAGGAGAACACCATGAGCACCCCTCGAATCGCCCTCGTGACCGGCGCCTCCCGCGGCATTGGCGCGGCGGTCGCCCGCCGTCTCGGACGCGACGGCCACACGGTCGTCATCAATTACTCCGGCGACCCGGCTCCCGCCGAAGCGGTGGTCGGCGAGATCAACGCGGCCGGTGGCAAGGCCCTTTCCACTCGGGCCGACGTCAGCCACCCCGCCGCGGTCCGCGCGATGTTCGACCACATCGAGTCGGTCCTGGGCGGCCTCGACGTGCTGGTCAACAACGCCGGGATCATGACCCTCAGCCCCCTCGCCGAGACCGAAGACGCGTCGTTCGATCGCCAGGTCGCCGTGAACCTCAAGGGCACCTTCAACACGCTGCGAGAGGCCGCCAGGCGCATGCGGAACGGCGGACGCATCGTGAACTTCTCCTCGAGCGTCGTCGGCCTCCTGCAGCCCACGTATGCGGTATATGCGGCGACCAAGGCCGGGGTGGAGGCGATGACGCCCATCCTCGCGCGGGAGCTGCGCGGCCGGGACATCACCGTGAACGCGGTCGCGCCGGGGCCGACGGCCACCGAGCTCTTCCTGACCGGCAAGTCCCCGGAGCTGGTGGAGCGCCTCGCGAAGGCCGCCCCGCTCGAACGGCTGGGCGAGCCTGCGGACATTGCCGACGTCGTCGCCTTCCTCGTGAGCGCCGGCGGGGGCTGGGTCAACGGGCAGGTTCTGCGGGCCAATGGCGGCATCGTGTGATTCATGAAAATCATGATTCACAGGGGAAAACCGCTCCCTAGGATCGCCGGCGTCCACCCAGAACAACGACGGGACCCCATTGCCGATGCGTTTCCAGCGAGCCTGCTTCTTGTGCCTCGGTGCCTCCGTGTTGCCCTTTGCGGTACACGCGGAAGAGGCCTCCATTTCCGAAGTCGTCGTCACCGCGACGCGCGTCGAAGCTTCGATGTTCAACGTGCCGGCGGCGATCAGCCGCCTCTCCGGCGAAGAGCTGCGCGAGTCGGGGCTCGGCATCAACCTCGCTGACGATGTGGGAGCGATCCCGGGGCTCTTCGCGCGCAACCGGAACAACTACGCCCAGGACCAGCAGATCTCCATTCGCGGCATCGGCGCCAATTCGGCCTTCGGCATCCGCGGCGTGCGCGTGTACCAGGACGGCATCCCGGCGACCGGACCGGACGGTCAGGGACAGGTCTCCCAGTTCAACCTCGATTCGGCGGAGCGCGTGGAAGTGCTGCGCGGGCCGTTCTCGGCCCTGTACGGCAACTCTTCCGGCGGCGTGATCCAGCTCTTCACCTCGGACGGCAAGGATCCTGGGGAGTTGCGCAGCTCCGTCGCCTACGGCAGCTTCGATACGATGCGCGCCGGTGTGAGCGCCAGCGGCACCGCCGGGCAGTGGGGCTACAACGGCGCGTTCACGCACTTCAAGGTCGACGGGTATCGCGACCACAGCAGCGCGCGCAACGAGTCCTTCAACGGCAAGCTCGCGTACAACTTCTCCGACGGCAGCAAGCTTTCGCTCATCGCCAACATCGTTTCACGGCCGGATGCGGACGATCCGCTTGGGCTCACTCCCGCGCAGTTCGCGGAGAATCCGCGCCAGACCACCGCCGTCGCAACGACATTCAACACGCGCAAGAGCCTCGAACAGCAGCAAGGCGGGCTCATCTACGACATGAAGCTGAGCGACTCGCAGTCGGTGAGATTGCTCGGTTACTACGGTCACCGCGACGTGATCCAGTACCTGTCGATTCCCGTGGCGGTGCAAGCACCCCCGACGAGCGCCGGCGCGGTAATCGACCTCAATCGCAAGTTCGGCGGCGCCGATGCGCGCTGGGCCTGGCGTGGCGAGCTCGCCGGTCGGGCGCTGACGTGGGTCGTCGGTGCGAGCTACGACCGGCAGAACGAGCTTCGCCGCGGTTACAACAATTTCGACGGCAGCACGCTTGGCGTGAAGGGCGCGCTCCGCCGCGACGAGAACAACATCAGCTACAACGTCGACCAGTACACCCAGGGCACGTGGGACTTCGCGGAGGCCTGGTCCGCCACACTGGGCGTGCGCCGAAGCGAAGTGCACTTCGACTCCGAAGACCACTTCATACTCGGCGTGAACGGCGATGACAGCGGCGGCGTCACGTACAACGCGACCTCGCCAGTGGCCGGCCTGGTGTTCAAGCCCACGGCATGGATGCGTCTGTACGCCTCTTACGGGCAGGGTTTCCAGACGCCGCTCGGTTCCGAGCTTGCGTATCGGGCAGACGGCACCGGCGGCCTCAATCTCACGCTCAAGCCCGCGCGCAGCGACAACACCGAAGCCGGCGTGAAACTGCAGCTCGGCTCCGGGCTCAGTGCCGAAGCCACTGCGTTTCGCGCGCTCACCAACGACGAGATCGTCATCAGCACCAACGCGGGGGGCCGCTCCACGTATCAGAACGCCGGCCGTACGCGCCGAAGCGGCGCGGAGCTCGCATTGACCTACCGCTTCGCCGAGAACTGGCGTGCGCAGCTCGCGTACACCTACGTCGAGGCGCTTTATTCGGATGGCTATCTCACGTGCGCAGCGGCGCCCTGCCGGCTGCCGACGACACAACAGCAGCAGGCGATCCTGCTCGGCCAGGAGCCGCTCCCGAACAACACGGCAATCGTCGCGGCGGGCAACCGCCTGCCCGGCGTGCCCAAATCCAACCTGTTCGCCTCGATTCGCTGGGGTAATGAGGTCGGCTGGCAGGCCACCGCAACGGGCCAGTACATCAGCAGTGTGGCCGTGAACGACGTGAACACCGTGCTCACACCGTCCTACGCGATCTTCGGGCTGTCGGGCGGCTATGGCGTGGAACTGCGCACGTATCGGCTGAATACGTTCGTGCGGGTGAACAACCTGTTCGATCGCGACTACGTCGGCTCGGTCATCGTGAACGACGGCAACGGCCGCTTTTTCGAGCCGGGGCCGGGGGCCAACTGGCTGGCCGGGTTCAGCATTACCTTCAAATAGGCGGGTCTTTCGGCAAGACACTCATCGCGCGGGCCCGGTGCACCGGGCCCCTTGCGCCTGCGGAGCGGCCCGCAAGGTCCTGGCGGAAGCAAAACTTGCGCGAAACGGAAGTGAGCGCATGCCTCTGCCGCCGGCGCGCTCGCCTCACGGTGCGATAAACGCCCATTAGCCGCAGGGGCCGCGATCTTCGGTATGCTTTGCGCCCGGTTCCCTCGGGTTCGACCCCGAAGCCTCCGCTCCCGTTTCCGATCAGGACTTGTGCGTGCAGCCGCTGTTACTCGATTTCGTTGCTCATTTCGCCCGGACGACTCCCTCCAAGCTCGCGGTTCACGACCTTACCGCCGACCACCGCTACACCTACGCACAGCTCGATGAGGCGATCGATCGCGCCGCCAGCGTGCTGCGCGACGTGCTCGGCGAGCCGCACGGCAAGCGCGTGGCCGTGTTGTCGCGCAATTCCGCGCAGATGCTGGTGCTGCACTTCGCGTGTGTCCGCACGGGCGCGATCTTCGTCCCGTTGAACTGGCGCCTCGCGCCCGCCGAGATCAGCTTCATGCTGGCGGACTGCGAGCCCACCGTCATCGTGCTCGAGCCCATGTTCGAGGATCGGCTCGAACAGCAAACGATCCCGCGCATCTCGTTCGATGACGGCAAAGAGAGCTTCGCGGCGCGCATGGCCGCGGCCCCGCAGCCGACCGCGCCCGGTCGTGGCGTCGCTGTGGATCCGGACACGCCGATCACCCTGCTCTATAGCTCCGGCACCACGGGCAAGCCGAAAGGCGTGATCGTCACGCAGCTCAACGCATTCTCCGGCGCGCTGAACCTCGCACTCGGAACGGCCTGCTCGCCCCAGAGCACCTTCCTCTGCGACATGCCGATGTTCCACACCGCCGGGCTCTTCGCGGCCGCGCGCGTGCCGCTGCTCGCGGGCGGAACCGTGCTCATCAGCCAGAAGTTCGATGCGCCCGTGACCTATGCGCGCCTCGCGGATCGCAAGCTCGGCATCACGCATTACTTCTGCGTCACGCAAATGGCGATGATGATGCGGCAGCTACCGGACTTCGATGGACGCCGCCTTTCGCACCTCACTGCGCTGATCACGGGTGGCGCGCCGAATCCGGAAGCGCACATCCTGCGCTGGCTCGACGACGGCGTGGCGATGATCAATGGCTGGGGCATGAGCGAGATCTGCTCCGCCCTCGCGCAGCCCGTAGGCGACCTCGATCGCATCCGCGCGCACCCGAGCGCCGTCGGGCTGCCGCATCTCACTGTGGAAATGAAGCTCGTCGACAGCGAAGGCCGCGAAGTCGGCGTGGGCGAGCCGGGCGAGATCTGGACGCGCGGCTCGAATGTGACGCCCGGCTATTGGCGGCGCCCGGAGCTGAATGCCGTCGCGTTCGAGGACGGCTGGTTCAAGACGGGCGACGTGGCGGTGCGCGACGCCGATGGCTTCTACTCCATCGTCGATCGCATCAAGGACATGTTCATCTCCGGCGGCGAGAACGTGTACCCGGCCGAGATCGAAGCGACCATCGTCGAGCTCGACGCGGTCGGGGACGTCGCGGTCATCGGCGTTCCGGACACGCAATGGGGCGAAGTGGGTTGTGCGTTCGTGGTCGTTGCGCCAGGCAAGTCACTCGATGTCGCGACGCTGGAAGGGCACTGCCGGACGCGGCTCGCGAAATTCAAAGTGCCCAAGCACTACGAGATCATCCCGAACCTGCCGCGCACGCCCTCGGGCAAGGTGCAGAAGCACCTGCTGCGTGATTCAAAGCGCAGCAAGTAACTTCGCGATCGCCCCGACATCTGCGACGTAGCTGTCGGGGCATGCCTCCAGAGCGGAGACGGGCATGACGGGCACTTCTGCGCCAGCGGGGTCCTGCACTATTGTCGGCCCGCCGCGTTCCGCAATCGCGCGAAGACCTTCGGCACCATCGCTATTCGCGCCACTCAGCACAAGGCCGAGCACGCGCTCCTCGTAGGCATCGGCCGCAGTCTCGAACAGCACGTCGATCGACGGCCGTGAGAAATGCACCAGCTCATCGAGCGACAGCGCGAACGTGCCGCCGCTTTCCACCAGCAGGTGATAGCCGGGCGTCGCAAAGTAGATGCTGCCGGGCGCGATGGGCTCCTTGTCTTCCGCCACCTTCATCGGCGGGCGCGAAGGCGCCGCCAGCAGCTCGTGCATGACCCCGCGAGATCCGGCCGGCATGTGCAGGACGACCGCCATCGCCGGGCTGAAGGACTTCGTCAATGTCGAAGTCAAACGCTGCAGTATTTCGACCGCGCCTGCGGAACCGCCCAGCACGACGAGGGACGGGCGGCACGCGATGATCTGCTCGGGAGTCCAGGCGGCCATCGGGCCGCATGGTAGCAGGGAATCACTCGTCCCACGGCGAGGGCATGTTGTACGGCACGGCGATAAAGAGTGCCTCGATCTGCCGCAGCTTGCCGTCGACGATCTTGAACAGCTCCATGAGATGGAACGAGTGCGGGCGGCGGATCGGCGATTCGAGCTTCGTGCCATCCGTGAGCGTGTAGGCGCCGAGCCGGCCGGAGTGATCGATGAAGCCCATGGCGAGCACGAGGCCACGCTCCTCATCGATGAGCGGGAAGCGGCGCGCACGCAACCGATCGTCGTAACGATAAATGCCGAGCTTGAACTGCTCGGCGCAGCCGAGGGCCGAGTAGTAGCCGAGCGGCTTCGCAGGATTGTTGGTGGTCTGCAGGCCGTTCTCGGTGCGATTGCACGCAGGATCGAACTCGGTGAAGAGGGTGCCGTCGTTCAATTGAAGCGTGTCGAAGTAGCCGTTCGCGAGCGAGATCATGCGCTCGCGCGGACGGCGCAGCTTCGGTGGCACGTCCTGCTGCAGGATGGGCTTGTCGAGGTAAACGCCCTTGTTGAAGGGGTTCTCGCCGGGGCCGAGCGCGCCCATGTCGGCCACGCGCAGGATGACGGTTTCAAGCTCCGAGATCTTGCCGCCCTCCACTTTCAGGCGGACGGAGAAGCCGGAGGTCGTCACCGTCTCAGTCACCACTCCATAGAAACCGACCTGGCCGGTGGTGACGTCGGCGAACTTCAGCTTGTAGTCGCCGAGAGCGGTGACCGTGCCCCAGAGACCATCGCCGATCGATAGCTCCACGTTGTTCTCGGTGAAGCGCGCGTTGGGCGCCCACGGGAGTTTCGACGGTTCCCTGTGGACCAGCGCGTCGAGGTAGCGGTCCATAAAACTGTAAAGGCAGGCGCGGTCACATGCTGGCGGCAGCGCGCCGGGAACGAGTGGTGGTCCCTCCTTGGCGAGGGCCGCCTGCATGAAGAACAAGCCGCACACGCCAGCCATCAACGCTCGCTTCGGAGTCATCGCATCCCCCCCTTTTCCACGAGCGTAAACAAAAGCCCCCCGACGGTCGAACCGTCGGGGGGGCTTGTTCATTGGAAGAAATCGTCTCCTGACGATTTCTTCGATACCACGCTTCTTTTTTCGGCGGCAAAAAGCGTGGTTTTTGCCGCCTGCGCCGGCGCGTGGCTACGCCCGGCTTCAGCCGGCTTCAGCGCATCGGCTTACAGCTTGCCCGTGGCGCGCCAGCCGCCGTCGGCATAGCCCGTGCGCACTTCCTGCACGTAGGGCACCGGGGCCACGGTGGCGCGGATCTGCACCTGCTTGTGGCTCTCGACCGTCGGCTTCTTGGAGCCGCCGTTCTCCTCGCCCCACACGAAGGTGACCGGGGTGCCCGGCTTCGCGAACTCCGGCTGCAGCATCGCGAGCGTGAGGAACTTGCGCTCGTTGGAGCTGTAGCCGACCCAGGTGGACACGCCGGCGAGCTTGCCGTCCTTCGAGAGCACCTTGTCGAACGGATACATCGAGTAGACCGCCGAGGGCCAGTCGAAGAACTTCGCGCGGTCCTTGCCCTTGCCGAGGGTCGAGGCGATCGCGGCGATCACGTCGTCGTCGTTCAGCTCGAGGGTCACCTTGATCTTGTGCGGGTCCTTCGACTTCTTCTCGAGCGCCTCACGGCCGATGAACTCGTGATCGAACTTCACGAACGCGCCGTAACCGAGGTCGTACGGCGTGAGGTAGTAGTCGTCGATGTTGTCGGAGTAGTAGCTGCCGCCGAGCGAGGCATTACCTTCGAAGCTATTGGCCGCGAGCCACTCGCGGTACTTCTTCATGCGCTCATCGCCCGAGTACACCGCCGGCATCGGGGAGGGAATCCAGCCCGACTCGAGCGTGTTCGAGGAGTAGGCGCGCGCGCCCACGAGACGCAGGCCGAACTCCTTGCCCGCCTCGAAAATCGCATCCTTCACCACTTCGCCGTCGGCGGCGGGCCCGAAGAGCTCGTAGCCCGGCTGGCCGGCCATGCCATGACGGAGCGCAGTCACCTTCTTGCCGGCGATCGTGGTGCCCGTCATGTTGAAGAACTTGTGCTCCGGCGGCTTCGCGCCGAGCACCTTCTCCATCACCTTCATCGCGTTCGGACCCTGCACCTGGTAGCGGTAGGTCTTGCGCGCGACCGGGTTCGGGCGCGAAGCCGAGCGCTCGTCACGCTCGAACTTCACGTTGTACTTGCCGGTTTCGCCGTGGTACTGCACCCAGTTGGCGACCGACGGCCGACCGATGAGGTTGAACAGATCCTTGTCGAGATAGCAGAGCACCACGTCGCCGATGACGTAGCCGTCCCAGCTCACCGGAACGTACTGCTTCGCCTTGCCGGGCACGAAGCCCTTGAAGCTGTTGATGCCCAAGCTCTCGAGCAGCTTGAACGCATCCGGGCCGGACACGTAGAGATCCGTCATGTGGTAGGACTGGTTGAACAGCACCGCGGTGTGCTGCCAGGCCCACTGCTCGTCTCGCCAGTTGGTGTATTCGGGCAGCTTCACCGGATAGGGGTTCGGGCCGCTCTGCGAGTCACGCAGCAGCTTCACCGCACCGCCGGCTTCCTTGATTCGTTCTTCCAGGTTCTTGGCGCTCATGCAAAATGCCTCTGAGGAAAAGTAGGGTCTAACGAAAAGATCAGGTCAGCGCGCCAGCGCCACGCGGCTGCCCGCGTCGGCCGTGGCCACCTGGAACTGCGCCATGTTGATGCTCTCCTTGACGGCGATGGCGTGCTCGCGCATCAAGGTTTCCGCCCGTGCGGCCTGGCCGCCCTCGATCGCATCGACGATGTGATGATGCTGCCGATGGGCGTAATGAAGCATGTCGTACATCTGGTCGAGATTGGACCGGTCGAACGCCAGCGCCTGCGCGCCCGCGAACGGGATGCGGCTGTTGCGTTCGAGCGCGGCGTTGAGCACGGAGCTGCCGCCTTCCCGAAGAATGAGGGAATGGAAGCGCTCGTTCATGTCCGCGTAGAGCGCTTCGTCGCTCGCTTCGACACGGCGCTTGCGCAAGATCGCGTCGCCATCTTCGAGACAGGCGCGCAGGTCGCGAAGCAACGCCTCTGAGGCGCCGCGCTCGGCGACACGGCGTGCCGCGAGCCCTTCGAGAACCGCGCGCAATTCGATGGCATCGACGATGTCGGCGGCGGTGAACGCACGAACGACGTAACCGCGCGTCGCATGCTCCATCAGCAGGCCTTCCTGCGCGAGCAGCGGCAGCGCCTGGCGCACTGGCGTGCGCGACATGCCCAGCATCTCAGCGAGCGGCGCTTCGGCAACTCGCTGACCCGGCGCCAGCTTGCCGCGCAGAATCATTTCGCGAATGCGAACGACCGTCTCGGTGAGCTGCGAACTGATGGGCATGGAATAGTTAGAAGCGCCTCGCTGCAGGGGCCAGAATCTTGCCCACGGGATCCCATGTTGTCAATTTGGTTCCTTTATAGGACTTATCGGGCCTGCCTCGCGGGAGGGCGGCGGCAATCAGGATCCCATATGACAAGTATTCCCGCGGGAAAGGCCTCCCGGCGGCCCGCGACTCGCGGCAAGCCGCCGCGGCCCTCTTCAGTTCGGGCGGCCCCGGAGCTCGGCCGTGGCCAGGCGGGCGCCTTCGGCCGGCGCCTCGAATTTGGCCCACATGATCTCGGGGTGCCCGCGCTGGACGTTTAAAGCCCTGGCGCAAGCGAGCTGAAACAGGGTGCCGGCGGCAAGAACCGCGTTTCTTGCCGCCGGGAACCAGGCCCGATCCGTCAGGCCTTCCGGGCGTTGCGCCGTGCGCTGTGCTCGGCCGGGAAGTCTTTCCTCAGCTCCTTGGCGGCCAGGCACATCGACCACAGCTTGCCGAACGCCACTTCGCGCGGCAGATATTTCATGCCGCAGTCGGGCGCGAGGATGATCCGCTCGGCGTCGCAGTGCTCGAGCGCGCGCTGCACGCGGGCCTTCACCTCTTCCACCGTTTCGACCTTCTGCGTGGAAAGGTCGAGCACGCCGAGGATGACCTCCTTGTCCGGCAACTGGCGCAGCACCGAGCAGTCGAGTTTTGACTGCGCGGTCTCGATCGAAATCTGGTTGATCTTCGACTTCGCGAACTGCTCCAGGAACTGATACGCCCCCGGCCGGTGATGGATGAGCGCCGCGTAGCCGAAGCAGATGTGCACGGCCGTCTTGCCCTTCACCCCTTCGACGGCGCGATCCAGCACCTCGATGCCGTATTCCTCGGCCTTCTTGTACCGGGCCTGCATGTACGGCTCGTCGAGCTGCACGATATCGGCGCCGGCCGCGAAGAGATCCCGGATCTCTTCGTTCACGGCAGCGGCGTATTCCAGCGCGGCTTCGCGATCGGTCTTGTAGTACTCGTTCTGCGCCTGCTGGGCCATCGTGAACGGCCCGGGGATCGTGTACTTGATCGGCTTCGCGGTCAGCGAGCGCAGGAACTTCACATCCTCCACGCACACCGGGGCCTTGCGCCGAATCGGCCCGACGACGCGCGGCACCTTCACCGGCTCGCCGCTGCGATCGAGCGCCGTTCCGGGATTCTTGTTGTCGATGCCTTCGAGCGCGTTGGCGAAGAAGTTGGAATAGCTCTCACGCTTGATCTCACCGTCCGTGACGATGTCGATGCCCGCGTTGAGCTGATCCTGAACGGCGATGCGCGTCGCGTCGGCCTGCGCTTCGGCGAGGAACTGCTCCGACACACGCCACAACTCTGGCGCACGCGTACGCGGCGGGAACCGCCCGCGCAGCACGTCTTTGTCGACCAGCCAGCCCGGCTGCGGATAGCTGCCTACGAGAGTGCAGGGAAACAATGGCTCGGTCATCAGTGGTGCTCGGAACGGAACATGTTGTTGGACTTGTGATCGCCAGCGAGCCAGCGCTTGAGATCCTCGTGCGCGGTGGCCTTCTTCTGGACATTGATTTTCGCGACGTCCGGATGATCGACAGTGAACTCGCAAATCATGCCGTCCGGGTCGGCGACGTAGAGCGAGCGGCAGTAGCCGTGCTCGAGAATGTAGATCTTGGGTTCGGTGTAGCCGGCTTCGCGCAGGCGCTTCTCGATACCGGCCTGCACTTCCTGCGTCACGTTGAGGGCGATGTGATGGAACGGCGACTCCGGCATCTTCGGCCCGAAGAGCTTCTGGTCCTCCGGCCGCACGAACTGGAAGAAGGCGAGCGCGCTGCCGTCGGCAAGGCCGAAGAAACAGTGCGCATAGGTGCGCTCGGCGCCAAACAGCACGTCCGACTCGCACCACGTCGCCATCAGCGGCAGGCCGATCAGGTCTTCATAGAACTTGCGCGTCGCTTCGAGATTGCTGGAAACGTACGCCGTGTGGTGAAGCCGCGAAGGCAGATTCTGTGTGCTGGACATGATCCGATCACTCCGATGCGAAATTCGATCTTTGACGACGCTAGAAGCGGTAGTTGAAGTCTACGCCCCATACCCGCGGCTGCGCCTTGAAGACAAAGTTATTGCTGTATCCGGGATTAGGGAAGAACTGCGGCCCCGGTGACCATTCTGCGTTGTAGCGGATGTTGAACAGATTGCGGGCCCAGGCGGTCAGCGACCACGGCCCCTGCTCCACACCCAGGCGCAGGTTCAGGAGGTCGATCGGCCGGCGGCGGGTGAAA
Organism: Pseudomonadota bacterium; assembly: GCA_040255575.1. GTDB lineage: Bacteria > Pseudomonadota > Gammaproteobacteria > Steroidobacterales > Steroidobacteraceae > JADGHX01. The sequence goes on along the minus strand of JBDZVF010000004.1, from coordinate 24,222 downwards.
TTATCGGGATACCAGTAGGTTGGGCCGATGCGCTCGAAGTCCGCGCGGATCACGCCGCTGAGGCCCGACCCGCCGAGGGGCCGCCGGTACTGCGCCCCCACGTTCACGGTGTATTGGGAGACGAGCGGCGCCTCGTTGCCGACGTCCGTCGGCGCGCGGCTGCTCTCCTTGATCTCGCTCTCGGTGTAGCCGAAGCGCACGTAGGTATCGAGCCCCTGCGCGGGACGCGCCGAGAACTCGAGCTCGAAGCCGTCGTAATCCACCTTGCCGAGATTGCCGAGGTTCTGGGTGCTCGTGTTGGGATCGAAGACGAAGTAATACGAGCCTTTCGCGCGGGTGTGATACACGCTCAGGCTCGTGGAGAGGCGGCGGTCGAGGAATTGCCCCTTGACCCCGACCTCCAGCGTATCGGCGGTCTCCTGGTCGAAGAGGTCGCTGATGCCCGGGATGCCGGCGGTCCCCACTCCCGTCTGGTTGAACCCGCCGCTGCGGAAGCCGCGGCTGTAGCCGCCATACAGATTCCACGTTTCGTTCGGCTGATAGCGCAGCGTCACCTTGGGCTGCAGGTCGTCCCACGTCTTGGTGCGCACCTGCCCCGGGAACGCGATGCCGACGAGCTGCGCCGGGATGAACTCGGCCGGCGTCCGCGTCGTGTTTTCCCGATGATCGCGGTCATAGCGCAGCGAGACATCGGCCTCCCACTGGTCCGTGAAGTCATAGGTCGCATCGGCGAACACGGCCCATGCATCGTTGTTCTGCGCATCGGCGAGGAAGGTGAACTGGGGATTGAAGATCGGCAGCGGCGTGCGCTTCACCCGCGGCACGATGCCCGTGCCGAGATCGAACACGTTCCCCGTCGAGATGAACCGATCGGTCTTGATGTAGTACGCGCCGACGATCGTGTGCAGCTTCTCGCCGATGTTGGAGGCGAGACGCAGCTCCTGGCTCCAGGCGTCGACGTCGAGGAACTGGTGCTGCGCCTGATCCGCGCCGAAGAACTTGAAGAGCACCGATTCGGGGATCGGCAGGAAGTCGAACTGGTCGCCGGTCAGGAGCTCATCGACGTGATCGAACGCGGTGATCGAGGTGAGCGTGCCGATGCCCGTGTCGAAATCGACCTTCAGCGAAGCGCCCTTGAGGGTGCGCTCATCGACGCCGGCGTTGTTCACGCGAACCGGCAGGCTGACGTCATTCACGTCCGTGGTGATGTTGAAGTACAGCGCCTGGGTGTGAACCTGCGAGTAGTACACGCGCAGATCGGTCTTCAGCGCCTCGCTCGGCTCCCACAGCAGCTTCACGCGGCCGGAGGCATCGCGGAACGGGTCGGCCTCACGATGCAGGAACTCGTTGTTGATGTAGCCGTCGGTTTTGAAGTACGAGCCGGACGCCATGAACTTCAGCGTCTTCGAATCGTTGATCGGGCCGCCCACGCTCGCGCGCGTCTTGAATCCGGGGCCGCTGTCATACCCCAGGGTCAACTTGCCGGCGAGCTCATCTCCCGGCTCCTGCGTGCGAATGATGATGGCGCCGCCGATGGCGTTGCGGCCGTACAGTGCGCCCTGCGGACCCTTCAGCACCTCGATGTGCTCGACATCGAAGAGCTCCTGGTTGAAGGCCGAGGGGTTCGCCATGGCCACGCCATCGATCAGCACGGCGACCGAGGGCTCGCTGTTGCGTGCCTGGGAAATGCCGCGGACCGTGATGAACGAGGTGCCCTGATTCTGGGTCTGCACCATCGTCATGTTCGGCGTGAGCATGACGAAGTCCTGCGGACGCTGGATGCCGGCGGATTCGATCTCCGCCGCGCTGAATGCGTTCACCGCGACCGGGACATCGTGAAGCGACTCGTCCCGCTTGCGCGCAGTGACCACCACTTCTTCAAGGGTGTCCTGCGACTGGGACCAGCCAGGTACGGGAGCCATCACTGCCACGCAGACCGACGCGGCAATCAGGGCCGGAATCGTTCTCGTCGTCATGTGTACACCCCCCTTCGGGTGACAGATAACCCGCTGTACACGCGAGCAAAACTAGCAAATTCGCCAATCGAAATACATTTCGCGCAGCGAACTGGAGACCGTTTGAGCCTTGCTTATCAATCTGCTACGCGCGAGTCTACGCCACTTTCACTTCGTTCAGCGAAGCGGTTTAGAGAAGGGGAACGGCGGATGCGCGAAGCGCGACGCAAAAACGGCAGGGCAGAAGACCGTGAGGGGGAGTTCATCACGTCATTGGCGCGGGGTCTTTCCGTGCTGCGCGCCTTTTCCAAGGATCGTCCGGAGATGACGCTGAGCCAGGTCGCCAGCTGCACGCAGTTGAGCGCGGCAACCGCGCGGCGCTGCCTGCACACGCTCGTCGACCTCGGCTATGCCGCCAAGCGGGGCAAGCTCTTCCTGCTGCGGCCGGCCGTGGTTGCGTTCGCGTCGGCCTACATCGAGTCGATGAACCTCGAGCAGATCGTGCGCCCCTACCTTCAGGACGTGCGGGACAAGACGGGGGATAGCTCTTCGCTCGCGGTGCTGGCCGAGACGGACATTCTCTATCTCGTGCATGTCTCGACGAACCGCATGGTTCGCGTGCCCTGCACGGTGGGCACGCGCTTCGCGGCCTACCCGACTTCCCTGGGCCGTGCGCTGCTCGCCTTCATGGACAAGGACGCGCTGGAGGACTACTTCCGCAAGGTGCGCCTGACCGCCCTCACCGAAAAGACCGTGACCTCGAAGTCGACCCTGCGAGCGATCCTCGCGAAAGTGCGGGAAGAGCGCTTCGCCGCGATCGAAGACGAGCTCGATTACGGCGTGGTCTCTGTCGCGGTGCCGATCTTCAATGCCGACAACCAGGTGATCGCGGCCGTGAACTGCTCCACCTCGACAGCGCGGACCGACAAGAACGAGATGATCGCGAGCCGCCTGCCGATCCTGCGGGAAGCCGCCCGCACGATCGAAATCGAGCTCAGACGCTACCCAATGCTCGCTCACTCCATGGCCGTGTAGTGTTCACGAGGAACTCGACGACACATCGGTTGTAGTCGCCAACGTGGGTCATGTTGACGAAGTGGCGACCGCCCCGGATCACGCGGCGGCGTGCGCCGTAGATATTCCGCGCAATGCGGTCAGCCACACGCCGCAACCACAGCACTTCGTTGGAGCCCGTGATCACGAGCGTCGGCGCCTGGATCGCGGCGAGATCTGCCGCCCGCAACGGATCGATCTCTGCGGGCGTGGATGAGAAGCGCAGCAGATCCTCGCCCCGATAGTCCTTCAGCATCACTTCGATTTCCGCCTGCGCCTGCGTGCGGCGCTCGCCTGCATTCATGAGCGGATGCTCGGTGAGCTCGCGCAGGAGGCCGGCGCGATCCCCACGGCGAAGCAAATCTGTGAGCCGCGCAAGCGGCAACACCGCGCCGTCGGCAGCAAGCGGCCCAGGCGCGTCATCGAGCGGCGCGCCCTGAAGCACGAGACCAGTGACCCGCGCCGGACGGCGGATGGCATAGCGCATGGCGACGCGCCCACCTTGCGACATGCCGACGATGCCGGTCGCTTTGAGCTTGAGCTCGTCCAGGATCGCGTCGATATCCTCGATCTCGAGGGCGTGGTCGGCTGGCGCGGTGCTCTGGCCGCAGCCGCGGCGATCGTAGGTGATGGTGGTGAAATGGCGGCGGAATGCGGCGACCTGATGCGCCCACATGCGACGGTCCACGCCCCAGCCATGCACGAGCAGCACGGGATTGCCGCGACCGGCGACCTCCACCGCGAGCTCGCCGGGGCCGGTGCGGGCGCTGACGAGCACCGCGGGCCGTGCCCGGCCCGGGCTCTCGTGCCCGAAGCTCTCGTTGCCCATCACCACTGCCGTCGCTGCCCCGTAGCTCATCTTGTGAACCTTCGCTGGTTGCCCCCGCTTGATGGGTGAATTTAGCAATTTCACCCTACGCACGCCATTTCGGCTGCCGAAGAACTGGAAGCATGCTTATTATTTGCCCCGATAACGATGGCCCCTTTTTCGAAGGAAACAAGGCCGTGGCGAATGAGCGGTGCACTGGGCCGTCGTCGCGCGACTCAGCGCGGTGACGTTTGGCGTGTCACGTACGGGGAGGACGCCAATGCGCGCTACTGGCGGGGGACGCCGCGCATGCCTGCAGTGCCTGCGGCGGCATGGGTCTCACCACCGGCGTGATCGCGCGATGGCGGCAGCGGATGTGCTGACCGCCGTGATCCAGAAACGGCGGGACGCGGCGGCGCTGGATTTCTATTCCACCGAGCGCCACCGCGTATTCCTCGAAGTGAGCTCGCCCCTCTTGCGAAGCGGCTGCTCGGCGCGCCGATGCCCGTCTGAGCGCTACGCGCTCAGCGCTTCCACAGCCGCTCGCTCGCGATGCGCGCACCCTGCGCCATCGATTCGAGCTTCATGTAGGTGACATCCGGGTCGACCGGGCCGAACCCCGCGAACGTGCTGAAGCCGCAATCCGAGCCCGCCATCACCCGCTCGCGTCCGACGATCTCGGCAAAGCGCACGAGACGCTCGGCCACCAGGTCCGGATGCTCGACGTAGTTCGTCGTCGAGCTCAGCACGCCCGGGATCAGGATCTTGTCGTCCGGAATCTTGTGATCGCGGAACACCGCCCATTCGTGCGCGTGCCGCGGATTCGCCGCTTCGAACAGCAGGGCCTGCGGCTTCGCCTTCATGACGATCGGCAGGAGCTGCGCCATGGGCACGTCGTGATGATGCGGCCCCTCGTAGTTGCCCCAGCACATGTGCATGCGGACGCGATCCGCCGGCACGTTTCTCAGCGCGTGGTTGAGAATCTCGACGTGCCGCTCCGCGAGCTTCAGGTATTCTTCGACGCTGCGATGCTTGTACATCGTGTGCCGGCCCATGCCGAGATCCGGCGCATCGATCTGCAGCAGCAGGCCCGACCCGACGATCGCTTCGTACTCGGCGCTCATCGCATCGGCGACCGCGACGAGGTATTCATCCTGCGTCGGATAATAGTCATTGGGCTGGAAGATGGCGATGGTGCCGGGCGAGGCGGCGTTCATGAACGCCTCGGTGGGATTGGATGCGGCCACCGCATCCTTCAGGCGCTGGATGTCGGCCTTCACCGGCTCGAGGCTCTTCACCTTGATGGGACCGACGCAGCGCGGCCGCTTGTATTTGGCGGTTGCGCCGGAGTCGGCGAGCTTCTTCAGGATGCGCGGAAACTCGATGAGATCGAGGCCGGGCTCGCGCGGCGTGTCGCCATCGAAGCCGGTAATCCGATCCTTGATGTAGGTCGCGTAGCTGATCTTGCTGAGCTCGCCGTCGCTCACGACGTCGACACCCGCGCTCACCTGGCGCTTCACGACTTCCTTCACTTCGGCGGCGAGAATGGCGCTGCCCGCCGCGTCGTAGTCCGCGGCTTCCGACTTTTCCTTGCCGAACACGACATCGGTCACCGCCTGGGATCGCGGCAGGCTGCCAACGTGGGTGGTCAGTATTCTTTCTTTGCTGTGCTTCACGGCTGCGCCCCTGCCAGAGATGAAAGAGCGGGAATTAAAACCCGAAACCCGTACGGTGCGGAAGCTCAATTGCCGCGCTGGCCGCAGCGCGCCTAGAATCAAAGCATGCTTTCCATCACGCCGCAGGGCCCCTCCTTTCTGGCGGAAGTGAAGGGCGTCGATTTCTCCGTGGCCATCGAGCCGGCCACGCTTCAGGAAATCATTCGGGCGATGGATACCTATGCAGTCTGCGCGTTCCGCCACACCGCGCTCACTGACAAATCCCACATCGCGTTCAGCTATCAACTCGGCATGCTGGAACACGCGCCTTCGTTGTTCGGCAAGGGTGTGAAGCGCTTCAATCACCCCGAGTTGTTCGACGCCGGGAATCTGGATGCGAACGGCAACATCCTCATGGACGAACGGCGCCGCTGCTACAACAAGGGCAACGCGCTCTGGCATACGGATTCATCGTTCAATCCGCACCGTTCCGCCTACTCCCTCCTGCTGGCTCACGAAGTGCCGCCTTCGGGAGGCGACACCCGGTTTGCCGACATGCGCGCGGCCTACGACGCGCTGCCCGGCCCCATGAAAGAGCGCATCGAAAACCTGACCGCCGAGCACTGGCTGTGGCATTCGCGCATGCTCGCGGGGTACCCCGAGCCGACCGAGGAAGAACGGCTCGCGAAGCCGCCCGCGCATCACAAGCTGGTGCAGGTTCACCCGGGGTCGGGGCGCAGGACGTTGTACCTGGCCTCGCATGCCTCGCACATCGTCGGCCTGCCGCTCGGGGAAGGCCGCCAGCTCATCAACGACCTCATCGCGTTCGCCACTCAGCCGCAATTCGTTCACTCGGTCACCTGGCACCAACCGGGCGACCTCGTGATCTGGGACAATCGCTGCACCATGCACCGAGCCACGTCGTTCGAAGACACCCGTTATCGCCGCGACATGCGCCGGACCACAGTGCTCGAACCCCTACCCTGACCGGCCTCCCCCGATCACAGTGAACGCCCTTCCTGCCGTCACCGAGGCCACGCCGGCGTATGCGCCACCGAAGATCGACGTCGGCCACATCATCGAGCAGCAGCGACTCGGCGGCTTCATCATCCGGATGATGCTGGTGGCGTGGCTCGTCACCTTCTTCGACGGCTTCGACCAGAACGTGGTCGCCTTCGCCGCGCCCTACCTCATCGAGCGGCTGGGATTCACGGACTCCATGATGAGTCACGTGTTCGGCAGCGGTATCGCGGGCTCGCTGATCGGGGGCTTTCTGTTCGGCTTCGTCGGCGATCGAATCGGCCGGCGCAGCGCGATCATCCTGTGTTCCGCCATATTCGGCACGCTCACGATCGGGCTCGCATTCACGCGGAACTACCAGGAGTTCATCGCCCTGCGCTTCCTCAACGGCCTTGCGCTCGGGGGCGCCATACCGCTGATCTGGGCGTTGACCATCGAATATGTTCCGCGGCGCTTCCGCGCGACCGCCGTCACGCTGATCATGCTGGGCTACGGGCTCGGCGTTGCCAGCTCCGGCCCGCTGTCGGTGGAGCTCATTCCGCGTTTCGGCTGGCCTTCCGTGTTCATCTTCGGCGGCGGCGCCTCGCTCCTGTCCGTGGCCCTTCTCTACTTCGCGCTTCCGGAATCGCTGCGCTTTCTCGCCACGAAAAAGAACCAGGACGCCCGGATCAATCGCATCGTCCGCAAGCTCGCGCCTGAGAAAGCCGACCAGCCCGGCGCCATCTACGTGCTCTCGGGACAGCAGCCAGAGCTCACGCAGGATCGCGCATCGCGCGGGCCCGCTGCGCTATTCCGCGGCCCGCTTCGTCTCGTTACGCCGCTGCTCTGGATCGCCTACGCAGCGAGCTCAATGGTGTCGTACTTCTTCACGACTTGGGGCCCACTCGTATTCGAGCGGATCGGGCTGAGCCGCGAAATGTCGGCCTACGGCACGTCTCTCAATTCCCTGTGCGGCGCTGTGGGCGGAGTGCTGCTCATGCGCTTCCTCGATCGCATCGGCGCGGTGAGCCTCGCGATCATGCCGGCCATCGCGGTGCCGTTCCTGCTGGTCGTGGGCTTCGGCAATGTGGGGTCGACGACATTCGTCGTGCTGATGGCGTGCCTGATGCTCTTCCTCGGCGGCAGCCACTACGGCGTGTTCAGCATGACGGGCACGTTCTACCCGACGACCCATCGCGCGCTCGGCACGGGCTGGGCTTCGGGGATGGGCAAGCTCGGCTCGATCGCCGCGCCTTACCTCGGGGGCTGGCTCATGGCCTCGCAGATTCCGATCGAGCGCACGTTCGCCGTGCTGGCGATTTGCCCGGCGGTTTTCTTCGCCTGCATGCTGACGATCGGGATCCTGGAGCGAAAGGGTCGGATCAGCCCTGCGGCGTGACGGGTGGCGCAGGCTCTTCCATGTTCGCGAGAATCTGCGCGAACACGGCCATGCAGACCGTGAGGTCTTTCGGATCGATGTCGCGCAGGAGGCGCGCCCGCACCGACTCCTGGATGCGGTTGATCTGCTTCATGACGGGCTTCGCGGCCGCCGTCAGCCGGATGACCTTGGCACGCCGGTCCGCACTGCCCGAGGCGCGCTCGATCAGCCCCTCGGCCTCGAGATCCCGCAACACACGGCCCAGCGTCGGCTGCTCGACGCCGATGCGGTCCGCGAGCTCGGTCTGATTCACGGTGTCGCCGAAAACGGCGATCCAGTAGAGAGTGCCCCAGCGCGCCTGGCTCTGCCCGACCGCGCGCAGCTCCTCGTTCATCAGGTTGCGCCAGCGGCGCGCGACGAACGTGAGCCCCTGCGAGAACGGGTAATTCATGCTGCCGGGGCCCGTGCTGCCCGTGCCCTGCATCTCCCGCCGGCGCAGGAACAGCTCGCCGGTGCTCGATACTTCGGGCATCCAGCGCATGTTCGCTTCGGGACGCGGCCGCGCGTGGGCACGCGTCTTCGAGCCACTCTTCCTGGTGTTACTGGCGGTTTTGCGGGCAGCCATCCCGCTCAGTATCTCACGGCTCCCACGGCGAGCGCATTCCGTACGGCTGCACAACGGATACCGACTCGACCCGCACGATCTTGCCGTTCCGGATCTTGAAGATGTCGATCGCCTCGCGGGCGCTCGGCGACTTCTCCTGAGTCTCGCGGATCGTGCCGTCTGTGGTCGTATATCGCGGCTTCTCCAGCCCGAAATCGGAGAACGCGTCGGCGACCACGAGGCCGCGCTCCTCGTCGACCGCGAGGATGCGGCGTGATCTCACCCGATCTACCGGTTTGTAGAGACCGAGCTTGAATTGGGCTTCGCAACCCTTCACGCCAGTGCTCTTCGCGGGCGCAATGACCGCCGCGCTGCCAACGCCGTCCGTCACATCGAGCCCGTTGTCCCGGCGCAGGCAGGCATCGTCGAACTGGGTGAAGATCGTGCCGTCGTTGCGCTGCTTGGTGCTGTAGTAGCCCTCGACGAGGTCTTCCATCCGCTCACGAGACTGCCGCAGGGCCGGTGGCAGCACCTGATCCAGCAGCGGGTCGAGCTTGAAGGCTTCCGCATCCGCGAAGGGACCGGGCCACTGCTTGCGGCTGACGGCACTCTCCACTTCGCTGATGCGCCCGTCCTGAACCTTGAGACGAACAGCGAGGTAGGACGGTTGATCGTGCTCATGCACCACGCCGTACCAGACGACATTCCCGGTCGCCACGTCGGTGACGTAGAGCGGTGTCGATGACTTCTTGCGGCTCGAGCCCCAGAGCGCATCGCCGATCATCATCGGCACGCTGTTCTCGGTGAAGCGCACCCTGGGCGCCCAGGGCACCATGTCGGGTTTCTGCGTGACCATCGCAGTGGTGTACGTGTCGGCAATGCCGATGAGGCACTTCCTGTCACACGCCTTCGCCTTCGGGTTGTGCGTCTCAACCACGCTCACGGGGCGCGCCACTTCGCCGTGCTCGTAGAACGGCGAGTGCATGAAATACGGCACGTAGGTGAAGATGGCCTCGATGCGGTAGATCCTGCCGTTGCGGATCTTGAAGGCCTCGACGAGCGAGATCGAGTTCGGCCATTTCAAGGCTGTCTTGAGCTCCCGGCCGTCCGTCGTCTTGTAGCGGTCGAAGTAGTTCGCGTGATCGAAGAAGCCCGTCGCGACGACGACGCCGCGTTCCTCGTCGATGAGCCGGTAGGTACGCTCGCGGATGCGCTTGTTGATCCGGTAGATGCCGAGCTTGAACTGGTTTTCGCAGCCCGCGGAGATGTCGCCCGCCGAGCCGGCGCCCGCCGCGGTCGTGAGAATGCCGTTCTCCAGGCGCGCGCAGTCCGGATCGAACGGCGCGAACACGATGCCGTCGTTGAGCTCCACCGTGTTGAAGTAGCTGTCGGCCACGGCATGCAGGCGCTCGCGGGGAACGCGCTGTTCTGGCGGCAGCACCTCGTTGAACGCCGGATCGTGGACGACCTTCTTCACGTCACCGAACGGCAGCGGCAGACCCGCTTTGCGGACGGCGATCGTCTCGACCTCGGTGATCTCTTTGTCCTGCACACGAATGCGCATGCCGTAGTAGGCCGGCTCGCCGTTCTCCTCGACGGTGCCGATCCATGCGCCCATGCCTGTCGTCACATCGGCGGCAACGAGCGCATCCTTTGCAACGCCGGAGACCGTCGCCCACAGGCCTTCATGGCCGAGCGACAGCTCCACGTTGTTCTCGGTGAAGCGGGCATTCGAGGCGATGCGCACGCGGGTGGGATCGCGCTTCGCGAGCGCATCCATGTAACCGTGCACGAAGCCCGTGAGGCATTTGTAATCGCAGTCCATCGCAATGACGGCGCTTGGTTCCCCCGGTGCCTGGGCAAAGGCCTGGGAAGACATCGCGGTAGCGGCGAAGACGCCGGCGAGAACGGTGGAGAGTGTGCGCATTCGATGTCTCATGATTTATCTGGAAAGCGGAATGGCGTACGCCTTGAAGGCGCCGGGATCCTGGCCGCGAAGCTTCGGATCCATGAGATAGCCGATCTTGCCTTCGACCGCGAAGGCCGTGTCGCCGACGAGCGTGACACCGGGCGGTGAGTTCATGCCCTCGCGCAGCACTTTGATCTGCGCCTGGTCGCCCTCGATCGTGACTTCGTCGATGCGTCCGCCGGTGCCCTCTGCGAGCAGGAAGCGATTGCCGGCGATCGGCCGGAACCCGTCAGGGCCCTTCACCGGCTCGGAGAGCGTGAGCTCGGTGAGCCCCGCGAAACGCTTGTCGGCCTTGCGATCGACGCGCACGAGTGCGCCGCGCGAGACGATGTTCACATACAGCGTGCCGTCACCACTGAACGCGATGCCGTCAACGCCCTTCAGCTTGTCATCCTGAGCGAACAGCTCCAGCGACTTTGCACCTTTGGCCAGCGTGAAAATGCGGCCGTTGGGCGTGTCGGTGGCGTATGCCGTTCCGTCCGAGTCGATCGCGATGTCGTTACAGGCGGAGGTGGGTGGCGGCAGCGGATACGCAGCCTTCGGCTGCCCCGAATGCAGGTCGAACGCCATCAGCGATGACGCCTTTCCCGCCGCAGGCGGCGCACCGGGCACGGGCATCGCGGCCGAGCAGAGCCAGAGTGTCTGAGCGGGCTCATCCGCCAACACACCGAGCACAGAAAGCATGCCGTTCTCCGGGGTGGAGCGAATCCATGGAGTTGCCTTGGTCTCCTTGCCTTTCGCGCGATAGACGATGCCCTTCACGCTGCCGTTGATGAGCGTGCCATCGCTCATCGACGTGATGCTCTCGGGGTACACAGCCGTGTCATCGATGAGCACATCGACCGCGGGACGTTGAGATGCCGCGATTGCGGCGCAGGCCGCAAGCAAAGCGGTGCCGGCGATCGATGCCGCCGCGTACGGAAGTTTCACCTGGAGGCCCCCTCTATCCGGATGGGCCGTATCCTAAGAGACCGGCCCGCGCAGGCACACTGTGCCTGTGCTTTCGTCCGGAGCATAGATGCAAACGCACCCCGCGCTTGACCGTGGGCCACCCGGAAATTGACTCTCGTGGAAGTGCCGCAGCCTTTGATTGACGAAGCTCCGGCAGGCCATGCAGGCTCCCACTCCTATTCCAGGATCTGCGATTCCCATGCTCACGATTTTCCTGCGATTCGCGGGCCTCGCGGCCAGTCTCTCCATCGCGCTCGCGCTTGCGGGGTGCAACGCTGCCTCTTCGCCCGGTGCGGCGGAAGATGCCGCTGTCGCGACCCCGGCGAACGTGGATCACACGCGACTGCTGAACGCCGACAACGAGCCCGGTCAATGGATGACAGACGGTCGCGACTACACGGCCCAGCGCTACAGCCCGTTGAAGCAGATCAACGAGCACAACGTGAGCGAGCTCGGTCTTGCGTGGTTCGCGGACCTCGACACGTTCCGTGGAGTCGAAGCGACGCCGCTCGCAATCGACGGCGTGCTCTACAACACCAGCGCATGGAACATCACCTACGCGCACGATGCCGCTACCGGCAAATTGCTGTGGACATACGATCCGAAAGTGCCTCGTGAGTGGGGGCGCTACGCATGCTGTGAGCCGGTGTCGCGCGGGCTCGCCGCATGGAAGGGCAAGATCATCATCGGCACGCTCGATGGCCGCCTGATCGCACTCGATGCAAAGACAGGCACGCCCGTGTGGACCACGGAGACGTTCGACAAGAACTGGCCCTACTCCATCACCGGAGCGCCGCGCGTGTTCGACGGCAAGGTTGTCATCGGGAACGGCGGCGGTGACTACGGCGTGCGCGCGTTCGTGGCGGCGTACGACGCAGACACCGGCAAGAAGCTCTGGAAGTTCTACATCGTGCCCGGTGATCCCTCGAAGGGTCCCGATGGCGAGGCCTCCGACTCGGTGATGCCGATGGCGGCGAAGACCTGGACCGGCGAGTGGTGGAAGCTCGGCGGCGGCGGCAGCGCCTGGGACGCGATCAGCTACGACCCGAAGCTGAAGCTCGTTTATTTCGGCACGGGCAACGGCGCGCCCATCGTGCACAAGCTGCGCAGCCCCGGCGGCGGCGACAACCTGTTCCTCTGTTCCATCGTCGCCGTGCACGCCGATACGGGCGAGTACGCCTGGCACTATCAGGTGGTGCCCGCCGAAGAATGGGATTACGACTGCGTGCAGTCCCTCGTGCTGGCGGACCTCGAGATCGACGGGCGCATGCGCGAAGTCATCATGCAGGCGCCGAAGAGCGGGTTCTTCTACGTGCTCGATCGCAAGACGGGCGAGCTCCTGTCCGCCGAGAAGTACACCGCGGTGAACTGGGCGAGCCACATCGACCTGAAGACCGGTCGGCCCGTCGAGAATCCCGCCGCCCGTTACACCACGGAGCCCGCGCTCATCACGCCGGGACCAGGCGGTGGACACAACTGGTTCCCGATGGCGTTCAGCCCGGAGACGAAGCTCGCCTATTTCCCGGCGTACGAGCATTGGATCGTGCTCGCGGCCGACCCCAACTTCGAGCCGAAGATGTTCCGCTCGAACTCCGGCTGGGGCGGCTACACGGGTGAGACACTGAAGAAGCGCATCGCGCTCCAGAAGCAGGCCGAGGGCAAGGAAAAAGCCTGGCTCGTCGCTTGGAACCCCGTCACACAGAAAGAGCAGTGGCGCGTGCCTCTGCCCCGCCATGGCAATGGCGGCGTGCTGACCACCGCCGGCAATCTCGTGATCGAAGGCACCACGCGTCAGACCTTCGCGATCTTCCGCGCGACCGACGGCAAGCAACTCTGGGAAATGCCCGTGCAGACCGCACCGGTGGCCGGGCCGATCACCTTTACGGCAAACGGAGAACAGTACATCGCTGTGAACGCCGGCTGGGGCGGCGGCGCCGCTCAGGTCGAGCGCGGCATCGGCACGCAGCAGAACCGTGCTTCCGGACGACTGCTGGTGTTCAAGTTGGGCGGCAAGGCACAGCTGCCTCCGCTTGCCGATGCGCCCCCCATTCCGGACCCGCCCCCGTTGCGGGCCAGTGAAGAAGTCGTTCGTCGCGGGGCCGTTCTGTTTGCCAACACCTGCGCCCAATGCCACGGGCAGATGGCGGTGGGCGGCGTGAAGGACCTGCGGCAGATGACGCGTGAAACACACGCGCAATTCAATGACATCGTCCTCAAGGGCACGCGCACGGAAAAAGGCATGGCGAGCTTTGCCAACCTGCTGAAGCCCGACGAGGTCGAAGCCATCCACGCGTACATCATCTCTCGCGCTAACGAAGACTGGGGAACCGGCGGCCACGCTTACTGAGCAACCTGATATGAGCACAAACTTTCCGAACACACCCGACTTCATCGGGCACAACGCCCCCTCCCGCATCGAATGCGATATCTACGATCTCGTGGTCGAAGGCACCATTCCAGCGGAAATCGAGGGGACCTGGTTCCGCTCGGTCCCCGATCCGCAGTTCCCGCCGATGCTCGGGCATGACACCTTCCTCAGCGGTGACGGCATGGTCAGCGCCTTCGTGTTCACGAAAGGCGGCCACGTCGACTACAAGATCCGCTACGTGCAGACGGATCGGTGGAAGAACGAGCGCGCCGCGCGCCGCGGGTTGTATGGTCTCTATCGCAACCCGTACACCGATGATCCCAGCGTCCAGGGGCGCAACACCGGCATCGGCAAGGGCAACAGCCGCGGCGCCGCCAACACCACTCCGGTGTTCCATGCCGGCAAGCTGCTCGCCACGAAGGAAGACAGCAAGGCGTGGGAGGTGAACCCACGCACGCTCGAGACAGTGGGCGAGCACGATTACGACGGCCGTCTGCGCAGCCAGACGATGACCGCGCATCCGCGCTTCGATCCCGAGACGGGTGAGCTGTATTTCTTCGGCTACGAAGCGAGCGGGCTCGCGAGCACCGATGTCGCGTACTGCGTGGCGAACAAGAACGGTGAGCTGGTGCGCGAGGATTGGCTGAAAGTCCCCTACTGCGCGCTGATGCACGACTTTGCCGTGACCAAAGAGCATGCGATTTTCCCGGGCTTTCCGATTGCGGCGGACCTCGCGCGCATCAAATCCGGCGGGCCGCACTGGAGCTGGGACGCGAGCAAGGAAACCTTCGTCGGTGTCATGCCGCGCGATGCTTCCGTCGACAAGCTGCGCTGGTTCCGCGGGCCGGCGTGTTCCGTGTTCCACATCGTCAACTCGTACACGGAAGGCTCCAAGGTCCACATGGACCTGTGTGTCTCGAACGTGCCGGTCTTCGGCTTCATCCGCGACGCCGCGGGCATGACGATCACGCCGGACCAGCTCGAAGGCAGCGTCGAGCGCTGGACATTCGATCTCTCAAAGCCGGGGGACGAGTTCAGCCGCCAGAAGCTGACCGACAGTGCGGACATGCCGCGCACGGCCACCCCGGACATGATGCGTGACTACAGCGTCGCCTACCTCGCGCGCTTCAATCCGCAGCTCGCGCCGCCGATTCTCAGCGGCCCGGTCGGGGCGGGGTTCAACGAGCTGGTGCGGCTCGAAGTGAAGAGCGGGCGCGCGAAGACGCTCGCCGTCGGCCAGACGGCCACGATGCAGGAACACGTGCACATTCCCTCATCGAAGGCGGGCCATGAAGGGTGGCTGGCGTTCGTGGTGGATCAGCACGCGGAGAACCTCGCCGAGGTCTGGATCGTCGAGGCGCAGCACATCGAGAAGGGGCCGGTGGCGCGCATCAAGGTGCCCATGCGACTGCGCAGCGCCGTGCATGGCACCTGGGTGGACGCCAAGGATCTCTGAGGACGCACAGAAAAGCCCCGCTCCCGCGGGGCTTTTCGCATGGGGCGGCTGCGCGACGGTGACTGCGTATGCACGGGATTTTCACGCTGAGCTGACCCTTGGGCGTGCTGAGCTGTCCCTTGCTGATGCCTGAGCCCGTCCCCCACCGCCGCGCCGGCCTGACGCCGAACGGCGGCAGGCGCTCTGGCGCACGCGACGGCTGCCGCGATCGCCTCGGCGTCACGCCGCTAGGCCTACATCGGTCGGACCCTCCTGCCTTTTAGGTATGCCGCTCGAGCGCCCGGCGTGGCACATTGCCGCCATGACGCCCTTCTCCATTCTCGATCTCGCGCCGGTCGCGCAGGGCTCGACGCCTGCGGATGCGTTGAAAAACTCGCTGAGTCTCGCTCAGCACGCGGAAAAGCTCGGCTTCCTGCGCTTCTGGCTCGCCGAACATCACGGCATGAAGGGAATCGCGAGCGCGGCCACGGCGGTGGTCATCGGTTACGTCGCCGGCGGCACGAAGACGATTCGCGTTGGCTCAGGCGGCATCATGCTGCCCAATCACGCGCCGCTCATCATCGCGGAGCAGTTTGGCACGCTCGAATCGCTGTATCCGAACCGCATCGATCTCGGGCTTGGGCGCGCGCCGGGCACCGATCAGCTCACCGCCCGCGCGCTGCGCCGGGACCTCGCCTCGCGCGCCGAGCAGTTTCCGCACGACGTGCAGGAGCTGCAGGCGTATTTCGCCCCCGCGGTCGAAGGCCAGGCGTTACGCGCCGTGCCTGGCGAAGGGCTGAAGGTGCCCCTGTGGATCCTGGGCTCCAGCTTGTACGGTGCGCAGGTCGCTGCCGCGCTCGGCCTCCCCTATGCCTTCGCGTCCCATTTCGCACCAGATGAGATGATGCGAGCGCTGGAGCTCTATCGCTCGACGTTCCAGCCCTCCGATCAGCTCGACCGGCCTTACGCGATGCTCACAGTGAACGTGTTCGCTGCGGACACGGACGCCGAGGCGCGACGTCACTTCACATCGCTGCAGCAGGCCTTCCTCAGCTTGCGACGCGGGCGACCCGGCCAGGTGCCACCGCCAGTCGACGATATCGAAGCGTTCTGGTCGCCGGCGGAGAAGGCTGGCCTCGAGCATGCATTGTCCTGCTCGTTCGTCGGCGCGGCGGATACCGTGGAGAAAGGGCTCAGGGACTTCCTCGCGCGCACCAGGCCCGACGAGCTCATGATCGCGGGCCACTTCTACGATCACAGCGCGCGGCTGCGTTCGCTCGAAATCACCGCAGAAGTGCGGGATCGGATCAACGCGCGCGGCTGAACGCCTCGCGCACCACGGCCATCCATCCCAGGCTGTCGAGCGTCGTGCCGGTCGGGCGGTACTCGGCGCTGATCCAGCCGTCGTAGCCCGTTTCCGCGAGAGTGCGCATCACGTGCGGCAGGTTCACTTCGCCGCGATCCGGCTCGTTACGCAGCGGCGCGCCCGCGATCTGCACGTGGCGGATGAGCGGCCCGAACTGCTGCAAGCGATGAGTGAGATCGCCGCCCATGATCTGGCTGTGATACAGGTCGAACTGCAGGCCCACGTTCGGCCTCGCCACTTCGCCGAGCACTTCCGCGGCCTCCGCCAGCGTGGACAGCACGTAGCCCGGCATGTCCCGCGTGTTGAGCGGCTCGATCATGATGCGTGCGCCGAACGAAGCGGCTTCGTCCGCCGCCCACTGAAGGTTGCGCACATAGGTGGCGCGCACGAGCTTCGCATCAATCGAGGGTTCCGGAACTCCGGCCACGACGTGCACCTGCGAGCCTCCGCACGCTTTCAGGAAAGCGAACGCGACTTCGATGCTTGCGCGGAAGTGCTCTTCGCGCCCGGGCAAGGCGGCGAACCCCAGCTCGCCCGCGGCCCGGTCGCCGGCTGGCGAGTTGAGCTGCACGATGGGCATCCCCGCCGCGCGAGCCGCGCGCCGCACCTCCTGCGGATCGAGATCGTAGGGGAACAGAAGCTCGACACCGTCGAACCCGGCAGCGCGGGCGGCGGCGATCCGTTCGAGGGCGGGCAGCTCCGGAAAAAGGAGCCCGATGTTGGCGGCAAGTTTCAAGACGCAGCGATCTTAGCGGCGAGCTCGCCCGAACGCACGCGAAACGCGCGGAGTGGAACGCCGACACGGAACTGTCGCTCAGGCGCATCGTTGTGCGCCAAAGGCCTCGTTTTCCCGAGGGCTTGCGCACGACAGGAGATGCTCAGATGAACCGGCACAGCATGCGGGACGGCGCGGACGCCCCCAGTTCAACACTCTGGCTGGCGGACGCGCTCGAGGGCACTGACTGCCGATCGGTAGAGCGCTACCTTCGCCGCATAGAGCAGAAGCTTCAGCACGGGGACCTGGCGCGCGCCCTGGAGATGAGCGCCACGCTCCCGGAGATCTGCTCGATGCTCGAGCACCCGCAGCTGCGCACGTCACCGGCGCACTGCATATGTTGGTGCGACGCCTGGGTTGCGATGGACAGTGACAGCGAAAACGTGTTTCCGCTCACGCGCATCTACCTGCGCGACTATCTGCGGGACGAGAACGCGGATGTCACGCAGTGGATCACCGACGACGCGCAGTTCGCGCGTTCGGTGTGTGAATCGTTGCTCAAGGCGGCTCACGGCTGGTATCACCAGCGCGGCGCGTACGATCTCACGGTCCAGTACAACTTGGGGAAAGTCTCCGGCAATTGAGCCCGCAGCGGGCGGCGCGCGCAAGCCGCGTCTTCCACCGCCCGGAGACCTTCCCGCCACGGAAGGATTGGCGTAGAAGACGCCATGCATTTTTTCTCGGTGAAGGACGTCGAGCGCGTGCTCCGGATTCCCCGGAGCGCCATCCACACGTTGATCCGTGGCGGCTACGTCGCTCCCAGGCGGGGCAGACGCCGGCAGTACGAGTTCTCGTTCCAGGACCTCGTCGCGCTGCGCACGGCCCGCGCGCTCATCCTTGCACGAGTCTCGCCGCGCCGGATTTCGCAGGCATTACGCCAGCTCCGCAAGGAAGTGTCGCCGGAACTGCCGACCGCGAAGCTGCGCATCAGCGCTTCCGGCACGGAACTGGTTGTGCGCGATCAGAGCGGCCCGTGGCGCGCGCCCTCCGGCCAGCTGCTGCTCGAGTTCGAGGCCACTCTCGCCAACGGCACGGTCGAGATTCTCGACCGCGCCACGCTCGACGTGCTGCAGGGCCAGGGGAAAACCGCCTCGAAGCCGCTGCCCCGCGGCGCGGACGCCGAAGACCTGTTCGCGCAAGCCCTGGAGCTGGAAGAGAAGGACGCGGCCGCAGCCATCCACGCTTACCAGCGCTGCATCGACGCGGACCCCGGCCACATGGGCGCGCGCATCAACTGCGGCCGTCTGCTGCATGCCGCGGATCGGCTGGATGACGCGGAAGAGATCTACCGCGCGGCGCTGGCGAGCGGCAGCGAAGACGTGAATCTGCTCTTCAACCTCGCACTCCTGCTTGAAGACACAGGCCGGGAGCTTGAAGCCATCGATATCTATCGGCGCGCCATCGCGCTCGATCACGACTTCGCCGATGCGCACTTCAACCTGGCGCGGCTCTATCAGCAGCTCAATATGCCGCGCGCAGCGATCCGTCACTGGAACTTCTATCGGCGGCTCACAGCAGCGCCGAAGTAGCGCCCGGTTCAGGTCGCGGGCTCGATTCTCAGCAGCGCGCCATCATCTTCGTCCGTGAGCACGTAGAGCAGCCCATCGGGTCCCTGCCGCACATCGCGGATGCGCTGGTGCAGCTCGGTCAGCAGCGTCTCACGGCGAATCTCATCCAGGTTCGGGGTGACGACCACGCGCTCGAGGCCGCCCGTCCGGGGTACTTCGCCCCGGCGAACACTGCCGACGAACAGATTGCCCTTCCACTGCGGGAAGCGATCGCCAGTGTAAAACGTGAGCCCCGACGGCCCGATGGAAGGCACCCACAGAATGAGCGGCTGGTCGACGCCGGGCGCGAGTGGCGACTCCGTCATCCGCGGCCCTTCGTAGGTGCGGCCGAACGTGACGGTGGGCCAGCCGTAGTTGTGGCCTGGCAGGATGAGGTTCACCTCGTCCCCGCCGTTGGGCCCATGCTCCGCGTTCAGCACGGCGCCGGAGGTCGGATCGACGGTGAGCCCGAGCTGATCCCTGTGTCCCAGCGAAAAGACCTCGCCGCGCGCGCCCTGCTTGCCGGCGAACGGATTGTCGGCGGGCACTTTTCCGGTCTCGGTCATGCGCAGCACCTTGCCGTACACGCTGTCGCCGCGCTGGGCCTTGTCGTCGAAGGGCGCGCCGGTCGTCATGTAAACCATGCCGTCCTTGCCGAACGCGATGCGCGAGCCACTCGTGCTGCCAGACTCACCCGCGAACAATTCCTCCACATTCGTAAGCTCGCGGCCGACGAGCTTGCCGCGCATGAGCGTCACGATGCTCTCGCGCCGGATGGGCGGCTTCGCATCCGGCGGCGGCGGATTGCCGGGCTTGTTGAAGGTGAAATACACCAGCGCGTTCCGCGCGAATTGCGGATGGAGCACCACGTCTTGCAAGCCGCCGTTGCGATACGCAGGTTGCAGTGGCGGAATGCCTTTGACCGCCTCGGCTTCAAGCGTGGCTGCCTTGCCTGCTACCCCGCCGACGTTGCGCACCATGCGCAACGCCCCGCCGCGCTCGGAAACCAATGCGTCCCCGGAAGGCAGCAGCGCAACCGCGAACGGGTGATTCAATCCCTTCGCCACGACGACGACGCGAATCTTGTGTTGCTCGGCTGTGTCGAAAACGTACGAGCTCTCGGTGAGCGTGACCGGCGCGATACCGATGTTCGGCTGCTGAGCGAAAGCCGGGCCGGCGAATGACAGAACGAGCCCGGCCATCAGGACGTGCGACTTCCCCATGAGCATTTCCGCCTAGTTCTGGTTGTTGCATCGGCATTATAGTTGTCGGCCTGTTTATATGTTGCAGGCTTGCGCGAGAGGTGGACGACATGGCGAAGAAAGCATCGGCAATCTGGAAAGGTGGGCTGAAGGACGGCAGCGGCACGATTTCCACTGAGACCGGCGTGCTCAACAACGCGCCGTATGGCTTCAAATCACGGTTCGAGAATGGCCCGGGCACCAATCCGGAGGAACTGCTGGCTGCGGCCCACGCGGGGTGTTTTTCGATGGCGCTGTCGCTGATTCTCGGCGAGGCTGGCCTCACTGCGGAGAAGATCGAGACTCACGCGGCCGTTACGCTCGAGAAAGTGGGCGATGGCTTCTCCATCACCTCGAGTCATCTCGACGTCTCGGCGAAGATCCCGGGCGCCGATAATGCGAAGTTTCAGGATGCCGCCGAGAAGGCCAAAGTCGGCTGCCCGCTCTCGAAGGTGCTGAACGCGAAAATCACGATGAACGCGAAGCTCGAGAGCTGAGCGGCACGAGCTGAATCCTCACGAGCTGACCCCTCACGAGTTGACTCTCACGAGGTGACCCTCACGCGCCGGCGCAGCCACGCTCAGGCCCGCCGGCGCACATCCTTGCGCTGGCTGCGTGCCAGACAACAGCATCGCACCCGAACACCCTCTGCACCAAAGTGTCACACCCGGCAAACGGGATGGGCGCCGTGGCAAATGGGACGCTCCCGGACCCCGCCTGCCGCTTCCGGCTCCCCAACTAGAGCGATGCCCTCGTGATCCTTCACGAAGGCATTGACGCAACCCGCCCGAAGGACAATCGTTGTTGGCCAATTGCCCTGGGAGTCGATCATCGTGCTCAGGACCGTCTGGAACTATTTCTCCCCCTTCGCCGTGCTCAAGGACGCAAGCCGCGGCACCGCCGACGAGAAGGCCGCGGCCTATCGTCACAACTACGAGATGCGAGGCTGCCTGCTCGGCTACATCCGCCGCTGGCTCTGGACCGGCGTGCTCGCCTTCATGCTGAGCGCATTCTTCGATTCGCAAAGTCCTCACGATGGCGCGCTGCATCTCTTCGATCTGCTCGCGGCGGCGCCGGCTCTCTTCGCCACGGTCGCAACCTGCGGCATCGTCGTGCTCGGCTACGCCTACGCATTCCTCAGCTGCAATGAAGTCCCGGTGATCGAGCGACGCCCGGTGCGCGCACGAGAGCCGATGAAGCCGATGAGCTGGAGCGACGACGCCTGAGCGTGACGGCCGCGGGGGCACGAAACCTGCTCCACTTCCGATGCAGAATGTTGTTGGCATCGGAGTTTGGACATGAGTGCATTGGTCGTTGCCCTGTACGACAACCACGCCGCCGCAGAGCGCGTCCGCACGCGCCTCGTGCAGGAAGGATTCCCCACCGATCGCGTTGAGCTCACTTCGAGCGCCGACCCCGGTCAGGCTGCCGTCGTCGGCGATGGCGCAGGCCTGGAAGCGCAGCTCGAGGAATACTTCAGCGGCCTCTTCGACCGCCTCGAGGAGCTGCCGAACGTGCACTTCTTCGTCGATGGCGTGACGCAGGGGCACGCAGCGCTCACGGTGCACCCCCGCGGCGAAATGGAAACGAGCCGCGCGCTCGAGATCCTGGAGGAAGCACAACCGCTCGAGATCTGCGACCACGACCTAGAGGACGATCTGCTGGAAAGCGCCCCGTGGTCCGACGACGATGACGCCTACCTCGAGCAGGTGTTCGAGGCCGCGCGCGAGCTCGCCCGCCGCCGCACACGCCACTGAAGCGGTGCCTCCTCAGTAGCGCTCGAGAATCTTCTCCAGATCGCCACGCGCCGCGCCCATCGCGCGGAACAACGGGACGCGGGGCATGGCGGGGCCGCCGTTCACGATGACGGCGAAAGCCATCCAGCCCCCATCCTTCTTGCGAAGGTAGCCCGCGAGACCACACACCGAGTGGGGGTCTTCCATCGTCCCTGTCTTGAGCGCGACCCTGTCGAGCCAGTCCGGCGTGCCCGTGCGCAGGAACTGAAACGGCGCGTCGCGCGGCACCACCATGCCGCCGTAGAACGCCGGGAAGCGGCGGGTATCCCGATATTGATACACCAGCAGGCTCGCGAGCTCGTTGGCCGAGATCAGATTCTCAGGCGTGAGCCCGCTGCCGCTGAAGAGGGGTGCGGGCGTCTTCGGCACCGTGAGTTTCGCGATGCGCTGCGAACGCTGAATGAAGCCCGAGAGAATCGCACTCGCCGAGGACAGGTCCGTCGGTGCTTCGCTGCGCAAGTACGCGGCCAGATCGAGCGTGAGCACGTCCGCGATGTAGTTGTTCGAATATCGAAGCATGCGCCCAAGCTGCTCGCGCAGCATCAGCCCTTCGATGCGCGCAAGCTCAACGGCCTGCCCCACTGCCGACGCAGATTGCACGACCACAGGGCCGTCGATGCTGATGCCGACCTCCTTCAGCATCTGCTTCATCAGCAGGCCGACGCCCGCCGCGGGATCCGACATTGCGCGATACAGCTCCTGCCCGCGGTCCATCGGAATGTCCCCGCCGACACGCAAACGATCGCTGCCGTTACGCGTGATGCGCTCGACCCAGAATGTCTGACGACTGCCCTCGCCCACCGTCTTGATCGTGCCGTCGATCGGGAGCGGCAATGTGCGCACGCCACATCCCCGCACTTCCGCCGCGCGAGCGAGCGAAGTGGGCCGCACGCTCACGCACCAGTTGCCGAAGTCCACGCCGATCGAGGACAGCGGCGCGTTGTACGCGGTATCGCTTCGCTCGAGCGCCTTGCAGCGATCGGAGGTCTCGCACTTCATCTCGCCGAACGGCGCGGCGTTGACGATGAGCCGGCCCTTGACCGCGCTCAGCCCCGCGCCTTTCAGCTGGGCCGCGAGGCTCCACAACGAGTGATCGTCCAGCGACGGATCGCCATCCCCCTGCAGAATGAGATCGCCGGCCAGCACGCCATCCTCGATTGCGCCACTCGACAAAAGTCTCGTCTGAAAGGCTTTGTCGGCCGGCCAGGCTTCGAGCGACGCGGCAGCGATGGTGAGCTTCGTCAGCGAAGCGGGCGTCAGGCGGGTTTCGGCGTTGCGCCTGGCGACCACGGAAAGGTCACTGAGGTCCACCACAACGGCGCTGACGCGCGCTCCCACCTTCTCCAGCGCCGCCAGCCCCTCGAAATCCGCCGCCGTTGCGGACGCGGTAATCAGCAGCCCCGACGCCAGGAGCGCGCTTGCAAGTGACCTCAAATGACATGACCCGGTTGCGATGAGCGACGCGCGAGCTTAAGTCGTCGCCCGCGACCGACCAACCCCTCCGCCGCACGGACAAACCGGGGATTCTGTCGGCACCCGCGCAGCGTCCGGGATACGGACGCAGATCCAGCCCGATACGCCAAGGCTCCCGCAGGGCTTTCCCCAACCGGACTTTCTCCAAGTCGGTGGTACACTCCGCTCCACAAGAAGCGGCTACCGTTCAACGTGTCCGTCAAACAACTTCCAGTTCGAATTGTCGCTGCCGGTGCTCGTGCGGCGACTCTCGCCTCCCACGCGGCCAGTGACTCCGACCGCCCGTTCGTCGTGAACGTCGTGACGTCCGCCGAGGAAACGATCCGGCGCGTGGATGAGCTCTCTCCCGATATCGTGATCGTGGACGCGGATGCGCCCGAGCCGGGCCTCGCCCTGTGCCGCTCGCTGAAGCAGAGCCCGCGCACGGTGCTGCTGCCGGTCGTGATTCTCGGCAAGTCCTCGCGCGAACGAGTGGCGGCCCTCGCGGCGGGCGCGGACGATTTCATGTCCGGCGACGTGAGCCGTGAGCTGCTCCAGGCGCGCATCGAAACGCTGGTGCGCGCGAGCGCGGCGCGCCGCGAGCTCGCTGCGACCCAGCTCGGCGAAGAGATTCGCCGCCGCGATGACCTGCGGCAGATGTTCCGCCGCTATCTCTCGCCACGGCTCGCGGACAAGATTCTCGAAGACGGCAATCTCCGTAACACGCTGCTTGCGGGCGCGGACCTGCGAGCGCACGCAGTGGTGCTGTTCGCAGACCTGCGCGGCTTCACGAGCATTGCCGAGCGGCTGAGTCCTGACGCCGTGGTGTTGCTGCTGAACGAGTACTTCTCACTGCTGACCGACATCACC
>JBDZVF010000330.1:0-7332 GCA_040255575.1 Pseudomonadota bacterium | reverse complement strand
GCGCGTGTTTCCCAGCGTGCCTCGCCTTTCGTGCCATGGTCGGGATGGCACGCAAGTTCCGAAACGAGGGTCTCGCGAGTCTCACGAAGCCTGCTGCTCTCGCGACGCTCAGGAGGCCCGCCGGTCTCGCCACCCTCACGACGCCTGCTGGTGTCGCGACCCTCGTCGCTCTCGCGAGGAGCGCCGAGCGTGCAGCCGCGCATCGACGGATGGTTGAGCACGGGGAAGGCGGTCAGCAGCTCCGTGCGCGTCAGACACCGCGTTTCGTGAGTAATCGCATACCGCAGGTTCTCTTCGAGATGCGGCATGGTGGTCTCGGTGGTGAGCCGATAGCTCTGGGCCGAGTCGCTCGCATCCCCGGACTCAGCGCGTGCGCCGCTCAGGAGCGCGCCAAGAAACGCACTCAGCAGAACACCCGTCAATCGCAACGGCCCGGCCCGCAATAGCCCTGTCATGGCAGCACTCTCCTCGCGATAGCGCTCCGGGGCCACCCGATTCTTGCTTGCAGAGTGCAGAAGATGGTTGGTCCAATCGATCGCCTGGTCGAACGCGCCGGCAAACGTGCCACGTTCGCATTCATTGCGACGGCCGTGGTGCTGGTGCTCCTCATCGCCATACTGGGTCGGGAGGCAGCCCACCACGCTGTCGCCATCGAGAGATGGATTGCCGCGCTCGGTCCCACGGGCGTCATGGTCTTCGTCGGCCTTCTCGTTCTCGGCACGTCATTGTTCATACCCGAGTCACTGTTCGCCATTGCGGCCGGTGTCCTCTTCGGTCTGTGGCCGGGATTCATCGCCGTTCTCATCGGCAATGTCGTTGCAGCACTGCTGCAGTATCTGCTGGCGCGGCAGCTACTGCGTGATCGCATCCAGACGCTGCTTTCGGCGCGCCCGCAATTTGCGGCGATTCAGCGCGCCGTGCTCCGCGATGAAACTCGCTTGCAACTCCTGCTGCGTCTCACACCCCTCAACCCCGCGAGCCTGAGTTACGTGTTTGGCGCGGCGGGAGTGCGATTTGCCGGCTTCCTGCTCGCGTGCGTGGGCCTGATTCCCCACCTCTTGATGGAAGTCTATTTCGGCCATGCCGGACAGCAGCTCACTCGATTGAGCGGCGGGGCGCGACCTCATTCATTGCTTCACGCGAGCGTGACCTTCGGAGGACTCGTGATCACCGCCATCCTGGTCTTCGTGGTTTCCAGAACCGCGCGCAGAACCATCGAGCGCACGATCGCGCAGTGATGCGCGAATGACGATGTGCGATGTGCGATGTGCGAGGCACAGCGGTTGCTGCTATTGGCCCGAGTTCTTGAGGAGACTTCACATGGTCGAACGACAGCAGCAACCGCCGCCTCTGCCGGAACGTACGCCGCACCGACGTGAAGAGGAGCTTGATCGCGAGCCCAGCTCCAACCGGGGCCACCGGGGTCAGATGCGCGAGAGCCGCAAGGTCGCGCGTAGCTCGGAAGAGGACATCCAGACCATGGACGGGCACGACGATACCGGCAAAGGCGATCAGACACGGAAGTAGGCGGGGACCCGTGCAAACGACGCGGAGGTGCAGATGAAACGAGCGAAACGCACAGCCAACGTGCCGCCACGCGAGGAGCTGAATCCCGATGCGGTCGCTTCCGAAGCGGGCGAGCAGGTGTTCGAAGGTCACGATCTGCGCTCGATCGGCCCGAGCGACAGCTCCGACAGCGGCTCGGATCTCATGGGCCCGGGCCTCATCGACGATGACCTGCTGGGCCTCGATCGCGGCACAACCGAAGATTCGGAAGGCGGACATCTCGGCGCGGCCGATGCCGGCGCGAGCCTCGGCGATCTCGGCGCGGACGAAAACAGCGACGCGGAAGGCACCGGCGAACATCTCACCGCAGGCAAGGAGCCCGACGTGCGTGTTGCGGCGGATATCGCGCCGGACCGCATCGTTGGCGCAGAAGAGGCAGGCCTGGGCGGTGGTCTGGATGAAGCGGAAGAGGCGATCTTCAGAGACACTGACGAACGCAGATAGCTGACGAAGGCGCGCGACGAAGGCGCGTCTTGCATAAAGCGGAAGTATTTTTTGTCGGCGCGGGCAGCGGCGCCCGCAGACGGGTTAATTCCAAGAAGAAGCTTGCGAAGAAGCGCTGCCAACCCGTCTGATACGGACGCACGTCGTCCATTGCCGCCGCCGTCGAGGACCATCCATCGCGGCCGGCGCGCATGAAGACCGCGTTTCGGTAATCGTTCCAGTATTGGCGTCCTGCTTACAGGCCCCGGGTCCGCCCGAGCGCCGGTGGAAGCCAAGTCGTACCTGCACGGGGAGAGTCCATGGCGCGCCCGCTCGTCTCGCTTTGCGCGATTTTCGCCTTGTTCCTGGCCTTGCCGGTTCGCGCCGATGCCGATCTCGATGGCTTCGCACGCGATGTCGAGCGCGTCGAAGGTGTTCGCGCGGTCAAGGATTTGCAGGCGAGCTACGCGCAGTACGCACAGTACGGCCTGTGGAACGAGGTTGGGGCGCTGTTTGCGCGCGACGGCAGTTTCGTGTTCGACGGAATGATCAAGCCCGCGCAAACAGCCAAAGGGCCCGCCGCAATCGCCAGGTTCCTGCGTACTCGCTATGGCGGCGGCCGCGAAGGGGCAACGGCGGACGGGCTCTCCACGATGTTCATCGACGCACCAGTGGTGAATCTCTCCGCGGACGGCGAGAGTGCCAAGGCCCGATGGCAGGCGATCATCTTCCACGGACACGGCGCCGAGGCCCGCATCGAAGGCGGCGTCTTCGAGAACGACTACGTGCGCGAGCGGGGCGTCTGGAAGATCGCGACGGCGCGGTACTTCCCTCAATACGAGGGCCCGTATGAGGAAGGCTGGACGAACTGGGGCGGTGGCGATCTGCCCGTGGTTCCGAGGCATTTCGATGTCGACACCGCGGGTATTCCCATTCCGCCTGCAACGGGCCCGGCGCCCAAGAGCAAAGCGACGCTCGCATCACTCCAGCAGCGGGTCGACAGGCTCAACGACGAAGATCGCATTCGCAATCTGCAATCGGCGCTGGGCTTCTATGAAGATCGCAAGATCTGGGACGACGTGGTCGATCTCTTCGCGTCGAACGGCGTGGTCGAGATTTCGGGCCAGGGCGTGTGGCGCGGACCCGCGGGCATTCGCCGTTGGCTCGAAAGCCGCGGCCCGGCGGGGCTTTCGCACGGGCAGCTCAATGATCGCGTGCAGAACGATGTGATCGTGACGATCTCGCCCGGGCGCAATGAAGCGTTCGCGCGGGGTATCGAGCTCGGCATGCTGGGCGAAGCGGATCAGGAGAAGGGATGGTGGGAGGTCGCGACGTTCCACAACCGGTTCGTGAAGGAGGACGGGGTCTGGAAGATTCGGGAGATGCGGCGCTTCGTGGTGATGAAGACCGAGATCTTCCAGGGCTGGGGCAAGAATCGCATCGTTGAGGCGGCGCCTGCCGGCGCGCACGCGCCCGATGCGCCGATACCCGCCGCAGATGCCGCCGCGCCGGGGCTTGCGATGCCGGCGTTTCCTGGCAGGCATCCTGTCACTGGAAGAGCGGTGAGGGCAGCGGGCAGTGCGAAGCTGGTGGCAAAAGATGTGCTGACTGGCCCAGCGAGCACCGCCGGTACGGCGGCTGCGACAATCACACTCGACGAACTGCGCCGTCGCCTCGCGCGCTCCGCTGCCTACGATGGAGCGGCAAACGTTTCAGCCGCGTATGGCTACTATGTCGATGATTCCGATGCGGCCGGCTGGGCCGGCGTCATGGCGACGAAGGGCTTCAAGCAGACGCCTTTCCAGGGCTATCACATCGGGCGCGATCGGCTCATCGCCGCGCGCGTTCGGGGCAAGGGCCCCGAAAAGCAGGCCGGCATCTCCTATCACTGGCTGATGCAACCAGTCGTGCTCGTCTCCGATGACGGCCGCTCGGCAACCGGTCGCTTCCGCTTGTTCCAGCCGCGCACGGGCAAAACAGTGGGCAAGGCGGGCGACTTCTTCGCCGCGCAGTTCTGGGGTGGCATGTATCATGATCGGTACGTGCTGGAGAATGGCGTCTGGCGCATCTGGGAGCTCACGCTCGACGAGCCCTACATCACGCCCGTCGCGTGGAAAGATGGCGTCTGGGCGAAATCGAAGGACCCTGCACCGGGCGCACGCCGGCGTCCATCCAATACCGTGAACGTCGACATTCCGCTGACATCGCTCGGCAAGCGTGAAGAGCATTTTGCAGGCGGAACGGGTCAGCCCCATCAATGGCCCACGATCCTGCCGATGTGGTTCACCTACACGAACCCGGTGAGCGGCCGCGTACCCGAGCTGCATCAACCCGATTGCGTGCCCTGCGCGCTGCATCCGGAGTTGCGCCTCGACCGCAACGGCTATCAGGAACCGCCCGACGCGCCGGTCGCGAACCGGTCGCCGTGACTGATACGGCGGAGGCCACCAGCGCACGTGCCGATGCTGCCGCGGGCGCGCCGCCAAGCACGGGCTGAAGGCGAGTGGGTCGGCTGTTGGCCCGAATGGGCCAATTGCTCAGTCTGCCCGCCTGAATCGGGCTGTCTCCTTCGGAGTATCGGCGGGCGTTTCCGCGGAAACTAGAAGTCGTTGTCGAGGGCGGAGCGGCGACCAACGGCGCATTTCTGGTCTCGGGCCTCGTCGACGCGTTGTACATTCTCGTGGCGCCGGCACTCGACGGCGGAGAGAACGTCCAGGGCATCGTGCACTGGCGCGACGGGCTCGCCGGCAAAGTGAGGTTGCAGTTCAAATCCGTGAAAGCACTCGACAACGGCGTTGTCGAATTGCGCTACGCGGTGCTGCCGGGCGAGGGTTAAGCATGGCGGGCTGCGAGCGCTGATGCCGGCTGCTCTAGTATTGGCCAGGCACGGGGTGCTGTTCAGGCGCGGCCTGCTGTGACAACAGCCTTCCATAGCCAGGCGCCGCGCCAGACAACCCCACCAGCTTCGCGCCTCCCCACAGGCCATGCGGCATGCTCGAAATAACCGGCACGCCCACGCGCGCTTCCAGCGGCGCGATGATCTCGAGCGTTCGGAAACCGCCGCATGAGATGAGCAGCGCGTCGGCCGCCGGCACCGATTTGCACACCCTCACACCCCATTCGATGAGATCGTCCTGCGTCACTTTCTGGATGTCGGTCATGGCCTCGATTCCGAGACCGGTGACCACGACCGGCTCCAGACCCTGTTCCAGCAGAAACGCGCGCAGCCGCGCGTTGACCTCGTCGTTGTAGGCCGTCAGCGCAGCCACCCTTCGCGCACCGACCGCCTTCAGCGCATCGATCACGCCGTTGCTCATCGTCGTGGCCGGCAAACCTGAAGCTCTGGAGACGATCTCGCGAAGCTGCTGATTGAACGCTTCGCCCTTGTAGAACGTGAGCGACGTGCCCGTCAGCTCGATGGCATCAGCGCCGGCGGCCGCAAGCTGCTCCGCCGCCGCGGGAATGCGCGCCATCACAGCATCGAAGCCTTCCGGCGTCATGCGCTCGACGCCAAGCCCCGTCACGACGAAGCGCAGTTGCTCGCCGTACATCGCGAGGCCTTCCTCCGGCACACCGCGTCCGGTGGGCGGGAAGATGAGTCCGAGTACCGGTGTCCCAGTCGAGGTCATCTACCAGTCGAGGTCACGGGGCGGCCCGTGAGCATCATCTCCATGGCGGCGGTCATGTTAGAAAGGCAGCCGCGCAGCGGAATGCGCCACTCTTCAGCGGACGCTGTAGCCCCGCGCGTCCAGGCAGGCAATCATGGCGCGGCGGTAATCGGAGGGGCCACTGGAACCAGCGGGCTGATCGGCGCCATTCGTCGGATCGAAGCCGGTTTGGCTCGCCGCCCATTGGTGGCACTCGTAGCGATCCGTCGCGGTTTGTTCCTCGGACTGGCCGTTCTTGGGATAGATGTAGATGCTCGATGAATCACCCGATACATCGCTCGATGCGTCGCTCGACTCCGGTTCGGCTGAGCCCGTGTCCGCCGCGTCATCATACGCAACGGGCGGAGGATTGGTCGCGATGTAGCCATACTGCGCGGGGCTCCACGTGTAATACACGTTGTCCCAGTAATAGTACGGCACGCCTGCCCACCAATAGATGCTGTAGAACGCGGGAAGCACGGTGACGAATCGAACGAATCCCGCGTGATAGTGCGCGCGTGGCCAGTAGCGGCCGTGGAATGAGCCACCGGGCCAGTAGCGAGGCCGCCAGTTGTAAGAGGTGCTGCGCGCCGGGCGGGAATAGCCGGGGCGAGTGTAGCCCGGACGACTGAAGCCTGGGCGGCTGTAGCCGGGGCGATTGAATCCTGGCCGGGTGTGTCCTGGCCGGTAGTTGTCCGGACGATTGAAGTTCGGTCGATCGGATCCCGGACGATCGTATCCCGGACGGTTGAAGCCCGGGCGCCCCGACAAATTCCCGTTGCCTCGATTGTATGAAGGCCTGCTATCGGAGCGCGGCGAGTTGGAAACGCGGCCTGGCGTAGAGCTGTAGCGCCCGTTCGACACGGTGCCGTAGCGACCGCCGTGATTCACCACCGGCGGCGTGGAGCGCGGGCTGTTGAAGCGGCTGCCGTTGTAGGCGGGCGCGTTAGCACTCGGACTGCCGAAGCGACCACCATGGTTCACGACCGACGGCGCGGAGCGTGGGCTGTTGAAGCGAGTGCCGTTGTCCATCGGTGCTGTGGAGCGCGGGCTACTGAAGCGGCTGCCGCTGTTCATCGGTGTCGTGAAGCGTGGGCCACTGAAGCGAGTGCCATTGTTCGTCGGTGCCGAGTAGCGTGGACTGCTGAAACGACCACCGCTATACGATGGCGAAACGGTTCGCGAGCCGCTGAAACTTGCGCTACGGCTTGGTGCCACACTCATGCGGCCAGCCGGCGCGGCTCCACGCCCCATGGAGTAGCCGCCTCTCGCGCCAGTGAATCCGCCCCCACCGCTACCTCGACCGTGTCCGTCCGCGAATGCCGGCGCATTCATCGCGAGCGCCGCACCGAGCGCCACGACGCTCGCTATCGCTCGAATCCATTGGGTGTTCATGATCATCGCTCCACGTGAACGCTTGGACGGTGGAATCCGTTGCGCGTTCGGATCGGCCCGGCGGCATCCTCTCAGATGGCGCGCGAGGCGCAGGGGACGGATGCTTGCCAGAGTTATACCACCCATCGCGCTCGGCCCCAGTAGCTCGGAGACGGTATGCCCCGGGCGACGCCGGGATCGAACCCGATCTTTACCGGCGCTCTCGGCGCCCGGCGTACCCTCCTGTCGCGCGCCTGAGCGTGTCGCGATGAGGGCCGGTCACACGTCTCAAGGATTGATCGAGCGCTCCATGCGTCGGCCC
>JBDZVF010000329.1:0-7390 GCA_040255575.1 Pseudomonadota bacterium | reverse complement strand
CGTGCGGCAGGGTGAACGTCTCGGCGCCGCCCTGGCGCACCTGCTGGGTGATCAGGTAGTTGGCGAGCCGCTCGATGCCGCCGCGCAGCTTGTGGTTCTTCAGGGCCCGGACCAGGCCGCGGTAGCAGCCGGCCAGCTCCTGGGCCACCGCGAAGCTGAACGCCGCGTCCTGCTTCATGCAGCGCCGCAGGGCCTCGCCGGACAGCATCAGGCTGTCCGAGCGCTCGATGGTGTGGGCGCTCATCAGCGAATCGGCCTCGAGGGCCACGGCGGCGAGGATGAAGGTGGAGACCGGCCGCAGGATCGCGAGCGTCGTGGCCTTGTCGTTCCAGGTGCCCTCGAGCTCCACGCTGCCGTCCAGCAGGACGTAGAGGAAGTCGACCGGGTCGCCTTCGCTGAACAGCCGCTCGCCCGCGCCAACGCGATGGATCCTGGCGGTCTGCGCGAGGCGATGCACTGTTTCCGGTGCCGCATGCGAGAGCAGGAACAATCTCAGAGCGCGCAGGATGTAGTTGCGATCGAGATAGTCCCGGACCGACGCCTCAACGCGCATCAGCTTGCGAACCGCCGTGTGCGGGCTTTCCAGCAACACGCAGCGATCGCCCGCGATGGCGGTGACGTCGTGAGGTCGGCCCGAGATCAGGCTCATTTCGCCGAACACCTGGCCGCGACGGAGCGTCATCAGCCGCTGGTTGTCGGAGTACAGATGCACTTCGCCATCGAGGATGTTGTAGATCGAGGTCGAGTAATCGCCGCGATTGAAGAGGGTGAAGCCGCGCTTCGGGCCGACGATGCGGCTGACGATGGCGAGCTCCCGCAGGCCGAGCGGTTTCACCTCGCGGAACAGGTGAACGCGCTGTTGGATGGCCGCGAGCGCCTGATCCACGCCGACCCGGCCGCCCGCAATGCGCAGGGCAGCCAGCTTCTGCTGCAGCAGGCCGTGATCGGCCGGTTCCACCCGATTGCCCAGCAGATATTCGATGACCTCGTAGCCCTGGTTCATCGCCTGCTTGATGAGCGGGTAGCCCGCCAGTGCGCCGATGATGAACACGCCCGGCACATTCGTCTCGTACTGCGGGGAGAGCTGCGGTAGCGCATCCGCGTCCGGTGAAAGGAAGCGGACACCAATCGACTCCACGAAGCTGCGCGAAGGAATCGCGCCGAGCCGCGTGATGACGCTGTGGCACGCCACGGTCTGCGCGCCCGCGGGCGAAGCGATGGTCACAAGGCCGGGTAGCCCGCCCCTGCCCTTGACCTGCTCGATGGCTTTCACCGAGCCCCGATAGACACACTCGACCAGCCCGTTCTTGATCGCCCGCAGGATCTGCGCCGCGTTCGACTCCTTGGCGCGCGCGAACTCGGTGCCGCGATTCACGAGCACGACACGGTTCTGGCGGGACAGCGCCAGCGCATCTTCAATAGCCGAATCGCCCGCGCCCACAATCACGATCGTCTCGTTGCGATGATCGTCGGCACTCTCGAGCGTGTTGGTGACGAGGGGCAGGTCATCCCCGGGAACACCGAGCTTGCGGGGGTTTCCCTGCACGCCGAGCGCCAGCACCACGCGCTTCGCGCGGATCGCGCCGCCCGAGCGCAGCTGCACCTGAAAGTCGCCACAGGCTCCCTTGATGCCCGCGACCTCGGAGCTGTACCGGATGCGCACTCCTTTCTCTGCGATCCCTCTCTCCCAGATCTCGAGCACTTCCTCGCGACGGCCCGCGGTGAACTGGATGTCACTGCGCAACGGCAGCACACCCGGCTCGGACATCACGTGCTTCAGGCGCTGATATCGCTGAATGGTGTTCGCGTGTTTGTCGGCCGCCTCGAGCAACACGTGCGAGAGGCGGCGTTGCGCGGCACGCGCGGCGGCACTGAGCCCACCGGGGCCGGCGCCGAGAATGGCAACATCCAGGATCGAGTCATTCATCGACAGCTTCGAAGCTCAACGTTCAGCGGGCCGCGATGATTGCGCACGCGCGTGCGCGTTATCTACGTGTAGCTTGCTAGCGACCTTGGAAACTGATCGCTATCGCCGACACTGTTCACGACATACGAGCGTGTAGTTCGACGTAATGTGCTCGCGGTCCTAAGACCTCGGTCGCGCCGCCTGCAGCCGGTGAGACAAATGCGCTCAGTTTCTTGTCGCTGATCCAGAACAACTTGCCGGATCGGGCGGGGGTTCTCCCGCTCGTCGGCGCACTGTATGCCGCTCGTCGGAATGGCACGCGCGCCACGAC
Organism: Pseudomonadota bacterium; assembly: GCA_040255575.1. Classification (GTDB taxonomy): domain Bacteria; phylum Pseudomonadota; class Gammaproteobacteria; order Steroidobacterales; family Steroidobacteraceae; genus JADGHX01. The sequence continues at coordinate 5,153 of JBDZVF010000329.1, read as the reverse complement.
CTTTGGACCGGCGAATTTGCGTGCCCGGGCGCCCGATGTGGCACATAACAAAGCCCGCCGCGGGGCAAATGCGGTAGCAGAAGAAGAAGGGGGCTCGATGCGAACGATGTTCCGGGCGGCATGGGCCGCGTCGCTGAGTGTTGTGCTCTTCGCGTTGCCCGGCGCGGCATCGGCGCAGTGGTTGGCCGGAGCCGCTGCCGCCCACCTCCGTAGACAGACCGCTGCGGGCGCAGTGAGCGGCAGGGGTTGTTCCGGCAGCCGCCGCCCCTACCTTGCCTGGAGCCATGACACAGGCCGACCTGTTCTCCTCGCCTGAGCGCTCGTTCGCGGAAGGTTGCGCTTTCGCCGAAGGCTTCGCTTACGAACCTGCGTTCCTGAGCGAGGCAGAGGAGCGCCTGCTGCTCGAGACTATTCGAACCCTCCCGTTCGCGAATGCCCAGTACAAGCAGTACCGCGCGAAGCGTCGGGTGGTGAGTTATGGCGGCCGGTACGACTACGACACGAACCAGCTCAACGCCGCCGCTCCCATTCCAGAGTTCCTGCGCCCCTTACGCCAGCGCGTGGCGACGTGGGTCGGCTGCGCACCGGAAGACTTCTCCCACGCGCTCATCGCTGAGTACGCCGAGGGCGTGCAACTGGGCTGGCATCGGGACGTGCCGGACTTCGAGCTCGTCGCCGGAGTGTCGCTGCTCAGCGCCTGCCGCATGCGTTTCCGTCGGTATCCTCCCGCCCCGCGCGAGAAGTCGCTGGCCATCGAGCTTGCGGCGCGCTCGGCGTACCGGATGCAAGGCGAAGCGCGCTGGGGCTGGCAGCACAGCGTGCCGCCCGTGCCGGCCCTCAGATACTCGATCACCTTCCGCACGCTGCGTCGGGCATAAACGCGCGGTGCCCCGGCGGTGGGGCGGGCAACCCGCTAGAATCCGCCGCTGAATGAATGACGCCTCCGATAAAGCGGCCGCGCCCGCGGCTGCTTCGAAGCCCCCGCGCTCCAGCCGTGCCGCCTCTTTTCTGATCGCCGCCGGCATCCTGCTGAGCCGCGTGGTCGGGCTCATTCGCAATCGCGTTGTCGCCACCTATTTCGGCACCGGTATGCAGGCGGACGTGCTTGCCGCCGGCCTGCGCATGCCGAACGTGCTGCAGAACCTGCTGGGCGAAGGCACGCTCAGCGCATCCTTCATCCCGGTTTACTCGTCCCTGCTCGGTCAGGGCCGCACCAAAGAAGCCGGCCGCCTCGCCGGCGCCATGTTCGCGCTGCTTCTGGGCGTCGCCGGCATCGTCGCGCTGCTCGGCGTGCTGCTGGCGCCGGTGTTCGTCACCGTGTTCACGCCCGGCTTCGTGGGTCATCAGCGCGAGCTGATGATCGACTTCGTCCGCATCATCTTTCCCATGACGGGCATCCTCGTGCTGTCCGCGTGGGCGCTCGGCATCCTCAACAGCCACCGCTACTTCTTCGTCCCTTATTTCGCGCCGGTGCTGTGGAACATCGCCATCATCACGGCATTCGTAGCGTTCCACAGTCGCTTGTCGCTCGACGGATTGCTCATGGCCGCGGGCTGGGGCGCGCTGGTTGGCGGCTTCCTGCAGTTCGGCATCCAGCTGCCGTGGGTACTGAAGCTCGAGCGGGAGATCCGGCTCAACACGGGCCGCACCGAATCCGCCTTCAAGGAAGTGCTGCGCAACGCGGGCCCCGCGATCATGGGCCGCGGCGTGGTGCAGGTGAGCACGTACATCGACATGATTCTCGCGAGCCTGCTCGGGCTCGGCGCCGTGGCACGCATCCAGTTCGCGCAAACGCTTTACGTACTCCCCGTGAGCCTCTTCGGAATGAGTGTGGCGGCGGCCGAGCTGCCGGAGCTCGCGCGCGAGCACGGCGGCGCGACGGAAGCGCTGCGCGAGCGCGCCGTTGCCGCCGGACGGCGCGTCGCCTTCTTCGTGGTGCCCAGCTTCGTCGCGTTTCTGATGCTCGGCCAGGTTGTCGTCGCGGGCATCTACGGCGCGGGCCGGTTCACCTCAGCGGATGTCATCGCCGTGTGGCTCATACTCGGCGCGTACAGCCTGGGTCTCCTCGCTTCCACGAGCACCCGCATCTACCAGTCCGCCTTCTTCGCCCTTCGCGACACGAAGACGCCCGCTCGAGTGGCAACCATGCGCGTGCTGATGGCCGCACTCTGTGGTGCGGTGCTGATGCTTCAGTTTCAGTCGGTCACCGTCGGCTCGCTGACGATCCCCGGCGGGTTGTTCACGGATGTGCGCGTCGCGGGCTCATCGCTCGGACCCGTCGGGCTCGCGCTGGGCGCAGCCGCCGGTTCGTGGCTGGAGTGGACGCTGCTCTATCGCAGCCTGCGCAAACGCATCGGTGACGTGAGCGCGGGGCTGTCGCATCTTGCCAGGATGTTCGCGTCCGCATTGATCGCGGGCGTCGCGGGGTACGCCGTGAAATGGGCCATCGGCGCGATGCATCCAATCATCGTCGCGGTGCTCGTGCTGGGCACGTTCGGCGTCGTCTACTTCGGCGTGGCGTGGCTGACCGGGCTTTCGGAGGCGAAGGCCGTCATGGGTTCGGTGATGCGACGACTTCGACGGCGGTGAATGTCGCGGTCTCCCGGCCAAATACGGGATGAGTGTGTGAGAGCGAATCGCTGATGTGGAAGTCACGCCCGCCGTCTGCGCCTCCGGGCGCGCCTTCGCGCGCAGCGCTCATCATCGCGAGCTGCTTCTTCAGATAATCGTGCACCACGGGGTCGGCATCGCATGAAATGCTGTGCCGGCCTTCTTCGATCGCGACACGCGTCGTCACGCAACTCCCGGCAAAGAAGTCGAGCACTACCGAGCCCGGATACGACAGTGCCCGCACCAGCCGCTGAATGACCTGCCGCGGCTTCTGCGTGGGGTGGCCGACGCGCTCGTTCGAGTTGCCGTTGAGCCGTGGGAGCTGCCACACGTTGGTGGGGTTGCGGCCCTTCTCGACGCTTTCGGGCCGCAGTCGCTTGTCCCGGCGATACGCCGCCTTTCTCGCGTCGTCGTAGGGTTCGCGCACCGAGTCCAGGTCGAAGTAGTACTTCGAGGTCTTGCCGAACCACGCGATCTCCTCGTGCCGGTTCGCGAAGAAACGGTGCGCGCTCATCCCGTTCGGGTAATTCCACACGATGAGGTTCGCCAGCAGCATCGTGCTGTGCCGGCGCAGATGCTGAATGAGCGTGAGCAGATCGCCCGAACCTGCCTCGGCCTGATACTGCAAGCCGCCGAATAGCACGAGGTTGCCGCCCGGCGCGAGCACGCGCTCCGCTTCGGCAAGCCACTTGGCCGCCCACGCAAGATAGTCGGCGTGAATGTCCCAGTGGGCGAGCCGGATGTTGTACGGCGGATCGCAGACGATGAGTTGAATGGATCGATCCGGAAGCCGCCCCAGAAGATCGAGGCAATCCATTATCAGGACGCTGTGGTGGGTGCGCGCGACGCTGGCCTTCGGCGCGAGCTTCTCCGATGAGTGCAGCGCGCCCCGCTTGCGAAGCGCGTTCATTCCCCGATGACCCGCGTTCCGGTGCGAGCGATTGCTCATGCGAGTTCCATTGCGTGAAGCGAGGCCGTAACAGTAGCAGTTCCCTGCCTCGGCATCAGGTCAACGGAGCGGCACGCCGTATATCACGGCCTACATTGATCGGGCTACTGAATCACCCCGCACGCGATCCGGTCCCCGGAGTTTCCGGAGGGCTGCGTCTTGTAGTCGTCCCGCTCGGCGTGCACGACTACGGCGCGGCCGACGATATCGTTCGGGCCCCCATCGCCCAGCGTGGCGCCTTCGATGCGCGCGTTCACCGGCGCCTTGCCGACGTCATCGGCTTTGAGATTCGGAATGTCGCCGAGATGGTGCGGCGGGTTTGCCGGGTCACCGTGCGGCTGGGAGGTGGGGTTGAAGTGGTCGCCGGCGCTCTTGAAGTCCGGCGAGCTGCAATCGCCCATCTCGTGGATGTGGAAGCCATGTTCCGATCCGGGCTGCAGGCCGCTGACGACCCCTGTCATCAAAACGGCGCCGTCGCTCGGCATGAGGTCCAGGGTGCCTGAGACGTCACCGCCCTGGCCTGGCATCAGGTCCACGCGATGCTCGGAAGCGGCAGCGCCGCTGTCGCTGGGAGGTGCCGTGGTCGCGGGCTCAGTGCTCGCGGTCGTCGAAGGCGTGGTGGATTCGGCTGGCGCCGCTTCCTTCTGGCTGCAGCCCGCCATCATTGTGATCATTCCCAGCATGCTCGCCGTCAGAATCGCAAGTCGCATGTTTTCCTCGCCCGGTAGCGCGTCGTCCCCGCCCTAACGAACGTTGCGCAGTCGAGTTCCCCCGGGCGCAATCGAATCGCGTTAGGCTCGCGCTTACGCACGGGAAACCGAAGCACGGGGGAATACCGATGGAATCACAGCTATCCGCTCTGGCCACCCGCCTCCGCGAGTTCGCCGTGGAACGCGATTGGGAGCAGTTCCATTCGCCCAAGAATCTGGCGATGGCACTCGTGGGTGAAGCCGGCGAGCTCGCCGCGGAGTTCCAGTGGTTGACCGAGGAGCAGAGCAAGTCCCCCGACTCCGCCCAGCTTGCACGCATCCGCGCGGAAGCGGCGGACGTGCTGAACTACCTCGTGCGCCTCTCCGACAAGCTCGGCATCGACCTCATCGCCGCGGCTCATGAGAAGATCGAGGTGAACGCCTGCCGCTATCCCGTCGAGAAGGTGCGCGGCAGCTCGAAGAAATACAACGAATACTGAAATCGAGGGGGGAAGCACGATGAAACGACGCGAGTTTCTGCGCGCCTCGGCGTGCGCGAGCGCCGCCTGGCTGCCACTGGGTTATCTGCGTGCGGCCGACAGCGGCTCGGCCGGCCGAACCGGCTCCGCGACGGACCTGCCCGCTCGCAGCCTGGATGGCGCACAGATCACCCTCGCCCGCGCGGACATCACGGATCTCGCCGCCAGCATGCAAGGCGACTTGCTGCTGCCCACGCACGCCCGATACGAGCAGGCGCGCCGCGTGTGGAACGGCACCATCGACAAACGTCCGGCACTCATCGCCTCATGCGTTGGGGCCGCGGATGTGATGCGCGCAGTGAACTTCGCGCGCGAGCACAAGCTGCTCACGGCGGTTCGGGCGGGCGGGCACAGCACGTCGGGCAA
>JBDZVF010000328.1:2918-7397 GCA_040255575.1 Pseudomonadota bacterium | reverse complement strand
CTCACGCCTCGAAGCGCACCGAGAAGCGCGCGCCTGTGCGTTCAGGCAGGTCTTCGGCGGTCGCGAATCCGCCGTGGTACTCGGCGATCAGCTTCACGATGTAAAGACCGAGCCCGAAGTGGGGTCGATGATCGCTGCCGGCGCGTGACTGCCAGAGCGATTCGAAGATCCTGCGATGGGCGTCCGGCGGAATCGGCGGCCCGGGATTTTCCACTTCGAGCACGGCGTAATGCGACCCGAGGCGCAGGCGAATCGTGATCGTCGCGCCCGGCGCGCTGAAATCCACCGCGTTATCAACGAGTTTGTCGAGCAGCTGCACCACGAGGTCGGGCGCGCCATCGATTTCCAGCGGGCCGGGTGCAAGAACGGCGGCGAACTGCCGCTGCGGAAAGCCGATGCGGTAGGACTCCACGGCCGACGCAATCACCGGCACGAGATCGAAGCGGGTGCGCTCCGCGCTCTGGATCGCTTCTTCCACTCGTGTGGCGGCCCCCATCGCCACCAGCATCGCATTGAGCCGATCGCTGCCTTGCCGGGCGCGCTCGAGGTACACCCGCGCGGAGTCGGGAATGCTTTTTTCGGTTTCGAGGTTGTCGAGCGAGGACCTCACGATGGTGAGTGGCGTGCGGATCTCATGCGCGAGTTTGCCCGCGAGCGTGCGCAGATAGCCTGTGTATTCGTTCAGGCGCAGAAGCAGTGTCGAGAAGCTGCGGGCCACATCGCCCAGCTCATCGGACGCCTTCGATTCGGGAAATGTGGTGACCAGCCCTTCGCGCGTCAGCGCGTTTTCGCTCGCCCTTCGCAGGCGCGCGAGGCGCAGGGCGAGGTGGGCGGCGAAGATGAACATCACCAGCACCAGCAGCGCGCTCGTGAATAGGGTGATGTTGAGCAACTTCGTGAGCGCGTGATCGCGCAGCGTGAGCCAGTGATCCACGGTTTGGCTGACGCGCAGCGTGCCGATCACGCGCTGGCCGTCCCGGTCGTGGATCGGCGCGGGCACTTCGACCATGCGTCGCTCGCCCGGCTCGTCGAGCATGCGCCGGTAGAGCAGCACGAGGAGGGTGCGGCCGTCCTCGCCATAGTTGGGCGGAAGAGTGGGCGCGTCGGCCATGGCGAGCTGCGCGCCGTCGGGCGTGGAGACGGCGAGGCGCAGGCCGGACTGGTCCTTGAGGAACTGGTTCAGGTAGCGGGCGAGGTCCGGTGAGGCGGCGATCAGTCGCCCCTGTGTGCGAAGGTCGTCGCCTCGGAGCGTGCCGTAGCTGCTGGCCACTGCGCCGACTTCGTCCCGATCATCGATGAGCACGCCGAACCGGCTGCCGAGGAGGGATAGCGGGATGCGAAGCTCGATCCGGTAGCCGTCCCTCATCGGCTGCCAGGCGCTATCGATCCGCGGCTCGTTCACCGCTTCCTGCCGCCCGTATTCGCGCGTTTCGATGCGCCGGGCATGCACGTCCCCGGGCCCGCTGGCGGCGAGGAATATCTGGCGCTCGGCGCCCGTGGTGTCTTCGAAGCCGATCCAGACGCGGTCCCCGAAGGATTCGGGCTCGAGCGGGCTCGCGTTCGGCGCGTCGTAGACGACCTTGTCATCGCGCACCTCGATTCGCGCGAAGAACATGCGATCGCGCACGCCGGTGAGAATGCCCAGGCGGTCGTTGCCGTGGCTGAAGTACTTCCAGGCGCCGGGCGCCTCGGGCCATTCCTCCACATAGCCGTCGACGAACGGTTCGCCGGACAGGGGGATGGGCACGAGGTCATAGCGCTCCGGCTTCGGAAGCTGCTCGCCGGTCGCGCCCCGGTAGAGCAGTTCCTCACGCCCCTGCAACGAGGCGGCGATGGTCTTGGCCATCGCCGCGAGGGATTGGCTTTCGGCCTCGCGAAGCGCCTTCTCCATTTCCTGGGCGTACTTGTAGCCCGCCCAGGGCAGCACGAGCGTCAAGAGACTGATGAGCAGCAGCTTCAGTCGCAGCGACATGCGCGCTTACTCGACCCAGCGATACCCCATGCCATAGACCGTCTGGATGCCGTCGAACTTGGGCTCGAATGCCTGGAACTTGCGCCGGATGCGCTTGATGTGTGAGGTGATGGTGTTGTCGTCGAGCACGACGTTCGCTGCGTCCATGAGCTGCTGGCGATTCTTCACGTGGCCGGGATGCTTCGCGAGCGCGTGCACGATCCAGAACTCCGTGAGTGAGAGCAGCACCACCTTGCCATCCCACTGCACCTGCATGCGCTCGGCGTCGAGAGTGAGCGGGCCGCGGCGAACGATCTGATTGTCCTCGTGCGGCTTGCGCAGGGCATCGACGCGACGGAACAAGGCGTTCACTCGCGCGCTAAGGTGCGGAAGGCTCAGATCCTTGGTCAGGAAGTCATCCGCGCCGAGGCGCAGGCCGGACACGGCGTCGAGCTCGCTGTCGCGCGCTGTGAGAAAGATGATGGGCAGCTCGGCCGACAGCGCCCGCAGCTCCCGGCACAGCTCGAAGCCGCCTTCCGGCTCTTCCGCGAGCGAGATGTCGATGATGGCGAGATCAGGCAGCCGCGCGATGAATGCCGTCATGGCCGACGCGCGATCGCCATAGGTGCGCACTGCATACCCTTCGCGCGAGAACGCCGCAGCGTAGTTGTCGCGGATGGCCGGTTCGTCTTCAACGATGGCAATGAGCTTCTTCATGGTCGCAAGGCTACAGGCAAGCGACGCCGTGCTCTAGGGACGGGATTCACTTTGCCCGACGCGCTCGCCGCAGGGCATGCCGCCTGCCACTTTTCGTCAGGATTGAATGCCGGCTTGCCACGTTGTCGTCCGTAAAGGCGCTACCGACCGGCCATGAAATAGCTCCCATCCGAAACGGGAGCTGCCGGAATGATTGCCGAACCCACGCCGCTGCGAGAACGCGTTATCAACTGGCTCGCGATCCTCGCCATTCTGCTGGCCGGGGTAGTCTGGCCGCCTGTGTTCGGCGCCACGCCGAACGACGCGCGCGCGGGCACGCTCTATCTCTGCTCCATGCCGTGTGGTGCGCCGACCGAGGCGCTCCGCCAGGCGACGCAGATCCGCGCGCAGGTCACCGGCAACGTGGCGCGCGTTCACGTGACCCAGACCTTCGAGAACCCGAGCGACGATTGGGTCGAAGGCCTCTACGTGTTCCCACTGTCTGCCGGCGCGGCGGTCGATGAGCTCGAGATGCGCGTGGGTGAGCGACGGATACGCGGTGAAATCAAGCGCAAGCAGGAGGCACGCGCCACCTACGAGCAGGCGAAGAGCGAAGGCCGCCGCGCCAGCCTCGTCGATCAGGAAAGGCCCAACATGTTCAGCACTTCGGTGGCGAACATCGCGCCTCATTCGGCCATCACGGTGAACATCGCGTATCTCGACACCATTGCGTTCCGCGATGCACGCTACTCCTTGAGCCTGCCCCTGAGCATCACGCCGCGTTACACGCCGGGTGATGCGGGCGAGGAGGGAGGGTCGGCGGCAGGCTCCGCCACACCGGAGCACGTCGAGGCTGCCGTCCAGAAGGCGAAGATTGAGATCGATCTCGAGCCCGGCTTCCCCGTGCAGCAGGTGAAGAGCCTGAACCATGCGGTGCTGATGGAAATGAACGGCACGGGCCGCCGCATCGATCTGCGCTCAACCGCCGTTCCGGCCGATCGCGACTTCGAGCTCGTGTGGATCCCGAGCGTGGAGCCGGATACCTACGCTTCGGCTTTCGCCGAACGCATCGGCAACGATACCTATGTGCTCGTTTCGCTGATGCCGCCCCAGTTGGCGGCCGAGCGGATGTACAAGCGCGAAGTGGTGTTCATCATCGACACGTCGGGCTCGATGAGTGGCTCATCGATCGAACAGGCACGCGCCGCGCTGCGCCTGGGAGTGGCGCGCCTGCACGCGGGCGATGCGTTCAATATCATCCGCTTCAGCAATGATGCGACGAGCCTCTTCTCGACATCGCAGCCGGCGGTGACCGTCAACCGTCAGAGCGCGGAGGATTTCATCGACAGGCTCGTCGCAAGCGGCGGCACCGAGATGCGAAGCGCACTGGAGCTTGCGTTCGCGATGCCTCCCACTGTGGATGCCTTGCGGCAGATCGTGTTCGTCACGGACGGCAGTGTCAGCAACGAGGCGGAGCTCGTGAAGCTCATCGGCGATCGCATCGGCGGCGCGCGACTCTTCACGGTGGGAATTGGCGGTGCGCCCAACGCGTACTTCATGCGTGAAGCCGCCGCCGCCGGACGCGGCAGCTTCACCTTCATCCCGCAGATCGAGCAGGTGAGCGAGCGCATGGGCGACGTGTTTCGCAAGCTGGAAAATCCCGCGCTCGTGGATCTTCAGCTGCATTGGCCTGGCGGTTCGGTGGCGACGCTCGCCTCCACACTGCCGAGTGACCTGTATGCCGGAGATCCGCTGACCGTCGTCGCGAAGCTTTCGAAGCTGCCGCAGGGCGTGCTCACGCTGAACGGCCGAAGCGGGGGTGGCGCATGGAC
>JBDZVF010000328.1:0-2908 GCA_040255575.1 Pseudomonadota bacterium | reverse complement strand
AGCTTCCGCTCAAGATCGTGAACGATCGCTCGGGAATCGCGAAGCTGTGGGCGCGCGAGCGCATCTCGGCGCTCGCGCGCCAGAAGAACCTGGGTGGCGATGCGGCCGAAGCAGAGAACCAGATCGTGAGTCTGGCGCTCGAGCACCATCTCGTCAGCGACTACACGAGCCTCGTGGCGGTGGATGACACGCCCGTTCGTCCGGTCGGCATCGATGCCCGTTCGGAGCAGGTGCCGGTGTCGGCCCCGCGCGGCACGCCCTGGGCGAACACCACCGGTTTTGCCAGGACAGCGACCCCGGCGCCGCTATTGACGCTCATCGGCCTGCTGGCGCTCGGAATTGCCTTCCTGATCTTCGCGCCGGTTCGCATGAGGGTGCGTGCGTGAACCTGCGGCGCGCGACAGGGCTGAGCCTCGGCACGGTCGGCATCGCCTGCCTCACCGCGGCTTGCTGGATTCACATCAAGGCATTCGCCGCACAGGTGCTGATCAACGACGCGTGGGAGCGCACTCAGCAAGGCCTGGCGCAGGCCCGGCCCTGGCCCTGGGCGGACACGAGCCCCGTTGCACGCATGACCTTCAAGGATGAGCGCACGCTCGTTGTGCTCGAGGGCTCGAGCGGCCGCAACCTGGCGTTCGCGCCGAGCCACGACCCCGCAAGCGTGCTCCCTGGGGAGCCGGGGAATAGCGTGATCTCCGCACATCGCGACACGCACTTCCGCCAGCTGGAGCCTGCGCGCATAGGCGATCGCATCACTGTTGAGCGGCCCGATGGCAGGCGTTTTGTCTTTGCGGTGACGGACGTGAGCGTCGCCGATAGCCGCACGATGCGAATTGCGCTGGACGACGAGGAGCCGCGCCTCACGCTCGTGACGTGTTACCCCTTCGAAGCGATTTCACCCGGCGGGCCACTGCGCTTTGTCGTTACCGCTCATTGGATAGCGGGTGCCGGGTACACGCCGCCGCGACGAGTGGCTCGCGCGGCGGCGTTTCCCCGACCTGTGCCTTTGACGGGCTTCTACTGAGCCGGGCCGAGCCGCCCCGCTGTACGCCTCGCCTCGCTGAACGCCTTCAGTTGTTCTAGAAGGCATTCAACCCTGTCAGCTCGCGGCCAACAGTCAGCTGGTGGATCGTCTCGGTGCCCTCGTAAGTAATAACACTTTCAAGGTTCAACATGTGACGGATTGGTACGTATTCCGCGCTGATCCCGGCCCCGCCGAGCATGTCGCGGGCGTCGCGGGCGACGTCCAGCGCCATCCGGCAGTTGTTCCACTTGGCGAGCGACACCTGGGAGGGGGTCATCTCGCCCTTGTCCTTGAGTCGACCCAACTGCAAAGACAGAAGCTGAGCCGTGGTGATCCGGCGGGCCATGTCGGCGAGCCGGATCTGGATGGCCTGGTTTGCCGCAAGCGGGCGGCCGAACAGCACGCGGGTCTTTGTGTAGTCCAGCACCTGGGCGAGGCACGCCTGCGCCGGTCCGATCACGCCCCACGTGATGCCGTAACGCGCCTGCGTGAGGCAGGAAAGCGGACCCTTCAGCCCGGTGACACCCGGCAGCACGTTCTCTTCCGGCACCACCACGTTATCGAAGAACAACGAGGACGTTACGGAGGCGCGCAGGGAGAACTTGCGTTCGATCTCGGGTGCGGCGAAACCCGGCGTGCCCGTTTCAACGATGAAGCCGCGGATGCCACCTTCCGTCTGCGCCCATACGATGCATAGATCCGCGATCGCGCCATTGGTGATCCACATCTTCGCGCCGTTGATCACCCAGTCTTTGCCGCGCCGTTTGGCGTGCGTCTTCATGTTCGCCGGATCGGACCCGCCGTGCGGCTCCGTCAGACCGAAGCAGCCAATGAGCTCGCCACGCGCCATGCGGGGTAGGTACTTCTGCTTCTGCTCCTCGGTGCCGTACGCGTGGATGGGATACATGCAGAGCGAGGATTGCACGGACACGAAGCTGCGAATGCCCGAATCGCCTCGCTCCAGCTCCTGGCAGATGAGGCCATAGCTGACCGCATTCAGGCCCGCACAGCCATAGCCTTCGAGCGAGGAGCCGAGCAGGCCGAGCGCGGCGATCTCCGGCACCAGCTCCTTCGGAAACCGGTGCTCTTCGAAGCACTTCTGGATGATCGGCAGCACGCGGTCGTCAACGAGGCGCGCTACCGACTCCTGCACCATGCGCTCGTCTTCCGTGAGTTGCCCGCGCACGTCGTACAGGTCCACAGGATCGAGGGATCTCATGGCCATGGCTCATTCCTGAGGCGAAGGGGCGCGCATCATAGTCGTTCTCTCAGTAAGGAATTCCGAGCCGTCGGTACAGGGCGGCCAGCAGCCAGAGCGGGCCGATCAGGAGAAACTGCACATCCTTGAAGAAGGAGGGGCGTTTGCCCTCGATCGCGTGGCCGACGAACTGCCCGATCCACGCCACCACGAAGATGACGAGCGAGGTCGCCCAGAGCGGCGGGGGCAGCTCGGCGAGGGCGCGCACAATCATGAACATCACAAGGAACACGATGGCGATACCGATCGCGAGCCGTATCGAAAGGGAGGCGTAGTACACGAGTGCCAGCAGGACTACGAGTGTCGCCCAATTGAGCCACTGGCTCACTGCCGTGAAGGCGGGCGGGACCGGGATGCTCCAGATCAGGCCCATCAGCGCGAGCACGATGAGCGGCACGCACACCCAATGGAGCAACTTGTTTGTCGGGTCGACGTGGCTGTCGCCGTATTCCCCCAGCCAGTCCGCGACACTTCGCATGGGGCTTCCTCCGAGGTGCAGACTTGGGTAAAGCTACGCGCCGTTTCGGGACGGATGCAATGATCTTGCTGCCGGCCCGCCCCAGTGAGGAGAGTTTCCATGATGTTCAATTCCCGAGTCGCGCGTGTCGCGGTGCTGGCGCTCGCCG
>JBDZVF010000749.1:0-1457 GCA_040255575.1 Pseudomonadota bacterium | reverse complement strand
GGACACGTCCAAGGTCGAACCCGACCGAAGGCCACCCCGACCGCACGAATGTCTCGAGCCCCTCTTCTGCCGCAACGAGCGTGGCGCGAGCCGAGGGGACTGCGCTCGCCCCATGCCCGAGCTCGACGAATCCATTCGGTTCCTCGACACCGCAACTATAGATGCCCCTCGGTCGATGAAACTTGAAGCTGCGACCGACTACGCGAACACCATTCGCAAGCAGGACAGAGGCCAACGTGTCACCCGCGAAACCTGCGAGTGATCTGCCGTTGAAGCGCACACGCAGCCCTTTTGAGGAATCGATGCCGATCCCCATGCCAGCGGCGGACGCTACTCTGAAGGGGCCGTTCATCATGCGGGGGCATCCCGCTCCTGCAGCGTTGGCTGGCGCTCGCCCATGCGATAAACAGCCAGGATTTCATGCGTTATCGTGTTGCGGGCAACGTTGAACCACCGTCCGCAGCCATATGCATGCAGCCAGCGCTCGTAGTGCACTCCTTTGGGATTCTCGCGATTGAACAGATAGCCCGCCCATTCCGCATCGGTGCATTCCATGGGAGGCCTCGAAACGTGCGACGTACCGCCGAAGATGAACTCCGGCTCATCGCGTACTCCGCAGAAAGGACACTCGATCCGCAGCATTGCTGGTCTTCTAGTGAGCCACGCCGGCCGCGGCGCCCTCATCCACGAGGGCTCCCCGCTCAAACCGATCGAGGCCGAACCGTGTGATCAAAGGATGCGGCTGGTTGTTGACGATCGTATGGGCCATTGTCTCCCCACCTGCCGGGATCGCCTTGTATCCCCCGGTGCCCCAGCCACAATTGATGTAGAGACCTTCTATTGGCGTGAGCCCCATGATCGGCGTGGTGTCAGGGGTCACGTCCACCATTCCCGCCCATTGGCGCATCAGGCGCAAACGGCTGAAGCTCGGAAAGAGCTCGACAACCGCACCCACCGTGGCGCGCAAGACAGGAAGGCTGCCCTGCTGCGTGTAAGAGTTGTAGACGTCCGCGCCTCCGCCAATCACGATTTCGCCTCGATCGCTCTGGCTCACGTATGCATGGGCCGCAGCAGAGATCATCACGACATCCAGCACGGGTTTCACCGGCTCCGTAACCATTGCCTGCAGCGCCATCGTCGTAATTGGAAGTCGCAGACCTGCGGCCTGCGCGAGCACGGAGGAGTGCCCAGCAACCGAAATCACGACTCGCGCTGACGACAGGTTGCCGCGCGAAGTTCTGACACCGCGGACAGCGCCTCCGCTACAGTCGAACCCGAGCACTTCGCAGTTCTGGACGATGTCGACACCGAGTGCGCTCGCCGCACGGGCATAGCCCCACACCACGGCATCGTGGCGCGAAATGCCTGCGCGACGCTGAATGAACCCACCGACGACCGGGAAGTGTGCGTTCAGGTTCAGCGGCGGCGCGAGCTTCTTGATCTGTGCCGGGGTCAAC
>JBDZVF010000748.1:0-1509 GCA_040255575.1 Pseudomonadota bacterium | reverse complement strand
GCTCGATCGCGATCCGTTTGCTCGGGCAGTAGAAATCGAGGATGAAGGGTCCTAGGCTGTGCTGCCGGCGGAACTTGCTTCCCAGTTGGCTGCGCTGCAGACATGACCAGAGCCGCGCTTCAGGCGAGGTCAACGTACTTCGCAGCGCGCGACGGCGCGGCTTGAGGTCGACCCGGTTGTTCAACGCGTGACGCATGAACCCGAGTTAAACCGCGCCAGAGCGAGACCGCCATCGAACGGACGGCCTAGCCCGCATGTTTCATAGGTGGTGCGGCTTTTGGTCAATTTGTGGTGTGTGCCCAGGGCGAGCCGCGCCAGGGCTGCGTTTGCGGTCGATGATGTCGATTTGAGCAGCTCCGGAGACACCTCCCCCTACCCCCGTTGTTTATCAGCGTGCCGGGGACAGCACTCGAGGCGGGCTATGGCGAGCGCAGCGCGATGGCGGCGCGGCGGAATGTGTCCGGATAGGGGAAGGCGCTGCTGAGCATCACGCGCACGCGCCGGGTGTTGCGCACGATGACGGCTCCGATCTTCAGCAGCTTGGTGCGTAAGGTGCTTGCTTGGCAACGAGCGAACTCGCTGCCCTGAAGGCCCAGCGCGCGTAGCCGCTCCACCAGCACGTAGGCGAGGCTCGAGAGCAGCAGACGGAATTGATTCGCGGCGAAGTAATGACACGAGGTGCGATCGGCGAATAGACCGAGTTGCGCCTCCTTGATGCGGTTCTCCGCCTCGCCTCGCGCGCAGTAGAGCTCATCGTAGAGCGGCCCGGGTTCACCGGGCAGATTGGTGACGATGAAGCGCGGGTTCTCGCCTTGCTCGCCGTACTCGAGCCGCGCGATCACGCGCCGCTGCGTGCGCCAGCTCTTGGCGGCATAGCGCAACTCAAAGAACGCGCGCTGCTTGGTGGCGGTAAGGGTGAATTGCTCGGCCAGCTGCTCGTGCCAACGCTGGCACTGGCGCTGCAAGCGCGCATTGCGGGCGAGCCCCACGCAGTAGCCGACCTGATGGCGCTCGCACCAGGCGAGCATTCGCCGCCGACAAAACCCCGAGTCGGCACGCAGTACGATCCTGACCTCGGGCCAGGCCTGTCGCAGCCGCCTGACCAGCAACGCCAGAACCGCCCAGGCATGCTTGGCGCCATCGATCTTGCTCGGGCGAAGATAGGCCACCAGCAACTGCTCGCCACAGAACACGTACAGCGGCAAGAAGCAGTAGCTGTCGTAGTAGCCGTGGAAGAAGCGCTCCTGCTGCTTGCCGTGCACCGGATCGTCGGTGGCATCGAAATCGAGCACCAGCTCCTGGGGCGGGCTTGCGAACGAGGCGATGAAGGTCTCGACCAACTGCGCATGCAGCGCCCAAGCCGCAGCGCGGCTGGCTCGGTTTTCCAACCGACATAGTGTCGGCGCAGACGCCAGTGGCGTATCGCGATCGAGCATGCTTTGCAGCAGCGTGTCGCGGCGAAGCTCCGTGTGATCGTTCAGGTCCTCGTAGCCCTGCACGATCGCGTAC
>JBDZVF010000327.1:0-7466 GCA_040255575.1 Pseudomonadota bacterium | reverse complement strand
CCACATGCTAAGTGGCAGACGCATGACGGCACCGAGCAGCACTGGCGTGGAGGTCAACAGACCGAACTCCGTATTGTTGAGCCCGAGCTGCTGCCGGATCGGAATTCCGATGACGCCGAACATCATCCAGGAGGCGAAGCAGATGGTGAACGCGAAGGTACTGACGATGAGGACCCGGTACCGAGCGTGTTCCCCCGATACGGCTTGATGGACTCGCATGCGTGCCCTCCTCCCTTCGCTGGCGAACAGCAATGGACATTCCGGGCCGCGATCAAAAGCTCCGGCAACGGCACCGCCCCGAACGTGTGCCGTGCATAGCAACCGCGCGCGATCCGCATGGGTTCGTCCGTTCCAGCCGCTGGAGCGTGCCGGCGCACTGACACCCGCGCAGCGGATTTGCGCCTGACGCCGCTCGCGGTAATCGGCACAGATGTTGCTGCCGCCGATCGCTTCGGACAGCCCGCGCTCGTCACGGGTCGGCGAAGCACAGGAGATGCGAGTCGGATGAGCCACTTCCTCGATCGCCTCACTTACCTTACCCGTCCACGCGAGCCCTTCTCCGAAGGTCACGGCGTAACCACGCGCGAAAGCCGCGCCTGGGAAGATGCCTATCGCAAGCGCTGGGCTGCCGACAAAATCGTGCGCTCCACGCATGGCGTAAATTGCACCGGCTCCTGCTCCTGGAAGATTTACGTCAAGGGCGGCATCGTTACCTGGGAGACACAGCAGACGGATTACCCCCGCACGCGGCCAGATCTTCCGAATCACGAGCCGCGGGGTTGCCCGCGCGGCGCAACGTACAGCTGGTATCTCTACTCGGGAACCCGTCTCAAATATCCCCTGGTGCGGGCACCGCTGCTGAGTGCCTGGCGCGAGGCGCGCCGCACACTGAGCCCCGTAGCGGCGTGGCGTTCAATCGTGCAGAACGAAGCGCTCCGCTCGAGCTGGGTGGCGAAGCGCGGCCGCGGGGGACTCGTGCGCGCGGGCTGGGATGAAGTCACCGAGCTCATCGCCGCCGCGAACGCCTACACGATTCGTGAGTACGGGCCGGACCGTATCGCCGGCTTCTCGCCCATTCCGGCCATGTCGATGATTTCGTACGCCGCCGGCAGCCGATATCTCTCCCTGATCGGCGCAACGCTCCTGAGCTTCTACGACTGGTACTGCGACCTGCCGCCTTCGAGTCCCCAGACCTGGGGCGAACAGACCGACGTGCCGGAATCGGCGGATTGGTACAACTCCGGATTCCTGCTCGTCTGGGGCTCCAATGTTCCGCAGACCCGCTCGCCCGACGCGCACTTCTATACCGAAGCGCGATACAAGGGCACCAAGAGCGTCGTGATCTCGCCGGACTACAGCGAAGCCTGCAAGTTCGGGGACATGTGGCTGCATCCCAAACAGGGGACGGATGCGGCGCTCGCGCTCGCCTTCGCGCACGTCATCCTGCGCGAGTTTCATGTGGAGCGCGAAGTGCCCTACTTCACCGACTACGCGCGCCGCTACACCGATTTGCCGATGCTGGTGAAACTGACAGAGCACGACGGCAACCTGGTGGCCGACCGGCTCCTGCGCGCGGCGGATTTCGACGGAGCGCTCGGCGAAGCCAACAACCCCGACTGGAAACCCGTGGCGCTCGACGAGCGCAGCGGCGAAGTGGTCTGTCCGCTCGGCTCGGCCGGCTTCCGCTGGGGCGAAGACGGCAAGTGGAATCTCGAGGAGCGCGACGGACGAGGCCAGGACGTGAGGCTCCGTCTCACGCTCGCCGGCAGCGATCACGAAGTGGCACCCGTCGCGTTTCCGTACTTCGGCACCGCCGCTCCGCAGACGTTCGTCGCAACCGATCATCCCGAGGTGCTGGTTCGCAATGTGCCGGTGCGCAGGATCGCCATCAAAGGCGGCACCGCGCCGGTGGCGACGGTGTTCGATCTTTTCGCCGCCAATCTCGGCGTGGACCGCGGCTTCGGCGGCGAGCACCTCGCCAGAACATTCGATGAGGATGCGCCCTTCACTCCGGCGTGGGCCGAGAACATTACCGGCGTGCCGCGCCACGCGATCATCCAGGTGGCGCGCGAGTTCGCCGAGAACGCCGC
Organism: Pseudomonadota bacterium; assembly: GCA_040255575.1. Classification (GTDB taxonomy): domain Bacteria; phylum Pseudomonadota; class Gammaproteobacteria; order Steroidobacterales; family Steroidobacteraceae; genus JADGHX01. Next base: position 5,376 of record JBDZVF010000327.1, on the reverse strand, counting down.
GAAGACGCAAGGGCGCTCGATGGTCATTCTCGGCGCCGGCCTGAATCACTGGTACCACATGGACATGAGCTATCGCGGCATCATCGCGATGCTCGTGCTGTGCGGCTGCGTGGGTAAATCCGGCGGTGGCTGGGCGCATTACGTCGGGCAGGAGAAATTGCGCCCGCAGACTGGCTGGCTGCCGCTCGCGTTCGCATCCGACTGGCTGCGGCCGCCGCGCCAGATGAACGGCACTTCGTTCTGGTATGCGCACACGGATCAGTGGCGCTACGACACGCTGCAAATCTCGGAGCTCCTGTCGCCGACCGCGCCACCGAGCAACTGGTCGGGCAGCATCATCGATTTCAATGTACGCGCCGAGCGCATGGGGTGGCTCCCCTCAGCGCCGCAGCTTCAGACGAACCCGCTCGATCTCGGCGGGCAGATCGCCGCGCGCGGTGCCGACCCGCGCCAGGTGGTGGCCGATGGACTGCGATCCGGCGAGTTGCGTCTCGCGAGCGTCGATCCGGACGATCCGCGCAACTGGCCCCGCAATCTCTTCTTCTGGCGCTCGAACGTGCTCGGCGCGAGTGGCAAGGGGCACGAATACTTCCTCAAGCACCTCATCGGCTCCATGCACGGCGTGGTCGGCAGCGACCTGCCGCCCGATGGCGGGCGGCCCATCGACGTCGTGTGGCACGACGAGGCGCCCGTGGGCAAGGCCGATCTCCTCGTGACCGTCGACTTCCGCATGTCGACCACCAGCGTTTATTCGGACGTCGTGCTGCCGAGCGCGACGTGGTACGAGAAGCACGATCTCAACACGACGGATATGCATCCGTTCATTCACCCGCTCACCGCGGCATTGGATCCGCTCTGGGAGAGCCGGACCGACTGGAACATATTCCGCTCGATCGCCAGCAAGTTCTCCGAGGTCGCCCCGGAGGTCCTGGGTGTCGAGCACGATGTGGTGCTCACGCCCATCCAGCACGACACACCGGGTGAGCTCGGGCAAGCCTACGACCCACGCGATTGGGGACGCGGCGAGTGCGAGCCCATCCCCGGCCGCACGATGCCGAACGTCTCGCTCGTCGAGCGCGACTACCGGGCAACCTACGCGCGATTCACCTCGATCGGGCCTTTGCTCGATGAGCACGGCAACGGCAGCAAGGGACTCACCTGGGACACCACTCCCGAGATCGATCTGCTGAAAGCACTGAACGGAGTCGTGCACACCGGCCCCGCCGCGGGCCGGCCGAAAGTCGTGACTGACGTGGAAGCCTGCGAGACGATTCTCAGCCTTGCGCCCGAGACCAATGGCCGCGTAGCCATGCGCGCCTGGGAGGCCCTCGAGAAGGCCACGGGACGCAGGCACCAGCACTTGGCCGAAGGCCGGGAAGACGAGCAGATCCGGTTTCGGGATGTGGCGGCTCAGCCGCGCAAGATCATCACCTCGCCCACCTGGTCCGGCATCGAACGGGAGGACGTCAGCTACAACGCCGGGTGGACCAATGTGCACGAGCTCATTCCATGGCGCACGCTCACGGGCCGCCAGCAACTCTATCTGGATCACCAGTGGATGCGTGCATTCGGCGAAGGCTTCGTCACCTGGCGCCCGCCCATCGATACGCGCACGGTGCGTCAGGTGCTCGGGAAGCTTCCGAACGGGCACACCGAGATCACGCTGAACCTGCTCACTCCCCACCAGAAGTGGGGAATTCATTCCACGTACTGCGAAAACCTGATCATGTTGCAGCTGAATCGCGGCGGCCCCGCCGTCTGGCTCAGCGAAGAAGACGCGCAGCGCGCCGGCATCTGCGACAACGACTGGATCGAGGCGTTCAACATCAACGGCGCCCTGACCGCGCGCGCCATCGTTTCACAGCGGGTGATGCCGGGCACGGCGATCATGTATCACGCGCAGGAGAAACTGGTGAACACAGTAGGCTCGGAAGTGACGAACCTGCGCGGCGGCATCCACAACTCCGTCACGCGCATCAACATGAAGCCCACGCACATGATCGGCGGCTACGTGCAGCTCGCGTATGGCTTCAACTATTACGGCACGGTCGGCGCCAACCGCGACGAGTTCGTCATCGTGCGCAAGATGAATGCGGTGAACTGGTTCGACAAGGTCGCAGACCCCGCGAAGCAGGCACGACACACGGAGACGGTGCGATGAGGGTGCGAGCGCAGATCCCGATGGTGATGAACCTCGACAAGTGCATCGGCTGCCACACGTGCTCCATCACCTGCAAGAACGTCTGGACCAACCGCGAGGGCGTCGAGTACGTCTGGTTCAACAATGTCGAGACCAAGCCCGGCATCGGCTACCCGAAGGACTGGGAGAACCAGTCGCGCTGGAGCGGCGGATGGGTGCGCCGGAAGAACGGGCGTATCGAGCCGCGGCTCGGGTCGAAGTGGCGCATCCTCGCGAAGATCTTCTTCAATCCCGACCTGCCGGAGATCGACGATTTCTACGAGCCTTACACGTTCGAGTACGACTGGCTGCAGTCGGCGCCGGAGCTTCAGGCGCAGCCCGTGGCAAAGCCCCGCTCGCTCGTGACCGGCGAGGTGCTGAACAAGATCGAATGGAGCGGCAACTGGGAAGACGATCTCGGCGGGGAGTTCGAAAAACGCTCGCAGGACTACAACTTCTCCGGCGTCGAGAAGGAGATCTACGGCCACTTCGAAAAGACCTTCATGATGTACCTGCCGCGGCTGTGCGAGCACTGTCTGAACCCCTCCTGCGTCGCCGTCTGCCCCTCCGGCGCCATCTACAAGCGCGAGGAGGATGGCATCGTGCTCATCGACCAGGAGAAATGCCGCGGGTGGCGCATGTGCGTGTCCGGCTGTCCTTACAAGAAGATCTATTACAACTGGTCGACGGGGAAATCGGAAAAATGCATCTTCTGCTACCCGCGTATCGAGAGCGGCCAGCCGACGGTGTGCTCGGAGACCTGCGTCGGCCGCATCCGCTATCTCGGCGTGGTGCTGTATGACGCGGATCGAATCGAGGCCGCCGCCTCGGTCGAAGATCCCAAAGCCCTCTATCCGGCGCAGCTCGGCGTCTTCCTCGATCCTCACGATCCCGCCGTGCAGGAGGCCGCGAGGCGCGACGGTGTGCCGGAAGCGTGGATCGAAGCGGCAATGCGCTCGCCCGTATACAAGATGGCGGTGGAGTGGCGCGTCGCCTTCCCGCTGCACCCCGAATACCGCACGCTGCCGATGGTCTGGTATGTGCCGCCGCTCTCACCCATTCAATCGGTCGCCGAAGCCGGCCGCATGACGGTGAACGATGGCATGCCGGACGTTCGCTCACTGCGCATTCCGCTGCGCTACCTCGCCAATCTACTCACCGCGGGCGATGAGACGCCGATCGCCGCCGCGCTCGAACGCATGCTTGCCATGCGCGCCTACATGCGCGCGAAGACCGTGGACGGACGGATAGACGAGTCCATCGCGACGCGGGTCGGCCTGACGGGCCAGATCATCGAGGAAATGTATCGATACATGGCGCTCGGCGCATACGAGGACCGCTATGTCATTCCGACCTCTCATCGCGAAGAGAGCCAGGACGATGCGTATCTGCTGCGCGGCTCGGCCGGGTTCGGCTTTCGCGAAGGCACCAACGGCGTTTCGGGCCTGAATCTGTTCGGGGGGCCGAAGACGAGCCCACGCCATCCACGCACGGATCCCTCCACATGAGAAAGACACTGCGCGCGCTGTCAGCACTCCTCTCATACCCCTCCGCCGAGCTGCAATCACATCTCGGCGAGGTTCGCGAGGCGCTCGTGAGCGAGCGCGTGCTGCCGGGCCCTGCCCTCGACCGTCTCGCCCCGCTGCTGCAGCAGATGGAGAGCGCGAGCCTGCTCGACCTTCAGGCCACATACAGCGATCTCTTCGACCGCACGCGAAAATTCTCCCTGTATCTGTTCGAGCACGTGCACGGCGAGAGCCGCGAACGCGGGCAGGCGATGGTTGCGCTCGGCCAGATGTATCTGGAGCACGGCTATGCCATTGCGGCGAACGAGCTGCCCGACTTCCTGCCGCTCTTCCTGGAGTTCGCATCCTGCCAGCCTGCGGGCGAGGCGCAGAAGCTTCTCGCCGAGCCCGCGCACATCTACGCAGCGCTGCAGGAACGGCTGGAGGAGCACGGCTCTGCCTATGCGGGCGTGTTCCATGCGCTCATCGCCGCCGTGAATGCACGACCGGACGAGAAGGCGCTGGCGCAGTTGCGTGCGCAGGCGAGCGAGGCCAAGTCGCTCGATGAGGAATGGGAGGAGGCTGCGGTCGATTTCGGCCGCCCGCAGCCGGGGAGTCGGGAGAGTGGCGTCGTCGCGCGCATCCGCGCCGCGCAGATCGCGCTCGCCAGCGCGCTTCGCAAGTGAAGGGAGGGGATCATGAACGCTTTCCTGAATCAGCTCGCCTTCGGCTGGTTTCCCTACTTCGCGCTCACGGTGCTGATCCTCGGCAGCATCCTGCGTTTCGACAAAGACCAGTACAGCTGGCGATCGCAATCGAGCCAGTTCCTGCGCCGGCGGCAGATGCGCCTCGGGTCGAATCTCTTTCATATCGGCGTGTTGATCCTGCTCGTCGGGCACTTCGTCGGCCTCCTGACGCCCATCAACGTATTCGACGCGGTGGGCATCACTCATCGCACGAAACAGATTACTGCGCTCGTCGTCGGCGGCTTCGCAGGACTCGCAGCATGGATCGGCGCATGTCTGCTGCTGTACCGCCGCCTCATCGACCCGCGCATCCGGCGCAGTTCCTCGTTCGGCGACATCGCCGTTCTCGTTCTGTTGTGGATACAGCTCTCGCTCGGCCTCGCCACCACGTTCTGGACCATCCAGCATCTTGAAGGGACGGAAATGGTGCTGTTCATGGGCTGGGCTCACGGGATACTCACCTTCAATCCGGAGGCGCCCGACCTCATCGTCGATGCGTATCTCGTCTACAAGGTGCACATCGTGGTGGGGCTCACGCTGTTTCTCATCACGCCTTTCACACGGCTCGTGCATATCTGGAGCGCGCCGATCTGGTATCTGTTTCGGCCGGGTTACCAGATCGTGCGTTCGCGCCGGCCTTGGCGTGACAAGTTCGCGGCGTCCGCCACGCGCGGTCCCGCGGGTACGGCCCCGTCTTTCGGCGGGCCTGCTGTGCCCCGGGGCACATCCGATAGCGGGCAGAGCGGCACATGACTCAGCCAATCGATCAGGTTGAAACGAAAGCCCGTACCGCGGCTCGTCCGGCCCCGAAGATGCCATGCGCCTGCACGGCGGCAGGTGGCTGCGGCGGCGGGGGTGTTTCCACTGCGCGGCTCGTACCAAGCTTCAAGACCGTGCGCGTCAACCAGGTCGTCATTGCGCCAGATGCCATTGCACACGAGATGCA
>JBDZVF010000326.1:0-7469 GCA_040255575.1 Pseudomonadota bacterium | reverse complement strand
GAATCCGCCAGCGTACGCAACGTAAAAACAGGTGGTGAAGATGGGCCGAGAGCCAGCCGAACCGGCTGCGCACCCGGCGCGAGTAATAGCGCGTCGTACTGGAGCGTCTGCCCGCTCGCGAGCGTGACTGTCCTGCGAGCCGGATCGAGTGCGGTCGCCGTGTCGCCGATTCGAAGCTCCACGCCGATCTTTTCGTAGAACTTGCGCGAGCGCAGCGGCAACCACTCTTCCGGCGCGGTGCCGGCCAGGTAGTCCTTGCTGAGATTCGGCCGGTCCACCGGGCCGGGTTCCTCCTCGCCAATCAGGGTGATGGACCCGGTGCAGCCGAGGCTGCGCAGCCGTTCGGCCGCGGCGGCGCCCGCCGCGCCCGCCCCGATGATCACGATTGAGCCAGGCGAGGACGGAGGCGACTTCGGCTTGGGCAGCGATTTCTTCTGCCCTACGGTGACCTGTCCCTCGCGCTGCTGTACTTCATAGCAGGCAACTGCGCGCAGCGCCGGTGCACCCAGCGCCTCGCCGGTGTTCAGGTCGAAGCGTGCGTGATGCCACGGGCAGCGAAGCGTCTTCCCAACGACGAGCCCTTCGCCAAGCGGACCACCGTAGTGGGTGCAGGTCGCGGCCAGCGCGCAGATCTCACTGCCCTTCCGCACGAGCACGACGGGTTCGCCCCGGGCGTGTCCCAGGACGGGCTTGCTCTCGGGCAGCTCCGCCATCGCAATGCCGACTTCGAGGTCGGGGCCGCTCAGCTCTTTTTGCTCGGACATGACACTCGCTCCTGAAGCACGTATGGGGTCAGCTTTCCGCCGCCACCTTGTTCAGAGCCCTCCCCTGTGGGAAGACCCTTCGCCCGCCTGGGCGAGCAGTTGTTCAAGCACGTACGGAAGAATCCCGCCGGCGGCGAAATACGCTGCCTCGATTGGCGTATCGATGCGCACGGCCAGCGGCACGGAGTCCTGCGCTCCATTGCGACGTTTGATCCGCAGCGTTGCCGAAGCACGCGGCTTCACGCCCTCGGTCAGTTGCAGGTCGAAGAGCTCAGTGCCATCGAGCCCAAGCGTCGCCGCGGTTACACCATCCGGCAGCTGGCAAGGCAGAACGCCCATGCCAATGAGATTGGAGCGATGGATGCGCTCGAAGCCGCGCGCAACCACCGCGCGCACACCGAGCAGGCGTGTGCCCTTCGCCGCCCAGTCACGCGAGCTGCCGGCGCCATAGTCTTCTCCCGCGATCACAATGAGCGGCACACCCTCGGTGCGATAGCGTTCGCACGCTTCGTAGATCGTCATGACTTCGCCATCGGGCTGATGACGAGTCATGCCGCCCTCCACACCGGGCACCATGAGGTTTCTGATGCGGACGTTGGCGAAGGTTCCGCGCACCATGACTTCGTGGTTGCCCCGCCGTGCGCCGTAACTGTTGAGATCCTCGGCGGCGACGTTGCGCTCGGTCAGATAGGCGCCCGCGGGCGAGGTGGGCTTGATAGCGCCGGCGGGGCTGATGTGATCGGTGGTGATCGAATCACCGAAGATCGCAATCGCCCGTGCACCCGCCAGTTCCGCGGAGGCCGGGCTCGCCATCGACGGATCGAAATACGGCGGTTCGCGGATGTACAACGAGTCGCTCTGCCAGTCGTACAGCTTCCCCTTGCCGACCGGGATCTCGTTCCACAGCGGATTCTGTCGGGCGAAATCGCCGTAGATGCGCCGATACTCGGCGGCATCGAATGCGCGGCCGACCAGCGCGTCGATCTCCTCCAGCGTCGGCCAGAGGTCGCGCAGATGCACTTCGCGTCCATCGAGCACGGCGAGCGGCTCGCTCGTGAGATCGATATCGATACGCCCGGCGATGGCGAACGCGACGACGAGCGGCGGGCTCATCAGGAAGTTCGCCTTGACGCTCTGGTGAATGCGCGCCTCGAAGTTGCGATTTCCCGAGAGCACGCTCGCACTGATGAGATCGTGCCGGATGAGCGTTTCCTCGATGGCGCGATCGAGCGGACCCGAGTTTCCGATACAGGTGGTGCAGCCGAAGCCCACGACGTTGAATCCGAGCTTGTCGAGGTACGGCTGCAAGCCCGTGCGAATCAGGTATTCGCTCACCACGCGCGAGCCGGGCGCAAGGGAGGTCTTCACCCACGGTTTCACCCGGATACCGAGCTCCACCGCTTTCTTGGCAAGCAGGCCCGCCGCCAGCATCACCGCCGGGTTCGACGTGTTGGTGCAGGACGTGATGGCCGCGATGACGACATCCCCATGTGTCAGATCGCTCGTCGCTGTACGCGCGGACCGCGGAATCGATGTGTCGATGCCGTTCGGCGTCGGCCGATTGTTCATCATCTCCACTTCGGTGAGCGTGCTGGTATCGCGCGCACGGCCATCGGGAAGTGAATCGCCCGACTGCTTGCCCCCGCCCGGACGCGGTTCGCCGGCCTCGGTCACGCGCACCTCGAAGCGGCGGTCGATCTCGGCGGCCGGTTTGCCGTAACCCTCCTGGCTCGTGAGCAAGCTCAGGAACCGTTGCCGGAGTTGGCCCAGACCAATCCGGTCTTGCGGACGCTTGGGACCGGCTACGGAAGGCTCGATTTCGCCAAGATCCACGTCGATGACGCTGCTGTAATCGCACTGGCCCGCCGCGGGCATTCCGAAAAGCCCTTGCGCCGTGTAGTAGCGCCGCACCGTCTCCACCTGCTCCTCGCTGCGGCCTGTGCCGCGCAGGTAACGGCAGGACTGCTCGTCAACGGGGAAATAGCCGATCGTTGCGCCGTACTCCGGCGACATGTTGGCGAGCGTCGCGCGATCCGGCACGGAAAGGCTGGCCGCGCCCTCGCCGTGGAACTCGACAAACTTGCCGACCACGTGCGCTTTCCTCAACACCTCCGTGATGCGCAGGACGAGATCGGTAGCGGTCACGCCCTCGCGGAGCCGCCCGCGAAGATGCACGCCGACCACGTCCGGCAGCAGCAGATACACGGGCTGGCCGAGCATGGCGGCTTCAGCCTCGATGCCACCCACACCCCAGCCCACCACACCGAGTCCGTTGATCATGGGGGTGTGCGAGTCCGTGCCGACCAGCGTATCCGGATACAGCACGCCGTCTTTTTCGAGAACCACACTTGCCAGGAACTCGAGATTCGCCTGGTGGCAGATGCCGAAGCCGGGCGGGACGATGCGCATGCCCTCGAAGGCCTGCGCACCCCATTTGAGAAAGGCGTAGCGCTCGGCGTTGCGGTGGAACTCCATCGCCATGTTGAGGTTCAGTGCGTCCTCGCGGGCGAAGTAGTCCACCTGCACCGAGTGATCGATGACGAGATCGACGGGAACATGCGGCTGCACGCGCGCCAGGTCGCCGCCGCGGCGGCGAACGGCGGACCGCATCGCGGCCAGGTCGACGAGCAGCGGCACGCCGGTGAAGTCCTGCAGCAGCACGCGCCCCACGACGAAGGGAATCTCCGCCGTGCGCTGCGCGTTGGGCTCCCAGCGCGCGAGCGCTTCGACGTCTGCATCGTCGATTCGCCGGCCATCGTGATTGCGCAGCACGGATTCGAGCAGAATCCGCAGACTCACCGGAAGGCGCGAGATGCGCCCGATCCCGCTCTTCTCCAGCGTCGGAAGAGAGCAGTACGTGCGGGTTGTCCCAGTATTCAGCTCCAACTTTTGGCGAGTGTCGATCATGGCAGCACCGTATGGTCACGCATGAGGTTGGCCGGGCTCACGAGGTAGCAATGCGAGTGCCTTGGGGCACTGGCGAGTTCGGCTCGGTCTCAGATCCGACAGGGTCGCCGCGACCCCCGCCCGACCGCCCGTGTATGAGGCCCTTTCGCAGAAGGCTGTTGCCCAGACCCATGAAGTAGAGATAGCCGCGGAGATCACCGAAGCGTTCGATGGCCTGCGTCAGCGCGGCTCCCGGTTCAGCATGCAGCAGCGCGCTGAGCCCGCGGATTGCACCCACATCGTTCGGCGGGAAGACGTCGAGTTTCCCGAGGCCGCGCAGCAGTACCAGCGCTGCGCTCCAGGGACCGATTCCGGGCAGAGCGATCAGCGTTTGGAGCGCATCGCGCGTCGTCATGCTGGCAATGCGTTCTTCAATGAGCTCACCCGAGTCGATCGCTCGCGCAACGTGTCGCAGCGTTTCCCCTTTCGAGGAGCTGAGGCCGCAGGCGCGCAGTGCCGCCACATTGGCACGAGCGACTACCGAGGCGGCGGGAAATGCGTAAAAACGCCGGCCGCCGTGCTCGAGCGGCTCACCAAAGCGCTCCACCAGCCGGCCGACAATGGCAACTCCCGCATCCAGACTCAATTGCTGAAACGGGATCACCCTCGCGAACGCCTCGAAGAGGCTGACGAATCGGGGCGGCCGCAAGCCGCGCAGCGCCACCGCGGTCGAGCGAAGGGTGGGATTGGATTCGGCGATTCGCCTGAGCGGCTGCGGGTTCACGTCCAGACCGAGCACCCGACGCAGCGTTCGCCTCAGGTGCGGGAAGGCACTGGCGTCAGCCGTTCCCGCGCGGATACCGAACCTGAGATTCGGCTCGTTGAGGGCGCCAAAGTCACGCACCTCGACGAGCACGTGCCCTTTCGCCGTGGGCAGCACGCGCAGGTAGCAACCCTCTTCCCACAAGTCCACGCGGGTTACAGGCCGCCGCTGCAACACCCGGACAGTCGCTTCGAGATTGAAAGGTGCGCGAGTGGAGAGTCTGTGCCGCATTCAGTTGTCGCCCGGCCTCGCCTCGGGGACCCTGTGCGTGCCCGAGAAGACGTTTTGGCGAGAAGACATCTCCACGGCCGCGCTTCAGTGCCTTCGTGCCGATATGGAGTGTGCGCTCGAAGCGCGACCATGCCGCGGCCGGCTGCGTTCGGTCAGGTACTCGCGCAGGACGAGGGCGCCGTTGTGCTGCTCGTCGCGCGCGCTGTAGAGGAGCGTCACCGGGCCCTCTTTGCTGGCCTCCAGAATGGGTGCCCACGCGGCCGGGTGCTCATCCAGTTCTTTCCGGTAGCGTCGCTGGAACTCATCCCAGCGTTCCACCTGGTGCCCGAACCATTGCCGCAGCTCGGTGCTCGGCGCAACGTCCTTGAGCCACGCGTCCGCGTGGAGCGCCTCCTTCTTCATGCCGCGCGGCCAGAGCCGCTCGACGAGAAAGCGCTGGCCGTCGCCCCTCGCCCGGGGCTCATAGGTTCGCTTGATCTGAATCATGGGTGTGCTCCGGTGATGTTAGTGCCCTCGCTCGCTCAGTTCCCGGCTTTCTTCGCCTCCTCGATGGTATCGAGCGCGAGGGCCGAGTGAGCGTAAGCGCCGCCTGCGCGCATCTCGGCGGCGACCCAGATTGCTTCCATGAGCTCTTCCGCCGTGGCGCCATGGCGCAGCGCTGCCTTCGTGTGCCCGCGGATGCAGTAGGGACACTGCGTAACGTGCGCCACCGCGACCGCGATGAGCTGTTTGGTCTTCACGGGTAACGCGCCCTCGGCAAACACCCGAGCGCTGAAGCTCGTGAAGGCTTCCTGGATCTCGGGCGCGAGCTTGCGGCGCATGGCGGCGAGCTCCGGCGTGGGGTGAGGGAAGATGTCGTTCGACATGACGCACTCCTCCGGGTCTTGTGTTGCTGGCCGCCCCTTTTTGGCGGTAGCGGGACTGTTGAGGCTAGTACGCCAGCGCCATTCCACAAACGATAAAATCTGGCGCCACATATCGGACACGCCGATGGGCGAGTTTCCAAGCTCATGGAGACCTCCCACGCCCCCGCAGATGCCGGAATCTTCCCCCGTACCCGAAACGGACCAGCCGGGTCCGGATGATCTGCGGCAAACCGTTCACGGGCGGCGGTGGCTCAGGCTGCCGAGGGCCGCGTCGCTGCGCCAGGATCTCATCGCGGGACTGAGCAGCGCGATCAGCAACGTGCCGGACGGCATGGCGATGGCGCGCTGCTGGGCGTGACTCCGGTTCGTCTAGGCGCAATGCCCCGCAGATCGGCTCAAGGCGCGCGCGCTTCGCCCGCGAGCCGAACATCGCTGCATGCTTCCGCATACGCACTTTCCGAGCGGACCAGGGCCCAGATTGCGGTAAATACAAAATGTGATCTGACTGTCGTTTGTCTCTGGCTTCAATGTGATGCGCAGCCAGTTGCCTGGCGCCACGCGCCCTATTCTCGCCGCAAATTTCACACCACCGGAGTGGGTTGATGCGACGGATACGATTCGATGGCGCGCGGGCCAGGCTCTTTATCGGGACTGCGGCCGTCTTCGCAGGACTCACGCTAGGAGGTTGCGCGAGCCTTCATCCCCAACCCCTCACGGCTGCGGAACAGAAAGAGATTGCGGCCAGCGATCGCGCAGCCGCGCAGAAAGACGTAGAGCCGCTCACGGGCCCACTCACACTCGCGGACGCCATCCGCCGCGCGGTGCTCAACAACCTCGACCATCGCACGCGCATGATGGAAGAGACGCTCGCCTCCGGTCAGCTCGACCTGTCCCGCTACGACATGCTGCCGAAGCTCATGGCGGATGCCGGATACGGCTGGCGGAGCAACGAGCGCATCACGCGGAGCCAGGACTCGGTGACCGGCCTGCCTTCGCTCGCCAATCCTTACATCTCTTCCGACCGCAATCACCGGACCGCAGACCTCGGCTTCCAGTGGAACGTGCTCGACTTCGGCGTGAGCTACTACGCCGCCCGGCAGAACGCGGACCGGGTGCTGATCGCCAGCGAACGGCGCCGCAAGGCCCTGCACAACCTGATCGCGGACGTGCGCACCGCCTACTGGCGGGCCGCAAGCGCCCAGCAAATCGAGGGCAACCTCGCGGAAACCCTGAAGCTCGGCGAGGCGGCGCTGGCCGATTCGCGCACCATCGAATCCGAGAACCTGCGCGACCCGGCAGACGCCCTGCGCTACCAGCGCACCGTGCTCGAAAACCTGCGCATCCTGGAAAGCATCCGCCGTGAGCTCGCCGCTGCCCGCATCGAGCTCGCCGCGCTCATCAACCTGCCGCCGGGCACGCTTCTTGAGCTCGCCCCGCCGACGGCGGCGGACCTCATGCCGGCACACCGTGAGCTGGCGGTCGCGGACATGGAAGAGCTCGCGATCACCCACAATGCCGAGCTGCGCGAGCAGTTCTACAACGTGCGCATCGCCGTTGCCGAGACGCGCAAGTCGATGCTGAAGCTCTTCCCGGGCCTCACGCTCGATTACGGCTACCAATACGACTCCGATAACTACCTCATCAACAACCAGTGGCGCGAAGCCGGTGCCCAGATCGGCACGAACCTGCTCGGGCTCCTGAACGCGCCCAAGGTGCGCAAGCTCTCGAAGGCGAACGAGCAACTCGCCGAACAGAAGCGCATGGCCATGCAGATGGCCGTTCTCGCGCAGGTGTACCTGGCGCGCCAGCAGTACGACAGCGCGTATCAGCTCCTGGTGCGCGCGGATCAGATCTGGAAGGTTGACCAGCGCATCTACGAGCACAGCGCCAATCGTGAAG
>JBDZVF010000747.1:0-1522 GCA_040255575.1 Pseudomonadota bacterium | reverse complement strand
ACATCGACTGGATCCGCGCCGACGGCAACTACCTGCACATCCACGTCGGCCCGGTGCGCTACCTGCACCGCGACACCCTGCGCCACCTGCTGCTGCAACTCGACCCGGCGCGCTTCCTGCGCATCCATCGCGGCACCCTGGTCAACCTGGCCCGCATCCGCGAGGTGCATCCGTTGTTCAAGGGCGGGGCGGAGATCGTGCTGCACGACGGGACGCGGCTGGATCTGAGTCGGCGCTTTCGGGCGGGGGCGCGGGCGGCGTTGGGGTTGCGCTGAGCCGAGGGCGGATTTGCGGAGCCTGCGGCAATCAATGCAGCCCCGCCAGACAGCAGGAGCGCGTGGGTTGTTTGCGCATAGGGCGGGCAATGCCCGCCGGCTGTTCACGCGACAGCGGCGGGCAGTGCCCCTACTGCCGCCAAGTTACTGGTAGAGATGCGCCTGGATCGCGATGAAGGCCTCGCGTATTGCGGGCACCGGGCCGAGCAGGCGCTTGGCATCGTTGGTGCCACCGTAGCGGATGCGCAGGAAGTCCGCGATTTTCCTTGATGCCAGCTCGTCCACGCCGTGTTTCTCGTAGGCCTCCAGCACGTAGTCGAGGAAGCCGCGCATCTCTCGCTGGTAGCCATCCAGTCCCGTCGCGCGCGCACTACCGGCGCGTTCGTGGCGCGACAACGGCGCCAGCGTGAAGCGGACATAGGCCAGCACGTCAAAGATGTCGCTGTTGGGGGCGTCGATCAGGCGCCGCATGTCGTCCAGACGATCAGCATCGTAGCCGAGATCCTTCAACCGCTGCTGGAAGGCTTCGCGCCGATCAGGGTCGCTCCATACCGCACGCAAATCTTCTTCCGAGGCAACCAGATTGTTGAGGTCGCCAAACAGCTGCTGCATGAATTCCTGCGCAGTGATCTGCCGGCCCTCGTGCCAATACGTGGTGGCGGCGAGGTAGCGGATCGAGCGCTCCTTGCCATCGGCCAGCTTCACCACGACCTTCGCCACGGGCTCCGGGGGGTTCTCGACGCCACCGGTGCGCGGCGGCAGGTCATCCGGTTTCGTCGGCGTTTTCGGTTCGCGCGGCTCATCCGGCGGCAACGGCTCGCCATCCCACTCGGGGTCTTCGAACTTCTCGTAGCCCTTCACGAAATCGTAGATGGTGAAGAAGTCCTTGCCGTCGAAGGTGCGCGTGCCGCGGCCGATGATCTGCTTGAACTCGATCATCGACTTGATCGGGCGCAGCAGCACGATGTTGCGCACATTGCGCGCGTCGACGCCGGTCGAGAGCTTCTTTGAAGTGGTGAGGATCGTCGGCAGCGTCTTCTCGTTGTCCTGGAATTCGCGCAGGTGCTGCTCGCCGAGCTTGCCATCGTCGGCCGTCACCCGTTCGCAGTAATGCGGGTCGGGGTTGTCCTTGATCTGGTTGATGGCGTTGCGCACGCGCGCGGCGTGGTCCTGCGTGGCGCAGAACACCAGGGTCTTCTGGCGCTGGTCGATCTGGTCCATGAACTCGTGCACGCGGCTTTCCTCGC
>JBDZVF010000325.1:0-7538 GCA_040255575.1 Pseudomonadota bacterium | reverse complement strand
GTCTTTCGCGCCGCCAGGGTCTTTGGCACCGCCTACGTCTTTGCCGAGACCCACCTGTCTGCGAGTCGCAGCGTGGTCAGCGATGGCAGCCTCTTTGGCGCCGCCGGCCATCTTGGCACCGCCGGCCACTTTGGCGCCGCCAACCTCTTTGGCGCCGCCCGCCTCTTTGGCAGCACCAGCCTCTTTGGCAGCACCGGCCTCTCTGCCAGCACTGGCCTCTCTGCCAGCACCGGCCTCTCTGCCAGCACCGGCCTCTCTGCCAGCACCGGCCTCTCTGCCAGCACCAGCCTCTCTAGCAGCACCAGCCTCTCTGCCAGTTCCAGTGTCACTGCCAGCCGCCGCCCCCTCGACCCGGGCCGCTCGCTTCAGGGTATCCGCAACCGGCAGCGCCAGAATGCCCCCCACCGGATGCACAGACGCATGCGTCAGCAGCTTGTCGAGGTCGGCCGCCGGCAGGCACGGCCGGGCGGCGTCGTGCACGAGGACCCAATCGTCCTTCCCCGCCCGCCGGTTCAAGGCGAGCAAGGCATTGCGAACCGACTCACAGCGCTGCGCGCCACCCTGGCAAACCGTCACGGCCGGAATGCGCTCGGACACCCGGGGCCACCACGTGTCCCCGGCTGCGAGCGCCACCGCCGCGCCGGCGCAGCGCGCATCGGCCAGGAACGGCGCCAACGCCCACTCGATCACGGTGCGCCCGCGCAAGGCCGCGTACTGCTTGGGAACGCGCCCGCCGAATCGCGTGCCCGCACCTGCGGCCGGCATGACGAGCCAATAGCGCATGGGAGTGCCGCTTCAGCGCGCGTCAGCGCGCGGCGGTTCGTGTGGGCGGCGCCCCAGCCGAATCGTCGCCGCGCGGGGGAATGACCTGATAGAACGTCTCGTTGCGGGCGATCATGCCAAGATCACTGCGGGCGCGCTCTTCCAGCGCCGTGACCCCCTTCTTCAGATCCCGCACTTCGGCCGCGAGGCGTGCGTTGCGGCTCACGAGCGATTCGTTCTCGAGCCGCTGGTCCTGTACGGCCTGCTCCAGCCGCGCAAGCTCCCGCACGCCATCCTGAGACATCCACAAGCGGTACTGCAAAAGCAGAACGACAACGCCCAGTGCTGCTGCAAACCACTTCATTGTGGCGGCGAGAGTATCAGACGTGTGGCACAGGAGCATCAGGGTTGATGCCCCCGGGCCCCTCGAAAACTAGATCTTCACGGGGAACGCATCACGCCCGGCATAGCGCACGCGGCCCAGCTCCTCTTCGATGCGCAGCAGCTGGTTGTACTTGGCCATGCGATCCGACCGCGACAGCGACCCGGTCTTGATCTGGGTCGACGCCGTGGCCACCGCGATGTCGGCGATCGTGTTGTCCTCGGTCTCGCCCGAGCGGTGCGACACCACGGACGCGTACTTCGCCTGGTCCGCCATGTCGATCGCGGCAATCGTCTCGGTGAGCGTGCCGATCTGGTTCACCTTGATCAGGATGGCGTTCGCGATGTGCTTGTCGATGCCTTCCTTCAGGATCTTCGTGTTGGTGACGAAGAGATCGTCCCCGACGAGCTGCACCTTGCTGCCGAGCGCCTTCGTGAGCTGCGCCCAGCCGTCCCAGTCGCCCTCGGCCATGCCGTCCTCGATGGTGATGATCGGGTACTTGCCGACGAGGTCCGCCAGGTACTTCACGAACTCGGCGGAGCTGAACTTGCGGTTCTCCGCTTCGAGCTCGTACACGCCGTCCTTGAAGAACTCGGAGCTCGCGACATCGAGACCCAGATAGATGTCCTGCCCGAGCTTGTAGCCGGCCTTCTCGACAGCCTGCTGGATGACATCCAGCGCCTCGGCGTTCGAGCCGAGATCGGGCGCGAAGCCGCCCTCGTCGCCGACCGCCGTGGACATGCCCTTGTCGTTCAGGATCTTCTTGAGGTTGTGGAAGACCTCCGCGCCATAGCGCAGGGCTTCGCGGAACGTGGGCGCGCCGACCGGGAGAATCATGAACTCCTGGATGTCGAGCGCGTTGTTGGCGTGCGCGCCGCCGTTGATGATGTTCATCATCGGCACCGGCATCACGGGCTCGCGGCCCTTCGCGAGCAGCTTGTACAGCGGCATCTTCGCGTCGTTCGCGGCGGCATGCGCGTTCGCGAGCGAGATGGCGAGGAGCGCGTTCGCGCCGAGGCGGCCCTTGGTCTCGGTGCCGTCGAGCTCGATCATCTTGCGATCGAGGCCCGCCTGGTCCTGCGCGTCGTGCCCGATGAGCGCCTTCTTGAGCACCGTGTTCACGTGCTCCACGGCATTCAGCACACCCTTGCCGAGATAACGCTTCTTGTCGCCGTCACGCAGCTCGACCGCTTCACGCGTGCCGGTCGAGGCGCCCGAGGGCACGGCGGCCCGGCCCATCGCGCCACTTTCCAGCACCACATCGGCCTCGACGGTCGGGTTGCCTCGCGAGTCGATGATTTCGCGGCCGCGGATGTCGGAAATACGGGTCATGGGGGCACCAGTCCTTCAGTAGTGTGGTTCGGGTTGAGAATCAGGATTTACGAGGATCAGGGCTCGGAGAGCCGCGACTCTTCCAACGGCCGCTTCTTCACGGCGGCGTCGATCTCCTTCAGCGTCGCCAGCAGCGAGCCCATGCGGTCAAGCGGCCAGGCGTTCGGACCATCCGAAAGTGCCTTGGCCGGGTCCGGATGCGTTTCCATGAAGACACCGGCAACGCCGGCGGCCACCGCGGCGCGCGCCAGCACCGGCACGAACTCCCGCTGCCCGCCCGAGGCCGAGCCCTTGCCGCCCGGCAGCTGCACGGAATGAGTGGCGTCAAACACCACCGGGCAGCCGGTCTCGCGCATCACGGCGAGCGAGCGCATATCCGACACCAGGTTGTTATAGCCGAATGAGAAGCCCCGCTCGCACACCATGATCTGCTGGTTGCCGGTGGAGCGCGCCTTGTCCACGACGTTCTTCATCTCCCACGGCGACAGGAACTGGCCCTTCTTGATGTTGACGGGCTTGCCCTGCGAGCAGACGTTCAGGATGAAATTGGTCTGGCGCACGAGGAACGCCGGCGTCTGCATGACGTCGACGACGGCGGCCACTTCGTTGAAGGGCGTGTCTTCATGCACGTCGGTGAGCACGGGAACGCCGAGCTTCCTGCGCACGCCCTCGAGGATCTTGAGACCGCCCTCGAGGCCGGGGCCGCGGAAGCTGTCCTTCGACGAGCGGTTCGCCTTGTCGAAGGACGCCTTGAAGATGTACGAGATACCGAGCGCGCCAGTGAGTTCTTTCATCGCGCCGGCGACCTGCTCGACCAGCGCCTCGCTCTCGATGACGCAGGGGCCCGCGATGAGGAAGAACGGCCGGTCGATGCCGACTTCGAATCCCGCGAGGTTCATCGGCTCGCCCTCCTGCCGCCCGGCAATGCGGTCATTGCCCCGCCGCTTGCGGAAGCTCCGCCGCGCGGTGCGCCCGGGCCGCGCGCACAAAGCTCGTGAACAAGGGATGCCCGTCCCGCGGCGTGGAGGTGAACTCCGGGTGGAACTGCGAAGCCACGAACCACGGGTGGCTCGGCAGCTCGATCATCTCCACGAGACCATCCCGCGAGAAGCCGGAAAAGCGCATGCCGGACGTGCGGAAGCGCTCCATGTAGTTGTTGTTGAACTCGTAGCGATGGCGATGCCGCTCGGCGATCGAATCCTTGCCGTAGATCTCGCGTGCGCGTGAGCCTGCGGCCAGCAGCACTTCCTGCGCGCCGAGGCGCATGGTGCCGCCCTTGCCCGTGTTCTCGTCACGCACCTGGGCACCGCGCTCCGAATCCTGCCACTCGGAAATGAGTGCGATGACCGGGTGCGGCGTGGCGCGGTTGAACTCGGTGCTGTTCGCGTCTGTGAGCCCGAGCATGTGCCGCCCGTATTCCACGATGGCGATCTGCATGCCGAGACAGATGCCCAGGTACGGCACGCGATGCTCGCGCGCGTACTTCACGGCCTGGATCTTGCCTTCGACGCCCCGCTCGCCGAACCCGCCGGGTACGAGGATCGCATCCATGTCCTTCAGCACATGCGTGCCGTGCTGCTCAATATCCGTGCTCTCGAAGTAGTGGATGTTCACGCGCGTGCGGGTCTTGAGCCCCGCGTGCGTGAGCGCCTCGTTCAGCGAGATGTAGGAGTCGCGGACCTGCACGTACTTGCCGACCATCGCGATGTCGACCTGACCATCCGGATTCGCCTTGGCGCTGACGACCTGACGCCACTCGGGCAGGTCCGTCTGCGGCGCCTGCAGGTGCAGCTTCTCGATCACGATCTCGTCGAGCCCTTGCTCATGCAGCAGGCTCGGGATCTTGTAGATGTCGTCCGCGTCGATCGCGGAGATGACCGCGCGCTCTTCCACGTTGGTGAACAGCGCGATCTTCCGGCGCTGCTCTTCCGGCAACGGGTGCTTGCTACGGCAGAGCAGGATGTCCGGCTGGATACCGATGCCGCGCAGCTCTTTCACGGAATGCTGGGTCGGCTTGGTCTTGATCTCCCCGGACCCGCCGACCACCGGGATCAGCGTGAGGTGGATATAGACGCAGGTGCTACGGCCGAGCTCCACACCGAGCTGGCGGATGGCCTCGAGGAACGGCAGCGACTCGATATCGCCCACCGTACCGCCGATTTCGACCATGCACACGTCCGCGCCATCGGCGCCGAGCTTCACGCTGCGTTTGATCTCGTCGGTGATGTGCGGAATCACCTGCACGGTGGCGCCGAGATAGTCCCCGCGACGCTCTTTCGCGATGACGCGCTCGTAGATGCGGCCCGTGGTGAAGTTGCTGTGACGCCCCGTGGTCGTGCGCACGAAGCGCTCGTAGTGCCCGAGGTCCAGGTCGGCCTCCGTGCCGTCATGCGTGACGAACACCTCGCCATGCTGGAAGGGGCTCATCGTGCCCGGGTCCACGTTGATATAGGGGTCGAGCTTGACCATCGCCACCTTGAGGCCACGAGCCTCCAGAATGGCACCCAGGGAGGCGGCGGCGATGCCCTTGCCCAATGAGGACACGACGCCGCCGGTGACAAATACGAAACGCGTCAAGGTGGTGAACCTTAATTATGTGTGTGCAGTGGAGCCCGTCGAAACAGGAAACCGGGTGCCGGTGATGACCTTTGGAGGGGTCAGTATCGACGGGCCGACAGGGTATCAAATCCGGGGAGGTGTCGGAAGGCGAAAATGGGTCAGGACGTGTGCCAAGGTCAGGGCAGCAGCGGTCGAGGGTACGCGCGCGAGGGTGTGCGCGCCGAGCCGGTGGTGCGCGAAGACACGAACTTGCGATCTCGCGAGCGGGACAGGCTGAAGAACTGCGGCCCCGTGCCGCGAGGGCGTCACAGCCAGGCGGCTGACACTACAGCTCTGGATATGCTGGGTCCTTGCACGCGTCGCCATTGCAGGAACGCTCGACCCGGTCTTTCACCGGGTCGAGGTTGCAGGCGCTGAAGACTCCGCGATGCACGTTCTTCAACAGCCCCAGATTCTCCCGCTGCTGTTCCGGCGGGCCCGAGGCCTCAGAGGTCAAAGCCACTTCGATCTGGTTGAGATCGAAATCCTGAAAGACCGATATGTGGCTCTCACGTCCGCGCACCTGATATTCGACGCCCTTGTGCGGCCGTGCCTTCCGCACTTCCGCGACCGGAACCTGCGGCGTGAGGTTTTCGGGCAGCCTCTCGAGGCAATCAAGGTCCAATGGCCGTGAGGGGTAGATCAACAGTCTGACATCTGGTTGGGCGTCGCATGCGGCGAGAGTGAGGCACAGCGCAATTGCGAACGTGTATCGAACGGCAGGACGACGTCGACTCATGGCCGCGGACTCTAACCCGCCCAGGCAGGCGCCGCCAGCCGCCACTTCTGCGCGAAAACAGCGCGAATGCAGATGGAGCGGCGAGCGATGTTCAGGGAAACTCGCGAGCGTGTTGCATCGCGCACGCCCTGTTCGTGCGCCCTGCTCGTGCGCCCTGCTCGTGCGCCCTGCTCGTGCGACCGTTTCAGCCGGTCGCTGTCGACACGTTTCCGCGGAAACGCGTGACTCTCCGCGAAATCTCTCCGGGTGCCGAAGAGGCCACTCGTCATCGGGTCTTCAGGGAGAAACGCAGGCGTGCGCGGTGGCGCGTTCGCGCCGTCGCGTGCACTGAGGCATCGAGCCAGCGGTCCGCGACGGCAATGAGCTTGCCGCCTGCATGAATCAGCGGCAGCGATTCGCGTTGCGCGGGAGGGACCCTCGCTTCCTGCAATAGGGATTTCAGTCGGCGCGTTCTGGCGCCAGGAGCGGGACGCAAGGTTTCGCCGCCGTGCCTGCCCTGCACGGTCAGTTTTTCGGGGAGCTTGTCGAGATCGAGCGGACCGTGACGATCGCGCACGATGCTGAGCGTGCCTGCGAAGGGAGCCGCCAGCGTCAATTGTGAAGATTCGCGCCAGTTCCAGACTTGAGCGGACACTACGGCGCCCGGCGAGTCCGCGGCCTGAGAACGAGCGTCGGTGGCGCGCGGGAGGAGCTCGGCTGCATCGGCTGCGCGGCCTGCATCAGCCGGGGCTTCGGACGCGGGATCGGTCGTCGGCGCGGCGGGTGGGCGCGTTCCCACCGCGTTCGGGCCAAGTTGCGCCACGCGAATCGAGAGAATGTCGGCGTGTCGGCCGAGGATGACGTCGTTCCACCGCACGTGCGGATTCGCGTCGGCGCGGGCCTCCAGCAACGGGCCGGCGAGCTCGTCGAGCCGGCGGGTGTCCGGGGCGGTGAAGCCCGCGCGCGCAATCCAGAAGCGCAGCGCATTTCGGCGGCGGTCGCTGTCGAGCGCGCGCAATCGTTGCACGGAGAGCGCGGCGCCGATGGAAGCGCGCTCGACGTCGGCAAGCGCAAGAGCATCGAGCAGGCGGCGCGCTTCAGCAGCGTGCCGTGCTGTGCGCGAGACCGCAGCGCCTGCACCGGGCCATCGCTCTCGAATCCGCGGCAGCACCGTGTGTCTCAGGTAGTTGCGGTCGAAGCGCTCGTCGATGTTTGTGTCGTCGTCGATCCATGTTAGGTCGTGAGCGCTCGCCCACTCTTCGAGATCGACGCGCGAACGCGTGAGCAAGGGACGCGCCAGCCGACCGTGGGCGAATGGCGCGACCTCGGGCATCGCCGCGAGACCCGGGACGCCGGCGCCGCGCAGGAGCTGCAGAAGCACGGTTTCGAGCTGGTCGTCCTGGTGATGTGCGGTGAGCAGCACCTCGTTCGGACGAAGCGCGCCTGCGAGCGCGGCGTAGCGTGCGTCGCGTGCCGCCGCTTCAAGCGAGCCGCCGCGCGCGCGCGGCACACGCACCTTGATGATTTCGAGCGGCACACGGAGCCTGGATGCGAGCCGCGAGCAATGCGCGGACCACTTGTCAGCGTTCGCGTGAAGGCCGTGGTGGATGTGGATCGCGCGGAGTGAAGAAGCCCTCAAGCGCCGGGCGGCTGAAGAGGCCGCTGAATCAGGAGGGACGGGGGTTCCCGAGAGGCCTCCAGAGTCCGAAAACCCTGCAGAGCCTGACGAGTCGCCCCCGCGCCGAG
>JBDZVF010000324.1:0-7581 GCA_040255575.1 Pseudomonadota bacterium | reverse complement strand
TTTCGTGAGATTCTTAAGGGCTTCGTCGAACGCCATCCCTTCAATCCAGCGCTATTGCCAAGTGAGAAAGAATAAGGACATATGAACGATCAAGATCAAAAGCAGCTGGGTAAAATCCTTTGGGGTATCGCTGACCAATTGCGCGGGGCGATGAACGCGGACGACTTTCGCGACTATA
This sequence comes from Pseudomonadota bacterium, assembly GCA_040255575.1. Taxonomy (GTDB): domain Bacteria; phylum Pseudomonadota; class Gammaproteobacteria; order Steroidobacterales; family Steroidobacteraceae; genus JADGHX01. The sequence continues at coordinate 7,403 of JBDZVF010000324.1, read as the reverse complement.
TGCTGTCGTTCCTCTTTCTGCGCTATCTTTCGGACAACTACGAGCTGGCCGCCAAGAAGGAGCTCGGGTCGGATCATCCGACGCTCACCAATGGACAGGCGACGACGCCGTTGCAGTTGTGGTACGAGAAAAGCCCCGCTGACGTGGAAGATTTTGAAAAGCAGATGCGCCGGAAGGTGCACTACGTCATAAAGCCAGACTACCTTTGGGGCAATGTCGTGCAGCTGGCCAAGACCCAGAGCGATAAGCTGCTGGACACGCTGCAGAAGGGTTTCAAGCACATCGAGGAGGAATCGTTCCAAAGCAACTTTGTGGGGCTGTTCTCCGAGATTAACCTCGCTTCCGAAAAGCTCGGCCGGAAGTATGCCGATCGTAACGCGAAGCTCTGCTCGATTATTGCGAGGATTGCGGAGGGTCTTGAGGAATTCTCCACCAGTAGTGACACGCTGGGCGACGCGTACGAATATCTCATCGGGCAGTTCGCTGCTGGGTCTGGGAAGAAAGCGGGGGAGTTTTATACGCCTCAGCAGATTTCGAGCATTCTGTCCGGCATCGTCACTCTCGATAGTCAGGAGCCAAGGACTGGCACGCGTAACAAGCTGGACGCCGTTTTCGATTTCGCCTGCGGCTCAGGTTCGCTGTTGCTCAATGTGCGTCATCGTATGAAGGATGCGGGCGGAACCATTGGCAAGATCTTCGGGATGGAAAAGAACATCACCACCTATAATTTGGCGCGCATGAACATGCTGCTGCACGGGGTTAAGGACACAGAGTTCGAGATCTATCACGGGGATACGCTCACCAACGACTGGGATATGTTGCGCGAGACGAATCCGGCGAAGAAGGCGCAGTTCGACGCAATAGTTGCTAACCCGCCGTTCAGCTATCGCTGGGAGCCGGGGGAGGCGATGAGCGAGGATGTGCGGTTCAAAAACCATGGGGTGGCTCCGAGGAGCGCGGCCGACTTCGCGTTCCTGCTACATGGATTGCATTACCTGAAGGATGATGGCGTGATGTCGATCATCCTGCCGCACGGCGTTCTGTTCCGTGGTGGTGCCGAGGAGCGCATCCGTCGCAAGCTGCTCGAGGACGGCCACATCGATACGGTGATCGGGCTGCCAGCGAACCTGTTTTATTCGACAGGGATTCCCGTCTGCATCCTCGTTCTGAAGAAGTGCAAGAAGACGGACGATGTGTTGTTCATTAACGCTGCTGATCAGTTCGTAAAAGGAAAGCGGCAGAATCAGCTAACGGATGAGCACATCGAGCGCATGATCGAGACGTATAAGAAACGTGATAACCAGGAAAGGTACTCGCGGTGCGCGACAATGGAGGAGATAGAGGCGAACGAATTCAACCTGAACGTGTCACGCTATGTGAGCATCGCTCACGCGGCGGCCGAGATCGATATGGCAGCAACGCATGCCGAGTTAGCCGACATCGAGAAGAAAATTCGTACCGCAACGGCTAAGCACAATGTGTTCCTGAGGGGGCTTGGTCTGCCGCCCTTGCCACTGGTTGAATCCGATCGAGAGAACAGTTGAAGGTATCAACCATCGGGGAGTGACTACTGCTCTGAGTCGGGCTGCGACACGGACGGACGTCCGGCACGTCCGAGTCGACCTCAGAGCTATTTTGTAAGCGCTCGATTGTCCCCGTTCTTGTTTCCACCGCGAGCAGTTGCTGAGGTGCCCGCTTTCCTTCAACGGAGAGCGAGCGATGTCGAGACGAGAAGATCGGGAGCGCAAGGCGGCGGAGTGGCTGGAGCACCTGCAGGGCTGGAAGGACTCGGGAGTTGCCTTGTCTGCCTATGCGCGAAGCCGCGGACTGGCCCTCTGGGCGATGTACCACTGGCGGAACGTGCTGCGGCGTGAGGGTCGATGGCCGGAGGGGCCGTTGCGTCGGGGCACGGCTACACGTGACGCGAAGAGCAGCAAGCGAGTCCCGCTGCGCTTTGCGCGAGTGGCGCTGGCGGAGCCGCCGCGAAGCGCACCGCTGACAGTGCGTGTGCAGCTTCGGAACGGTCGACGTGCGGAAGTGGATCTGAGCGATCGCGCGGAGCTGGCCGAAGTGTTGGCGCTGCTGGAGCAGCCGGCATGATGCGTCCGGGCGCGGAGGTGGTGGTTTTCCTGTGCGTGCAGCCGGTGGACATGCCCAAGCAGGCCGCCGGTCTTGCCCTGCTGATCGAGCAGAGCCTGGATCGCAGCGTATTCGAGCTGGCACTTTACGTGTTCAGCAATCGCCGCCACGACCGGGTGCGCATCGTGTACTGGGAGCGCAACGGACTGTGCAAACCCTCCACAGAAAACCCACAGCATCTCCTTCGAACTCAAAACTCTGGCCTATCGGTGGCACTCCTGGCACGGGCGCAGCGTTCTGACGCGCAAGGCTTCCGGCCGGGACGCGTCAGTCGCATTCCTCTGCACCTTACCTGAAGCGCCAGCCGACGGAATGCTCATTCAGTTGCCGCGCTGGATGTTCGACAGCGCCGTGTGCTGCACCATGCACCTTGCGGAACATCCCATCGTCGACTGTGACGCGCTGCGGGCACTTCGCGGGTTGATCCTCGAGCATCGTCGTTCCGCGGAAGCGGCGGTGCTACAAGCATTGGCGTCTCGGAAAAGAGATCACGGAGACGCTGATGACAACACGTCCCAGACGCCATCGCATGACGCAATTGACACTGCTCTGCGAGCAGCTTCGCACACCACAGTGGCACGATCTCAGCGAACCCACGCGCGTGGAAGTGACCAAGCTACTGGCGCGATTACTGAGAATGATCCACGCCGGAAGTCCACACAGCCTGCATCAAGGCGGAGGCCGCGCCGATGAGTGACAAGATCAAACCTCAGCATCTCGGTCGCAAAGCTATCTTGTATGTACGGCAGTCCTCGCCCTATCAGGTGCAGAACAACCTCGAGAGCCAAAAACTCCAGTACGCGATGGAAGCGCACCTGCGCGCACTTGGCTGGACCGAGGTGGAAATCATCGACGAAGACTTGGGACGATCCGCTGGTGGCCACGTTACTCGGGACGGCTTCGAGCGCATGGTCGCCCAGGTATGTCTCGGTGAGGTCGGGGCCGTATGTGCGCGCGAAGTGTCGCGCTTTGCGCGCAACAGCCGCGATTGGCAGAAGCTCGTGGAAGTATGCCGTATCGTCGATACGTTGCTCGTCGATCAGGAAATGATCTATTGCCCTCGCCAGGGCAACGACCGCCTACTCCTCGGCCTGAAAGGCACCCTCAATGAGTACGAGCTCGATCTGCTGCGCCAGCGATCCAGCGAAGCACGCGTCGAGAAGGCCCGCCGCGGCGAGCTGGTCTCGCATACGCCCATTGGTTTTGTGAAAGGAGATGATCGTCTTCTGGAGAAAGACCCGGATGAGCGGATCCGACGTGCGATAGAGCTAGTCTTCTCAAAGTTCCTGGATCTCGGGAGCGCACGGCAGACGCTACTCTGGTTCATCGAACATGATCTCTGCGTACCTGCGCGCACAATCCGTGGTGACGTGCATTGGCGAAAGCCGGTGTACTCGAGCATCCACCGAATCCTGACCAATCCGAGTTACGGTGGCGCGTACGCGTACGGGAAGACTGAGCAACTGTCCTGTTATCGAGAGGGAAAATCGCAGCGGTGTACGCGCCGCAGGCCACGCGATCGATGGGTCGCGCTGATCCCTAATGCTCACGAGGGGTACGTCAGCTGGGAAGACTTCGAGCGCATCCAGAAGATGATTAGAGGGAATCGACTCAGTGGTACTGAGCCCTCAGGAGCGGCCCGGACAGGCTCGGCGTTGCTCACCGGCGTGTTGAGGTGCCTACGCTGCGCTCGTATGCTGAGGGTGTACTACAAGGGGCCTGGCGGTGATGTGGTTCGCTATGGCTGCCCCCGAGCATACCTGGATAACAGAGAAGCACGTTGTGTCGCGTTCAGTGGTGCCACAATCGACGCGGCGGTTGCCGCTGAGGTTTTGCGCGTGGTTGAGCCCGCTGCAATAGAAGCAGCCGCATTGGCGAGCCAACAACAGGCACGCTCCCGTGCCGAGGTCCTTGAATCACTCGGCCGCGATCTGCAGGCGGCCCGCTATCGGGCGCAGCGGGCAGAACGCCAATATCAAGCCGCTGACCCAGAGAATCGACTCGTCACTCAGGAACTCGAACGCCGATGGAATCTTGCCTTACAGGAGGTGCGCAAGATCGAATCGCGAATCGCCGAAGAGCAGGATGCACAGCAGCCGGGTGCCATAGGCACCCTTGAGGAGTTCCAGGGCCTCGCGGCGGACCTGGAAGGACTCTGGAATGATCCATCCGCGGCACCACGCGTTAAGAAGCGAATCCTGAGAACGCTCATCCGCGAGATCATCGTCGACATCGATGAGCGAACCAGCGAAGTCGTGTTGCTGATCCACTGGAAAGGCGGGATCCACACACCGTTGCGTTTGCCGAGGCGACGTCGCGGTCAGAGTGACGGTCACACATCGAAGAGCATCGTTGAGGCGGTACGCGTCCTGTCGCGGATCGATCGCGATGAAGTCATTGCTGGCGTACTCAACCGCGCAAAACTCCGCACAGGCCACGGCAACTTCTGGACACGAGCGCTCGTGACTTCGTTGCGCTCCACTCATGGGATCGACTGCTACGATCCACAACGTCAGAGCGAAGAAGGGTGGATGAACCTCTCGGACGCGGCAAAACTCGTCGGTGTATCGAACGCCACCCTCCGTGCTGCGATCCGGCGTGGCGAAGTTCTCGCCGAGCGTCCCGTCGAGTGCGGTCCGTGGGTCGTGAACAGGCGCGCTTTGCAAACTGAGCTTGCCAAGCAGTTCATCGCGAGAGTGCGTCTCGGACAAAGTCACCCCGCGGCAGCACCCTCGTCGCAGGCTGCGTTCGATTTATCAACCACATAGCCAAATGGGGCATCATGAAGACCTCTCGTGCCTGTTCACCAAGCGTCTGGAACGGGGGCGATTCGTATGGCCGCAGGCCACTTCCGGAACCGTCGCACTCACTGGCGCGCAACTCTCGATGCTACTGGAAGGCATCGACTGGCGACGACCCACGCGCACCTTCGATCCGCAGCTTGCAGTGTGAAGGTAAAGTCGTACACTGCGGCGCGTGCCTCGCACGCGCGATCTGCCCAACGACGTTGAGACACTCAAGCGGCTTCTTGCCGAGAAGGACGCGACGCTCGAAGCGATTCGCGCGCAGTTACATTCCAAGACGGTGGAGATCGAGCGGCTGCGATTGCAGTTGGCGCAGCTCCGGCGCTTGAAGTTCGGACGCTCCTCCGAGAAGCTCGATGAGCAGATCGCGCAGCTGGAGCTGCGCCTGGAAGAGCTCGAGGCGGCAGAGGCGACAGAGCCGCCGAGACAACCCATTCCCGAAGTCACTCGTGAGAAGCCGGCGCGTCGCCCGCTGCCGCCTCATTTGCCCCGCGATCCGGTGGTGCATCCGGCTTTGCCCGGTGAGTCCTGCACCTGCCCGGAGTGCGGCGGGGCGATGCGTGCGCTGGGCGAGGATGTGGCCGAAGTACTCGAGTACGTCCCCTCACGCTTCAAGGTGATCCGGCACGTGCGTCCGAAGCTGACCTGCAGCCGATGCGAGAAGATCGTGCAGGCTCCAGCGCCGGTGCGCCCGATCGCGCGCGGCTTGGCAGGGCCTGCACTACTGGCACACGTCCTGGTGTCGAAGTACTGCGATCATCTGCCGTTGTACCGGCAGAGCCAGATCTTCGCTCGCGAAGGGATCGATCTGGACCGCTCGACGCTTGCGGACTGGGTGGGTGGTGCCCATGCGCTGCTCGATCCGCTGCTGAAGGCCTTGGAAAAGTACGTGATGAGCGCTCGCAAGCTCCACGCCGATGACACACCAGTGCCGGTGCTCTCGCCCGGGGCCGGCAAGACCAAGCTCGGCAGACTCTGGACATACGTGCGCGATGATCGACCCGCTGGCCGCGCCGATCCAGCGGCGGTGTTCTTTCGGTACTCGCCCGATCGCAAGGCTGCACACCCATCTGATCACCTGAAGAACTTCACTGGCATCCTGCAGGCCGATGGCTACAGTGGCTTCCACGGGCTCTACGAGAGCGAAGAGAATCCGCTGATTGAAGCGGCATGCTGGGCGCACGTGCGACGCAAGTTCTTCGATCTGCACGCAGCCACGCAATCGCCGCTCGCGCACGAGGCGCTGCTGAAGATCGGCGCGCTGTATGCGATCGAGAGCGAGATCCGCGAACGGCCGGCAGAGGAACGACGCGTCGTGCGCCAGGCTCGCGCCGGTCCGTTGCTCGAAGAGTTGCACGCCTGGCTCATTACCACCGTGCGCAAGCTGTCGAAGAAGTCCGAGCTCGCCAAGGCGATCCACTACGCGCTCGCGCGCTGGGAGGCGCTGGTGCGCTATCGCGACGACGGGCGCATCGAGATCGACAACAACGCGGCGGAGCGCTCGCTGCGCGCCGTGGCGTTGGGGCGCAAGAACTACCTTTTTGCCGGCGCCGACAGCGGCGGTGAGCGCGCAGCGGCTATTTACTCGCTGATCGGCAGCGCCAAGCTTAACGCTCTGGACCCGGAAGGCTACCTGCGAGATGTCATCGCGCGCATCGCCGAGCATCCAATCAGCCGCATCGAAGAGCTTCTGCCATGGAACCTTAAAGCGTTCATTGCACGTCAAGCTCCACTGGCCGCATGACCTTCTCGGTGACCGCTTCCAACGTCGAAAGAAGCACTGGGTGTTACAGGTGTTAGCTATGGATCAAGCAGCGATACAGAGTTCCGCACTCAAACTTAAGGACTTGCTCGATCGCTACGCGAAATCTGACGCCTCCGCACGAACACTTCGAGGAACTCTACGGCGATACATCGATGCCGCATTGGACGGCAAAATAACTACTCCGGCCGAGTGGGGAGACATACCTGGCGGTCATCTCTTTCTCGAGGGAACTCTCGGTAAGTATCCAGACCTTGAGGAAGCCTTTGCAACGTTCCGCATCGAGATCACCGGGAAGAGAGCGTTCGTCGATCAACTGTCGAAGTAGTCAAGACGGTTCACGCCGGACGCTTACTATTCAGCGATAGCCGAAGCCGATTGGCCTGGGGAACAACATCCACGAAATTCCTTTCGGCCTTATAGGCAACGCATCCTGGCTGAGTTCGCAGAGACTCCTTCAGTCACTCGCTGATGAACCCACGCCCGTCAGTCAGAAGTGTTGGTAGAGTCTCGCCACTTGCTGAGCCCCGTGCCGCGTCTTTTCGAGTTCTCTCAAGCGCGGGAGAGCCTTTCCTGCTCTGCGCGCACATATCGAGATAGATGGTATGCGGCGAGTTTGACCTCGCTGGGCTCAATCGTCTCCGGTTCGTGTTCGATGAACGCAGGCAACGCCTTCGGCTCGATCACCCAAGGCTTGG
>JBDZVF010000323.1:0-7583 GCA_040255575.1 Pseudomonadota bacterium | reverse complement strand
ACTTCGTCTTCGAGTCGGGCGATGCGAGCTTCGGCGCCGTCCGCCTGCGCGGCAGGGCCGCTCATGCGCTCGCCGCTCACCCGATCGCCACCCGCAGCGCTTGCCCGCGTGGTGGCAACGGGCTCGTCCACCGACGAGCCCGTCGCCGCCGATTCGGCGCTCGCGACGGGTTCGCCAAAAAGGTGCGCGTACTGCGAATCCCGTCGCCCCGCCTGCCGCGGCAGCCGAACAACGAACGGCCCATCGGCGCGTGTGAGCAGCGTTTCCAGCGTCGCTTCCACCTGATCCGCGTCGGTGAACGGTGCCATGCGCGCAGCACGCGGCCGTAACTCGCCGGGCGTCTGCGGTCCGCGCAGGAGCAACTCGCATACGATCGCGAGCTCCTGCGGCGTGAATTTCAGCGTGCCGAACTCGGTATTGCAGAAGCGGTGCTGATACTTCGGCACGCGGCTGCCGAATCCCGACCGCTCCATGATCAGGTGCTTCTTCGAGAGGTCATCGAGCGTGCGCTGAACGGTGGGCTCGTCCACGTCCATCACCGGGTCGCGATTGCTCTTCTGGTTGCACGCGTTGAGCAGCGCGTTGAGCGACAGGGGGTATTGATCCGGCGTGGTGATCTGCTTCTCGATGAGACAGCCGATCACACGCGCCTCCATCGGCGTGAGCACGATGTTCATTTCGCAGCGAGCTCCGCCGAGCGGATCAGCTCCATCGCGGTAATCAGCTTCGGCGCGATGTCCACCGGGACGTCACCCAGCCTGTCGAGCACCTTTTGCACCTCGGGCCGCACGACCACCATCTTCTTCAGCAGCGCGTCGGCGGCAGCATAGTCACCGGTGGCCTGGATGGTCATGATCTGACGCGTCAGATCCGTCACCGCTTTCTTCGCTTTCGGCACGTCGATCGCGAACCGTCCGTCCGCGGCAACGCGAATCGCGCCGTGATCGAAGAGGTTGTTCACCTGCATGGCGATGCCTTTCGCATGCGTCTGCGTGAGCCCGAAGCGCAGCGTGCGGAATGTCGATGCCAGGAACGTGGTGTACATCGACTTCTCGAGCTTCTTGTCGAGCACACCCTTGTCCATGAGGTATTGCAGGGCCCAGAGGCCGGAGACGTCTGCCTTCGCTTCCTCCAGCGGCCCATTGAGCTCCTTCAGCTCTTGTCGAACCGTGGTATCACGACCGCCGACCTTGATGGCCTGCGGCCCGAGCCCGTGCATCAGCTCATGCATCAGCACGTGGGTGAAGAACGGCTCGAACGCGACGAGCGAGCGGTCGGCCGGCACGATGGCGACATCGGCGATGGGCAGCAGCACCTTCTCGAACTTCGCCTGCTGGAAGTTCTTGAGCATCGTGCGTTTCGAGCCCTTCTCCGTGACGACGCGCTCGTCATTCGGCAGATTGAAGGCGGCGGTCTGCACGTCGTGATTGGCGTCTCCCGAGTTGTACACGACGTTGACGACGCGGATCGGCGAATACCCACCGAGCTTCGCCCGACGAAACTTCGCCTCGATCGGCAGATGATTCTCGAGATCCTGCAGCTCGCCGCTGAACTTCTGCAGGTTGCGGGTCTCCTCCACGTCGGTGACGGTGATGAACGCTTCGAAGGCCGCTTTGAAGTTGAACCACTCGTCCTCGTACACCTCGTAGGGGCCGATGGTCGGCTCGATGGAGGCATCCAGCTCCATCCACGCGATATCGCTCTCGTAATAGTCGTTGCTGATGAAAGCGGCGGCGCGCTTTTCGAGGAAAGCTTTCAGCGTGGGCTGTTGGGTGAGGGCGGCGGCTTCGCGCAGCAGCTTCGCCATTTCCATGAGCTCACCCTGATATTCCTGGGAGTAGGGAATGGCGATGAGCTTCCCCGAAGGTGCGCGCCGGATCGTGGTGAAGAAGCCCGTGGCAGCGTCCTTCTCGGCTTTGGGAAGCGAGTTCATCCACGCGTCCACTTCGGCGCGCGTGGCATCCGCAGGGTAGAAGTTCGCCTGCGGAGGCTTGGGTTCAACGCCGGGCAGGAACGGCGCGTTCGCGTCGAGGGCAGACCAGGGGCCCTTGTTCAGCAGGAAGTAGTCGAGGCGCGCTTTGCCCAGCGGCGTCGTATCGGTCGCGAGCCGCATCAGCCGGGATTCATTTCGCGCCGAAGTCTGCCTGAGAAACAGGGCATCCAGGATCTCGGCCGCCTGAATGATGCGGGTGAGGGCCTGGCGCTCGCTTTCCGGCAGTGCCGAGAGGTCTACGCGGATGTCGACTGGCGCGAGGCGCGCCGACATCTTCTGGAGTTGCTGAACATCGGGAACCGTCGGCGTATCGGCCGCGGCGGGGGAGGGGAGTGTTGCCATGATGAGGAGGAGAGCTGTTGCCGCGCGCAGTGGCACGTGGAGCATCGGGAGGTGCCTCGGGTATCGGATGGAGGCATCTTAGCTTCTTGCTTCTCAGCTGCGCATCCAGCGAGGGTTCGACCCCACAAAAATGAGCGAACCCTGCTCCGGCCCCTCGGACTCCCCGCGCTGCTCCGCTTCCTGCAGCAACACGCGCGCACGTTCGGCAGCCGCGGCCGCTTCGGCGGGAACGGCATCCGCCTCCACCGCGTGGGCCAGCAGATAACCCTGCACCCCGACCGGTCCGCACTTGGCCAGAAACTCCAGCTGCGGCCCGCGCTCGACCCCTTCCGCGATCACCTGCAACCCGAGCCCGTGGCACAGGGCGATGATCGACCGCGCGATCGCCGCGGAGCGGGGGCTCGTGTCCACGGCCTCCACCAGCATGCGATCGAGCTTCACGCGCGTGATCGGCAATTGCTCTAGTGACGTGAGCGAGGAGTAGCCGATGCCGAAATCATCCAGCGCGATGGAGACGCCCATCCGCCGCAGCGTGCCGAGCGCTTCGATCGTCGAAGCGCCCGTCTGGAAGACGGATTCGGTCAGCTCGAGCTCCAGCGCGTTCGGCGGGAGGCCGGTGACTTCGAGCGCCTGCTTCACGTGATCCACGAATGCGCTCTCGAACAGCTGCTGAGGGGAGACATTGATGGCCACCGAGGCGCGATTCCAACCCTGCGCGCGCCAGGCTGCCACCGCAGATGTCGCGCCGCGCAGCACCCACTCCGTGAGCTCGTGCATCATGCCCGTCTTCTCGGCGATGTGGATGAACTCCGTCGCCGTCGCCACGCGACCATCGGGCTTTCGCCAGCGCAGCAGCGCTTCCATGCCTACGGGCTCGAAGGTATGCAGGGCGATCTGCGGCTGGTACATCAGCATGAGATCGCCGGCTTCGACAGCACGGCGAAGCGATTGCTCCAGGCGGAAGCGCTGAGCCGCCGCGTCGTACATCGAGGGAACGTAGAGCGCGCAGCGGTTGCGCCCGAGTTCCTTGGCGCGAAAGAGCGCGACGTCGGCGGCTCGCAGCAACGAATCCGCGTCGGTGGCGTGCTCGGGATACACACTCGCACCCACGCTGGCACTCGTGGAGAGCACGCGGCCCTTGATCGACAGCGGCTGCTGAAGTGCGATAACGATATCGTTCGCCCGTTCCATCACCTCTTCTTGTGACCTCACGTCTTCGATGAGCACGGTGAACTCATCGCCGCCCAATCGGGCGAGCACGGAGCGCGGGCCTGCGGCGCTGCGCAGGCGCTCTGCCACGAGCTGCAACACGCGATCGCCAAAGTTGTGGCCCAGCGTGTCGTTGATGGATTTGAAGTTGTCGAGATCGACAAACAACAGCGCGAGTCTCTGGCTCGTGTTGTTGGCGCGGCTCAGTGCGCCACCCAGGCGCGCGGCAAGCTGCCGACGGTTCGGCAGCTGCGTGAGGGGGTCGTGATGCGCCAGGTGGTGAAGCTGGCGCGTGCGCTCCGCAACGTGCTTCTCGAGCTCGGCGTGATGGGCGCGCAGCTCCGTTTCGGCCGCGACCACCTGATCCGCCATCGCATTGATGGATTCGGCCAGCGCGTCGATCTCAGCTGCGCCCCCGCGCGGCGCGCGGGCCGTGCGGTTGCCGCCAGCCAGCAGGCGTGTGGCTTGCGTGAGGCGGCGGGTTGGGCGCGTGATGCTGATCATCAATGCAATGGAAACAGCTATGACCACCGCCAGCACGGCGAGGCCCGTGCGACCGAGCACGCGCTCCGCGCGCTCGGCGGACTGCGCGGCATTCTCCGCGGCCGCGAGCAGCGCGCCACGCGCGGGCGCCTGCAATTGCTGATGTGCGCCGGCGATGAGCGCCGTGCCTTCATCGAGGAACTCACGGCGGGCAGGCCCGTTGGTCGCGTCGAATTTCTCGATCAGCTCGCGCAGGCGAATGGCGTTCGCGAAGTCCTCCCGCAGCAGGTCGAGCCATGCCTTGCCGGGTGATTTCAGGAACTCCGCTGAGTGCCCCGCGAGCACGGCCGCGAACTGTTTCTCTTCGCGCGGGCCGGAGGTCGCGCCCGCAGTGCCGGCGCGAAGCGCGGTGGCCGCCGTCGCGAGCTCCGAGAGAGAACGGCGCGCGAACACCTGGTCGTCGGCGATGCGCACGCCGTTGCCGCCCGCCGCGGCGACACGCGCCTGAACACTCGCGAGTGCCTGATTGCGGCGGGCGACCCAGTCCGCGCGCTGCACGGCTTCGGAAGCGAGCGCACGACCGCGCGCGATGTGCCGGGTGACATTCAGCCGAAGTTCCGAAAGAGCAGGCGTGACGGCGGGCTTCGGCTCACCGTCGAAATAGGCAGACATCGACTGAAGGAGCGCGACGCGAGCGCGGTCGATGGAGCTCTCGTCCGGCTCTCGCGCGGCCTGCATGTATTCCGATACAGCCCGGTCGAACGCCACGAGTCGCTCGACGATCGTTCCCGCGCGGCGCGCCTGCGGCTCCTGCGTGTGCTGCATTTCGCGCACCGCCTCAACCGCCTGGCGCGTGGTTTCCGTGGCGATCGTGTGACCCACGAGAATCACGGCGGCGACAGCGGCGAGCCCGAGGAAGAGCCGGCCACCGATGCCGAGCTTCAACGGACGACGCACACCGCCCTCAGGAGGCGGCACGGGGTTATCTGGCATAAGACATAAAGTTGCCGCGCTCGCTTCCTGCACGCGCGGTACATGCGTATTGCGTAAGCGGCGCATGATGAAGTGCGCGACGCCCCGCTTCCGTGGTGGCAGTCGCAGAAGTGGAGCGGGCACGTGAACGTGGCCGAACTAAGACAAATGAGCAGAAGAGCCCACGGCGTGGGATTGTTTGCTCGGGTGAGCTTCTCGTCGTGAGCCGCGACGGCTGAGCCCACTCCCGCGCGCACTCAGCTCACTCCCGGGCCGCACGCTGAGCTCACTCTCGAGCCGCGCAAGAGCGTCGCTCGCCAGAGTGTCGCTCACCGAGTGGACCCGACGCCGAGTCATCGAGCGGCCGACAGGAGGGTCGCAAATTTTGCATGAAGGGCGGAAACTCGCGGCTGAGGGCCCGGGCCGCGGCCCCTTTGGCTATACTCCCGCCCCATGACTGAGATCGCGGACACTTTTGATTCGGCCTTCACCAAGGCAGTAGACCTCGGCAACCGCCTGGCCGACCGCGACAAGGACGCGGACCTCTGGGATATCGCGGACGGCCTGCTGGCCGGCGCGCTTCAATACTGGCTGTATTCCCGCCAGCCCTGCGGCGATCCGCGCTGCCAGGACTGCATGCCCATCAGCACGGCCGAAGGCCGGATGGCGGAGCTGAAGAAGCTCGTGGAGCAGCTTGCTGCCGAGAGCGAGTACTTCCACACGCCCACCGACGCGAACGCGGGCCGGGCCTGACCTGACCTGACCGCGAGGGTCGCCTCGCCTCGCGCCGGTAGCCGCTCGCCGAGCGACCTTCCAGGGTTCTCGAGCGCACGCCACCGCGCGGCAGACCATGCCGGCGTGCGCCCCGCGCTTATGCGGAAGCCGCGTTCTTTCCCGCCGACCCGTCTGGTCCCGCTGGTCCCGGTGATCCCGCTCCTGATCCCGCCGATCCGGGAGATCCCGCCGCTCCCGCGCCTTCCGTCCCGAGGCCGTGGAGCGCATCCGCGAACGCCTGCTCGAAGAGGTTCATCCCTTCCCGCAGCAGCGAGTCCGAAATCGTGAGCGGCGTGAGAAAGCGCAACACATTCCCGTTCATCCCACAGGCCAGGAGCACGAGCCCCCGTCTGGCGGCCGCCTGCACCACCGCCCGCGCCAGATCCCCATCCGGCGAATCCGCCCGCCGGTGCTTCACGAGCTCGATCGCCACCATGGCGCCGAGCCCTCGCACATCCCCGATTGCCGGAAATCTTGCCTGCAGACCCCGCAGCCGCGAGACGAGGAAGTTGCCGGTCTGGCTCGCCCGTTCAAGCAGCCGCTCATCCCGGATGACGTCGAGCACTGCAAGGCCGGCTGCGCAGGCGAGCGGCGAGCCCGCGAAGGTGCCGCCAAGGCCACCCGGACCCGGCGCATCCATGATCTCGGCTTTGCCGACCACCGCCGAGAGCGGCACCCCGCCCGCCACGCTCTTGGCAAGGGTAAGGAGGTCCGGCTCCACGCCCGAGTGTTCGATGGCGAACATCTTTCCCGTGCGCCCGAACCCGGCCTGAATCTCATCGACAATGAACACGATGCCGTGCTGGTCGCACAGCGCGCGCAGCTTGCGCAAGAGCTCGGCGGGCGCGGCGTAGAAGCCGCCTTCACCGAGCACCGGCTCGATGATGATCGCGGCAACCCGCGCCGGATCGACGTCCGTCCTGAAGAGACGCTCGATGGCGTCGAGCGAGTCCTCCACGCTCACGCCGTGATAGGCCATGGGGTAGGGCACATGAAACACCTCGGGCAGCATCGGCCCGAACCCCGCCTTGTAAGGTTGCACTTTGCCGGTCAGCGTGCTCGTCGCGAGCGTGCGGCCGTGAAAGCCCGCCGTGAACGCAAGGAGCGCGGAACGCTTCGTGTGAAAGCGCGCGATCTTGATGGCGTTCTCCACCGCCTCCGCGCCGGTCGTGAGAAAGAGCGTTTTCTTCGGTCCCTTGCCGGGCGCGAGCTCATTCAGCCGCTCGGCAAGGCACACATAGCCTTCGTACGGCGTGACCTGGAAACAGGCGTGCATCAGCTTTTCGAGCTGCTGTGCGACCGCGGCTCTCACCTTCGGATGCACGTGCCCGGTGTTGAGCACCGAGATGCCGCTGGCGAAGTCGATATAGCGCTTGCCCTCGACGTCCCAGATTTCGGCGTTCGACGCCCGTTCCGCGTACACGGCGAGCGAATTGGCCACACCGCGCGGAATCGCGGCCTGCCGACGGGCGTGCAGCTGCGAATTTGAAGCACCTGTAGCGGTCAAGTGTGTCTCCGACAGAACAGTGGCAGATCGGGAGTGGACGCGGGCGGATGGGCCCGAACGGTTCAATTCGGCCCCAGGCCGCCACCCGTACTATAATCCCCTGACTTTTCGCGGTAAGTAGTAGTCATCGCCTTGAGCCAAGCCACATCCCCCGCCTCGACGCCCATCGAAGCGGAGGTCGTCATCGTCGGAGCCGGTCCCTGCGGCCTGTTCCAGGTGTTCGAGCTCGGCCTTCTGGGTATCAGCGCGCACCTCGTCGATTCGCTCGCGCACCCGGGCGGCCAGTGTACCGAGCTCTATCCC
>JBDZVF010000322.1:0-7587 GCA_040255575.1 Pseudomonadota bacterium | reverse complement strand
GGCGAAACGACAAGCGAAAGGACAAGCGAAAGGACAAGCGAAAGGACAAGCGGCAGGACGAACGGCAGGGCGAGCGAATCCGCCAGTGAGATGCCGAGCAAGGCAGCGAGTGAGATACGGAGCAAGGCGGCCAGCGACATACGGAGCACCTGATTCATGCAGCCTTTCAGCTACACCCGCCCGAGCAGCGTCTCGGCCGCCATTCACCTCATGGAAGCCGGCGGTCACGGCACGCGCTTCCTCGCCGGTGGCACGACGCTTTACGACCTGATGAAGCTCGACATCGAAGCGCCCGCCCAAGTCGTCGATGTCACCGGGCTCGAGGAGCTCAGGCAGATCGATACTGCGGGCCCCGAGATCACCCTCGGCGCCCTCGCGCGAATGAGCGATGTCGCCGCACATCCGCAGATCGTGGCCGACTATCCGGCGCTCTCGGAATCGCTGTGGAGAGCGGCCTCACAGCAGCTCCGCAACATGGCTACGGTAGGCGGCAATCTCTTGCAGCGAACGCGTTGCGCCTATTTCCGCGGAGGCGAACCATTCCCCTGCAACAAGCGAAACCCCGGTAGCGGTTGTGCCGCCCAGGAGGGCATCGACCGCACTCACGCGCTCCTCGGAGGAAGCGCTGCGTGTATAGCAGTGTATCCAGGTGACTTCGCCGTCGCCCTTGTGGCATTCGACGCGGTGATCGACGTCATCGGGCCGAATGGAGAACGGACGCTCCCAGTGGAACAACTTCACCGCGAGCCGCAGTCCACCCCCGACGTCGAGACAACGCTCGCACACGGCGAGTTGATCGTACGCATCCGCATACCAAAGACCGCTGCGGGTCGCGCCTCGACTTATCACAAGATTCGCGATCGCGAGTCCTATGCGTTCGCGCTCGCTTCCGCGGCGGTGGCCTTGGAACTGGATGGCGACATGGTTCGCGCGGCGCGCATCGCGTTGGGCGGACTCGCCACGCGGCCTTGGCGCGTGCGGAGCGCGGAGCAGGTACTCGTCGGGAAGGCGCTTACGGCACAAGCCGCCCGGCAAGCGGGCGACGTAGCAATGCAAGGCGCGACGCCCGGACGGCACAACGCATTCCGTATCGAGCTAGGCGCACGCACCGTCGCCGACGCGCTGATGCTCGCGAAACAAAGGGGCCGCGAGCCAGCGCCAGCGATTACGAACGCAGGGCGATGAAGTCACGAGGCGATGAAGTCACGAGGCGATCAAGTCACGAGGCGATGAAGTCACGGGGCGATCAAGTCACGGGGCGATGAAGTCACAGAGCGATGAGGTCGCAGAGCAGTGAAGATTCCAGGCCAGCGAACAGCACAGGGCGATCAACCATGAGCGCAAACCCCTCCGGCGAACCTCCGTTCCCCGATACTCCCCGTGTCGACGCCTATGCCAAGGTACGCGGCAAGCCGATCTTCGGCGCAGACGACGCGCGTCCGGGCCTGCTTCACGCCGCCCTGACGCTATCCACTATAGCCAAAGGCAGTATCACCGCGATCGACACGCAGGCCGCGCGAGCGGTGCCCGGTGTCCGGCTGATTCTCACGCACGAAGATCTGGCATCGGTGAAGACCAGCGGCTTCATCATGGGCGGCGGCTACGCCTTCCAGAGCTTCCAGCCGATGCGCTCGCCGGCGATCGTCTACCGCGGCCAGCCCGTTGCGCTCGTCGCCGCGGAAACGCTCGAAGCCGCCTGCGAAGCGGCTCGCGTCGTCGAGGTCAGCTACTCGCAGGAACCCTTCAGCGTCACGCTCGAGGCGGCGGGAACTGAGATGGTCAATCAGGCCGACACGCCGCTCAAGAATTTCATCCCCGAGATCAACCGGGGCGATGCCGACGCCGCGTTCGCCGCAGCCCCGGTCCAGATCGACGCGCTGATCCACTGCCCGCCACAACATCAGAACCCCATCGAGCTGATCGCAACGGTCGCCGAATGGCGCGGTGACAAGCTGATCCTCCACGAGGGAACGCAGAACGCCGAGGCGATTCGCCACGGTGTCGCGATGGCGCTCGAGCTCCCACCCGAGCAGGTGGAAGTCATCTCTCCATTCGCGGGCGGCGGCTTCGGCCAGAAGAACTCGCTCCAGATGCAGACGGTGCTCGCGGCGGTAGCCGCTCGCGAGACGCGGCGCCCGGTGAAGCTGGTGGTTTCCCGCGCGGGAGTTTTCCACGACGCGAGCTTCCGGCCGGCAACGCGACATCGCGTTCGATTGGGGGCGGATCGTTCCGGCAAGATGCTCGCAGCGATCCACGAGGTCGATGCACAAACCTCCCGGCACGATCTCTTCCCCGGCGAGTATGCGGCGACGAGCTCGCGCCTTTATGGATACGAGAACTTCCGCGGCCTCGAGCGACTGGTCCGCACAGATGTGCAGACACCGGGCTACATGCGCGCGCCATTCGAGCACGCCGCCTCTTTCGCGATGGAAACATGTGTGGACGAGCTGGCGTATGCCATCGGCATCGACCCGGTCAAACTGCGACTGGCGAATGACACGACGATCGATACGGCAACCGGCCTGCCATTCTCTTCGCGTCACGTTGCCGAGTGTCTGCAGCGCGGGGCCGAGCGCTTCGGTTGGGCGAACCGTTCCATGCCGCCGCAGTCCATGCGCGGCGAAGACGGTTCGCAGATCGGCTGGGGCGTAGCAATCGGCGCGTATCCCGGAATCATGGTGCCCACGGTCGCGCATCTGACAGTGGCCGACAACGGCGATGTGGTGATCCGCATCGGCGGCCACGAAATGGGGCAGGGCATCCGCACCGCGCTGGCCAATTGCGTGAGCCGCAAGCTGAACGTTCCCCCCGAGCAGGTGACGGTTGTCATCGGCGACACGCGGGCAGCACCCCAGCACTTGACCGCCGGCTCATGGGGAACGGCTTCGGCTGTTCCGGCGGCCGAAGAGGCGGCCGATGCGATGTTGAAGTTGCTGGCGGAGTTGTCCCCGGCCAGATCCCGGGACACGCCGGCCGCCATCTTGAAAGCCGCCGGCCGGCCATCGCTGGAAGTGGAGGTGCAGACCAAGGCGCCGGGGCAACCCGACGCGATCTTTCAGCGACTGCGCGCGGGCCTTCCATCCATCGGCGGCCCGGTATATGGAACGTATGTCACCTTCAGCTTCATCGCGCACTTCGTCGAAGTCCGGGTCGAGCCTCTTACCCGGCGCGTGCGCGTGCCGCGTGTCGTGAGCGTTGCGGATTGTGGCCGAGTGGTGAGTCCGCGCACCGCGGCGAGTCAGGTGCGCGGAGGTGTGGTGTGGGGAATCGGCGCGGCGCTACGTGAGGCGAGTGAAGTAGACGCTCGCTATGGCGGCTTTTTGAATGCCGATCTTGCGGAATACGTTATTCCGGTGAATGCGGATGTCGGCGCCATCGAGGTGGAGTTCGTCGACCAGCCCGACATGACCTTCAACCGGGCCGGTGCGAAGGGCCTCGGCGAGGTGGCTTTCTGCGGCGTGGCCCCGGCCATCGCAAATGCCGTGTTTCACGCGACGGGCCGACGTCTGCGCTCGCTGCCCATTCGCATCGAGCATCTGCTGTAACGGCGCAGCTCCTCCGCTCCTCGAGCATTTGCTCCAGCCCCCACCCTCACGGCGGCAGCACGACAACGCGCCTTCCGAACCGATAACCATCGACTGAATACGCACCAGGCCCAAGCAGGGCCAGTGCCAGTGCGTCCAGCGAGAAGATGATCACCTCAGCAACGCTGTCCACTCCGAGCTGGCTCCAGATGAGCGCGTGGAACAGCAGCCCCACCAGCGCCGCGATCGGCGTTTGATACCCCGCCGACAGCGCGAGAGCCAGAATAACGGCGAGGCCCTGTATCCACGACGAGACAAGCTGGCCATGACCGAAGTCCTGCGTCAGCACCGCGCAGACGACGGAAGCTCGCAGTAGTAGCAGCGCAGCCCCTGGCCATCCTCGCGGGAACATTGAGAAAAGTCGCTGCACGCGCCGAGAGTGCGCCAACGGCAAAGAGCGGCGTACCCGATTCGCAGGTACCGCGCGGTACTACTTTCGGGCGGTGCGCACGAGCGCGGGCGGAGCTAGTAGTGTGCGGCCGAGATACGGACGCGCTTCGGCCGAAGCGCGACGGCTTCTCGAGCACTGGTACGCGAGGCAGCGCGCGGCGCAGAATCGCGCGGTAAGACTGCGGGCGCACATGGGCGCGGCTGGCGATATGAACGCAATACCAGGTCTCCTGGTCGGGTTGCTTCTTGTCTCGTTTTCCGGGGAAGCCCTCGCCCTGGTCCCCGACCTCAATCTGCGCCAGCTGAATCATCGCGTCTTCACCGTGATGGAGGGTGCGCCGAGCGATATCGATGCGATCGCGCAAGGCGCTGATGGAACCTTGTGGATCGGCGGCCGCGCGGGCCTGACGCGTTTCGACGGCATGCGCTTCGTGCCGTACCCGGCGCCCGCCGATGAGCCTTTGCAATCCACCAACGTTTCGAGTCTCTTCGCCGCGCCGGATGGCGCGCTGTGGATCGGCTTCCGCCCCGGCGGCGTCAGCGTGCTCAAGGGCGGTCATGTCACGCATTATGGCGAGCGCGACGGCCTTCCTGACGGCACGGTCCAGCAGTTTGCGCTGGATCGGGACGGATCGCTGTGGGCGGCCGCCCGCTCCGGGTTGGCTCGCCTGAAGAACAACCGCTGGGAAAAGATCACCAGCGAGCCCGGGATGGGCGCGCCGTACGGCGTGCTGGTGGATCGCGCGGGAACCTTGTGGGTTGCGACCGTTCGCGGGCTCTTCGCGCGCCCTGCCGCAGAGAACCGGTTCCATCAGATCGATGGACGTCGCTATTTCGGTCCGGGCGGACTCATTCTGGCCCAGGGACCGGACGGCATCATCTGGGCCGCGAGCGACCACGAGCTCGTTCGTGTCGAGTCCGCGGCGGACGCGCGATCGGCGGTCATCACGGTGGTTCGGCAGGGATCGCTGAGCCCACTGCTCGTCAACGATCGCGGCGAGCTATGGGCCTCGGATCGGCAGGCTCAAACCCTCATCCGCGTGCCACTGCGCGAGCCGTCCACCCAGAGCAGCAGCAGCCCGCACGATCACCCGGATGGGTTCGCCCGCTCCGATGGCTTGAGCTCGGGCCGCGTGTTCGCGCTGATGGAAGACCGTGAGCAGAATATCTGGGTCGGCACGAGCACCGGCCTGCATCGTTTCGCGTACACCAATGTGGTGCGGGACGTGGCACCCCCGTGCTCGCAGGGAATATTCACGGGCGCCGCCTTCGCGGCGGGAGAGTCGGGCGCGCTCTGGGTCGCCTGCAACGATGGATCCGCCGGGCACGTGGATGAGCTTCGCGACGGCCGCGTGATGACTCGTCTCCCCTCGCCGCCCTTCACCGTCGCGCATCGCGATCTGCAGGGCGTCGTCTGGTTCGGCGGACCGATCGCGTTGGGTCATCTTGAAGACAACCAGATGGTGACGATGCCCGTGCCTGAGCAAGTGCGCGGCCGTCCTGTCGAGGCGCTTGTGCGCGATACCAGCGGAGCCTTGTGGGTATCCGTAAGCCGCATCGGCGTGTTTCGTGTGGCCAATGGCGAGTGGTCCGAATACGGAGGTCTGGAGGCTCTGCCGCGGGCCATTGCGCACGTGGCAACCGCGGATACCAACGGTGCCGTCTGGTTGGGGTATTCGAACAACCGGATCGCACGAGTGAACCAGGGCGTTGCGAAGGTGTTCGATACGCGGGACGGCCTCGCGGTAGGCAACGTCCTCGCGATTCTTGCGCGCTCGGGGCAGGTGTGGGTGGGCGGCGAGCTTGGTTTCGCGCGTTTGGAAGGGGAGCGATTCGTTTCGGTGGAGAGCGCCTCGGGTACGCCACTGCGGGGAATCTCCGGCATCGTGAAAGCGAGCAACGGTGATTTCTGGTTGAACGGCATCGGTGGCATCGTGCACATCCCGCGGCAGGAGATCGAGCGTGTGGTTCGCGAGCCGAGCCATGCGGTGCAGCTCGAGATGTTCGACTATCTCGACGGGCTCCTCGGCACCGCAGTTCAACTGCGCCCGCAGCCCTCGGCGATCGAAACCTCCGACGGGAAAATCTGGTTCTCCATGACTGCGGGCATCGTGGCGGTGGACGCCGCGCATCTGGTTCGCAACACGCTGCCGCCACCGGTCACCATCTGGTCCCTCGGCAGTGGCGGCAGCCGGTATTCCAACGTGGGCTCGGCGCTGGTGCTGCCCGTCCACAGCACCGATGCTCAAATTGAGTACACCGCCGGAAGCCTGACCCTGCCCGAACGCGTGCGCTTCCGGTACCGACTGGATGGACTGGATGATAAGTGGCAGGACGCCGGGGCTCGCCGCGAGGCGCGCTACACTAACCTCGGCCCCGGTCGCTATACGTTCCGCGTGATTGCGTCCAACAACGATCAGGTGTGGAACAACGTCGGCGCGTCCATGGCATTCACGATCCTTCCTGCCTTCTACCAAACGTGGTGGTTCTACGTGTTGTGCGGGCTTGTCGCTGTGGGAATCCTCGCCGCCTTGTACAGAGTGCGCATGCATCAGGTCGCTGCTCAGGTGCGAGGGCGCCTGGAGGCTCGTCTGGCGGAACGCGAGCGCATTGCTCGCGACCTTCACGACACGCTGCTGCAGGGAGTGCAGGGGCTCATCTGGCGATTCCAGGCGGCTGCCGACCGTATCTCGGGCGACGAACCTGCCCGTCAACTGCTGGAACAAGCGCTCGATCGCGCGGACCAGTTGCTCGGCGAAAGTCGCGACAAGGTGCAGGATCTACGGCCCGCCGCCAGCAAGCATGCCGATCTTGCGCAGGCTCTCGCGGCCGAAGGCGAGCAGTTCGCGCAGCTGCACCCGGCGCGATTCCGCATGAGTGTCCAGGGCTCTTCCCGCGAGCTGCATCCCATCGTGCGGGAAGAAGGATTCCTGATCGGTCGCGAAGCCCTGGCGAATGCCTTTCGACATTCGGCCGCCAGGAACATCGAAGCGGAGGTGACCTACGGAGACCGCTGCCTGCAGCTCAGGATCCGGGATGACGGCCGCGGCATCGGCGGAACGGTGCTCGACGCCGGCGGGAGGCCCGGGCACTTCGGGCTCGTCGGCATGCGGGAGCGCGCGAAAAGGCTCGGCGGCAATCTCGACGTCTGGAGCAAGCCGGGAGCGGGCACGGAGGTGGACCTGCGAGTTCCGGCGCAAGTGGCATATACGAAGCAGCGTAACGGCACGCGCCGCATGCGGCGCGTGGGAGCAATATCATGAACACGACCCGGAGCACCGAGGCCATTCGCATTCTCACTGTCGACGATCATCAGCTTCTGCGCCAAGGCATCGCCGCGGTCATCGACGGTCAGCCGGACATGCGGCTGGTCGGCGAAGCAAGTAACGGACATGAAGCCATCGAGAGCTTCCGCCGCCTGCGGCCGGACATCACGCTGATGGACGTGCGCATGCCGGGCATGAGCGGCATCGAGGCGATCGGCGCCATCCGCGCGGAGTTTCCCAACGCGCGCATCATCGTGCTGACCACTTACGCCGGCGACGCGCAGGCCGCCGCGGCCCTGAAGGCCGGCGCGGCGGGATACCTGCTCAAGAATCTCGTCAGGAAGGAG
>JBDZVF010000746.1:0-1532 GCA_040255575.1 Pseudomonadota bacterium | reverse complement strand
CCATCACGGAAATGCGCGCGTTGGGCCACATCCAGAGGAAGCGCCCGCCGTAGGCCCGACCGCACATCGCGTAATTCCCGGCGCCAAACGAGCCGCCGATGATGACCGTGAGCTTCGGAACCGACGCGCACGCCACGGCCGTGACCATCTTGGCGCCGTCTTTCGCGATGCCGGCGTTCTCGTACTTGCGGCCGACCATGAACCCCGTGATGTTCTGCAGGAACAGCAGCGGGATGCGACGCCGGTTGCTGAGCTGGACGAAATGCGTGCCCTTCAGCGCCGACTCCGAGAACAGGATACCGTTGTTCGCGACGATGCCGACGGGGCAGCCCCAGATGCGCGCGAAACCGCACACCAGCGTGGTGCCGTAATTCGCCTTGAACTCATGAAACTCGGACGCGTCCACGATGCGCCCGATGATCTCGCGCACGTCGAATGGCTGACGCGTGTCTTCGGGGATGATGCCGTAGAGCTCGTTCGCATCGAGCGATGGCTCCTGCGGCGTATCGCAGTTCAGCCACCCGGCATCGCGCTTCGGAAGACTGGCGAAGATCGAGCGCGCGATCGCGAGCGCGTGCATGTCATTCTCCGCAAGATGATCGACGACACCGGATGTGCGCGCGTGCACTTCCCCGCCGCCGAGCGACTCCGCATCCACCACTTCACCAGTGGCCGCCTTCACGAGCGGCGGGCCGCCGAGGAAGATCGTGCCCTGATTGCGCACGATGATCGTCTCATCCGACATCGCTGGCACGTAGGCACCGCCCGCCGTGCAGCTGCCCATGACCACCGCGATCTGCGGGATCGCGCGCGCGGACATTTGTGCCTGGTTGTAGAAGATGCGGCCGAAGTGCTCCTTGTCGGGAAAGACTTCGTCCTGCAGGGGCAGGAAGGCGCCGCCAGAGTCGACGAGATAGACGCAGGGCAGGGCGTGCTCGAGCGCCACTTCCTGCGCGCGCAGATGCTTCTTCACGGTGATGGGGAAGTAGGTTCCGCCTTTCACCGTGGCGTCATTGGCGATGACGAGCGCTTCCCGCCCCTGAATGCGGCCGACCCCGGTGATCAGCCCGGCAGCGGGCGCTTCCCCGTCGTACATGCCATGCGCGGCGAGCGGAGAAAGCTCCAGGAACGGGCTGCCGGTATCGAGCAATGACTGCACGCGTTCGCGCGGCAGCAGCTTGCCGCGCGAGGTGTGCTTGCGCCGGGCGTCTTCCCCGCCCCCGAGCGATGCCGTTTCCAGTTGCTTGCGCAGATCCGCGGCGAGCGCGGCCATGCGATCGTGATTGGCACGAAAGCGCTCGCTGGAGGCATCAATTTCGGACTGAATGCGCGGCATGGCGGGGCGGCAGTTTAACGCACTCTTTCGATGGCCACGGCAACGGCTTCGCCGCCGCCGATGCACAGGGAGGCGATACCGCGTTGGAGGTTTCGCCGGGCGAGCGCGTGGGTGAGGGTGGTGAGGATGCGCGCGCCCGTGGCCCCGATCGGGTGGCCCAGCGCGCACGCGCCGCCATTCACGTTCATGCGCGCAT
>JBDZVF010000321.1:0-7619 GCA_040255575.1 Pseudomonadota bacterium | reverse complement strand
CACGCGGAAGATCTCGCCCGCGCCTGCCTGCAGGCGGCGCGGTCGGATGTTTCAGGCAAGGGCTACAACCTCTCCGGCGGCGAAACCCTAACATATCGCGAAATGGTAGGGCGCATCTTCGCCGCCATGGGCCGTCGCCCGCTCACCCCCTCGATCCCGCTCCCCATCTTTGCCGCCGCCTGCGCCCTCCTCCGCCTCCACCCCCGCTTCCGCAAGTGGACCCCGCAGATGGCCGAGCGCATGAACCAGGACATGATCTTCGACCACACCGAAGCCACGAGAGACTTTGGATTTTCGCCGGGACGGTTCAGGCTGGCGGCGGAGGATGTGAGGTAGGGCGCACCGCATCACCTCAGGAAGCTAGGCTGTTGATCTCGTGGCCGCCGCAATGCTTGCCATGTCGGGCGTGAGCTAGGAGTTGGCTAGCAGACGCAATGCCTGCGACGAGTAGTCGAGCATTTCTCTCGCAAGGACGTAAGACCGCTCCATCATCGAAGGAATTCTGTCCTTATGCGCAGATATCTCGCCCAGGATCTTGCGAAGATCGTTCCCCTTCTGGGTCAGATAACCGTTGCCTTGGACGTAGGGTCCATGACTCTTCACATCATCGATGACGATGGCGCACCGCTGGCAAAGACTGTTCTGCATCGTCACCGATTGGCTGCCTGGCTGCAGGTACACGTCAGTCGCGGCAAGCAGACCGATCATATCTGCCGCGCTGCTCCACCCAAGGAAGGAGATGCGGCCGTCTGCCGATATCAGGCGCTGAATCTCGTCAGCGTCTTCGTCCTTCGTGATTACCCCACTGATAAAAAGGCGGAAGTCTGGGTCAGGCGTTGCAGAAAACGCCGCGAGGGTCGCATTCAGGCGCTTTAGACGATCGAATTTGCCCGATTGAAAGAACATCACCTGGTTTTCCCGGAGGCCGAGCGCGGCTCGCACTTCAGACCGCTTCCGCTGGTATTCTTCGTCTGGAAGAGGGTGGCCACCGAGAGGGAAGAACTCCAGCCTGTTCCGGGGAACGCCATATGT
The DNA here is from genome assembly GCA_040255575.1 of Pseudomonadota bacterium. GTDB lineage: Bacteria > Pseudomonadota > Gammaproteobacteria > Steroidobacterales > Steroidobacteraceae > JADGHX01. The sequence goes on along the minus strand of JBDZVF010000321.1, from coordinate 6,587 downwards.
CTCGTTTACGAAGTCGATGGCCTCCAGCGATATACAAAGAACAGGATTGCTGCCGACCAGTGCACTGCGCAGTAAGGGCCCATAGTATCGCTTGTGCAATATTTCTTTAGAAAATAAAGTGCGAGCGCTGTTATTCGCATCCGCGTGGCTGTCTATCCAAAAGACAGTTCGAGGATTGTTCCGAACATACCTGCTTACGGTGCGGATCTCCCACCCGCACGTGCCATGGAAGATAATCACATCCGGCGCAAAGCTCTTCATCTCGTTGTACACACCAGGATGCATCCGAAGCTTGCGCATGAGCGCGTGGGGCAGAAACTTCCGATACGGAAGGCGTTTGACCACGGCCCCATCGCTGCCGAGGTACTGCTTCGGTTCCGTGTAGGCGATCTGGCCGTCTTTCGACATCGTCTCGGTTGAGGCGATTACTCGTACGTCATGGCCGAGGGCGACATGCGCCCTGACCAGTTCGTTTTCTTGATAAAGGAAGTCGTCGCTGTAGGAGCACGACAAGCAGAGATGCAGAATTTTCACAGAAGGCCCTCTGTCCGAAGGAACGCCTCCGGGTCCACGAAATGCGCGGCGGCAGACCTCAGCCGCTCATTATCGAAATCCCACCATCGCGATCGGAGCAATGCCTCTATCACCTTCGAGTCAAATCGTTTGCGAAGCTCGACTGCAGGATTGCCGCCCACAATCGTGTATGGCGGCACTTCTTTAGTGACCACAGCTCCCATTCCGATTACCGCGCCCGTGCCAATGCTCACCCCGGCCTTGATGATGGCTCCATAGCCGATCCAGACGTCATGGCCGATGGTGGTTCGGGGCAAGTGATGGTATTCATGCCTCGAGAACTTCGCTTTTACGCTATCCCGGTGTGAAAGAAAGACGGGGCTGGTCGAGACAAAATGCATAGGATGCGAGGCGCCGCCGATGCAAACGGCCTGAGCGATGGAACAGAAAGACCCGATGTCCGCATTCAGAATAGTGCAATCGTAGCCGCAGAACGTGTGTCTTCCTATGTTGGAATCTATCACCTGCGAGCCGGACTCAATCTTTGCACCGATCCCGAGTGTGGTGTTGCGCATGGCTGACAAGCGCGCTTTTTTTTGCAGTCGCGCTGCGATATAGATCGTGCGGTAAATTAAATTTAAGCTTCGCATAGTAATGCCGGGCGTGTATCGGTAGTGCCCTTCTGTTTGACTGACGTCCGAATCTGCCGCTTCATCTCATGACGGTACATTTGCTGCTAATAGATAGTGTGCCGCCCACCAGAAGTCCAAGAAGCGGGCAACGCTGGCCTCGCGGATCGTTGTGTCTGGTCCGTGTTTGCAATTAGGCCAGCAACGAGCCCCCACCCTAAGGCCGGGAGAGGCCATGTTACGGGGGACTTCGTTGCAACTATGAGAAGTGTGCAGAACGCGCTGACGTAGAACGCATAGAGCCACTCGACGTTGTGGTGGTTTGTGCGGGTCAAGAAAACCTGCCGCGCCGCACGCGATGTTGACCAGACCATAACCAATGCTAAGAGGCAAAATGGCACTACGCCGAAGGTTCTCCACATCTCGAGTGCGTTGTGGATGTACATCCCGAAGTCACCGCCATCCCTTGTCTGACCGCCGTAAACTCCCCAGATGGGTTGAGTGCGAATGTCGGCCCAACCTTTGGCGAGTAGGTCTATTCGCATGGACATCGATTGAGAGCTGGCCGGGCTGAGGATCTCGGCTTGGCGGTAGTTCTTTTTGATCCCTTCAATAACGTCACCTAGAGGCGCGGTAATGTGCGGGGTGGCATCAATGGTGGCTGTTTCGGTAGCTTGGCCAAGAGAACTGGTTAATTCTTTTGACGCCGGGGACAAAACGCTGGTCACCGTGAAAAAAGTCGCGAAGACCAAGATTATGGCTAAAGGAGTGGCCAGAAATACTACCAAGCGCCGCGCTAACAACTGTCCAGACCACCAAATCACTGACACCGCTACAAAGCCATACAATTCTGATCGCGAACTTAACGCGTAGAGCACCAGCGTAGAAAAGACAACTATAAGAGCTTGATAGTAACGCGACCGCGCGCATGCCAAACAATACATTGCCACAAAGACATACGTCATGGCGAAGGTCTGGTAGTCGGCAACTTGGGGCGCATGAAGCGCATGAAATCGCGTAGTGGCAATGAATGAGTTAGTAGCTGGGTCGACGAGTGCTATAGTGATGACCGACATCAGGACCCATGTGGCGCCGATCACTCGAGTTAGCATACGCGAAGAGCGTAAAAAATAACCAGTCGAGAATAATGCTACCCAGCCGCAGAGTAATGCGGCTGATTGAAATAGCAATAATGGTGAGCGTTGAAATGTCGGATCGCCTAAGAAGTAATTGTATGAGGAAATAAGGGTTACGGACACGCAGATAGCCACGAAGGGCCAAGGCAGTCGTAGTCGCGTGTGAAGTGCAACAAGTGGACTCAATAAAATAGCGACGGCAGCGAGGCAAACGCCCCATCCCCCGCCCAGAAACAGCGGAAAAAATCCAGCTGCCGCAAGTAAGTGATAGAAAAAGATAAATGGGAACAGGGCAAAAAGAGAGCATCCCGCGATTAGGCGTCCTAGATAGGAGACCGACAGGGCCCAATGTGCACTGCGACCATGGCCGTCGACGCTGTAGTTGGGGTGTTGTATGTCCAAGTGGCCCCTCGTTGCGCTATGTGACGGCAAAAGCAAAACCAAGGTGAATCAGAATTCCCAGAATCGCCCAGACGGCCCATATCGGCATGGCCTTTGCGGCGGCGGTAAGGAGCGGACGCATCGGCGTGTCGGTTGCTTGCAGGATTACCACCAGGTAGCAGAGGTAGAAGACGAGGCCGGAAACCGCGTAGGCCTCCGACAGCGGATGCCCCGGCACCAGTGTCGTAAGATAGACTGCCCCGGTGCGCAAGACCAGCCCGAACACCTGCAGCAGCAAGGCTGTGGCCAACCTGTTGGAAATGTGCAACGCCAGCGACAGAGGGGAGGAGAGGAACTGGAAGACGAACCACGGCGTCATCCAGCTGACCAGCTGTCCGGCACGCGTCCATTCCGCCCCGAACACCAGCCCGAAGAGCGGCGGCGCGGCGATGCCGAGGCATATGAGCGGGCCGACCCCGACCCTCAGGAGCCCGCCGAGCGTTTCGACGGTGAACCGGCCCATGCGGCCGGCGCGCCGCTCCTCGGGACCGCGCGACATGTAGACCTGGGCGATCGCCGTACCGACGAGGCCCATGGGTACCTGCAGCGCGTACATCCCCAGCATCAGGAAGCCGGCCTCGGGACCCTCGGCCCACGCCCCGAGCATGATGATGGGGAGGTAGATTGCCGCGCTGTTGGCCAGCGCCTCGAAGGTGGAGTAGGCGGGAAAGCGCCGGTATTCGGAAGCCACTCTGACGATACGCGCGGGCTCGCTGCCCGCGCGCGCGTGGCCCTCGCGCAGAAAGCGGTAGCCGAGCCGCAGCGCGCCGGCGCCGCTGTTGACCGTCTGGCCCAGCAGCAGCCCCACGGGCCCGGCCTGGGCGAGACCGAACGCGATCTGCGCGGCGGAGCCTGCGAATGCCTGCACCACGCGGTTGCGCGCGATCACGCCGAATCGCTTGTTGCGTACGTACCAGAACTGCAGCGTGCTGTAGGCACCGGCGAGGAAGCTGGCTGCAGGCGCCAGCCATAGCCAGGGTGCCAAGGCGGGCTGGCCGATCAGCCGGGCCGACCAACCCGGCGCCACGACGATCGGCACAGCTACGAGCAGCGAGAGCCCGGCGGCGAGCCCGCTCGCCAGCAATACCATCGCTGCGCCATCTCGTGCGTCCTCGGGAAGGGCGACGGCGATGTCGTAGCGCAGACAGATCGACACCGACAGGATCGATACGATGCCGGCAAAGACCGCGAGCACGGAAAAGTCGGCGGGTGAATAGAGGCGGGTGGTGATCGGCAGGGTCAGCCCCAGAACCACCTGTGCGAGCGCCGTTCCCCCCACGAGCACGCCCACCGCGCGGACGAACGAGTTTGCCGCGACGCTGCGCAGCCGATCGAGCACTCAGCCCTCGTCGACGAGGCGGCAGGTGCCGCCTGAAAGCATGTAGCGTTCGCCAGTAGCCGGGCATCGCGCCTCGCCGTCACCGGTGAGCGGCAGGTCCAGCCGCTCACCGTGCCGGCTCATCCAGCCGATCTGCCGTGCCGGGACGCCCGCGACGAGTGCAAAGTCGGGCACGTCGCGGTTGACCACGGCCCCAGCGCCCACAAACGCCCAGCGACCGATTGCAAGTCCGCATACGATAGTGCAATTGGCTCCGAGCGTTGCTCCGCGCCTGACCAGCGTGGTTCGGTACTCGTCCTTTCGCGGCACCGCCGCGCGCGGGTTGTAGACGTTGGTGAACACCATGCTGGGTCCGCAGAACACCTCGTCTTCGAGGGTCACGTTATCGTAGACCGAGACGTTGTTCTGAATCTTGACATTGTTGCCGATCACGACCCGGTTGCCGACGAAGACGTTCTGGCCGAGCGAACAGCCCTCCCCGATCTGCGCACCAGCGCAGACATGAACCCAGTGCCAGATCCGCGTACCGGTGCCGATCCTGGCTCCCGGATCGATTACCGCAGTCGGGTGGACCTGCGCAGCGTTCATCCGGCTACCGTGCGTGCCCACCGCCGTCACCCCGTCACCACCGCGGCGCGCAACGCGCCCACGATCCGGTCCTGCGTGGCCTCGTCGAGGTAGGGGTGCATCGGCAGGCTGAAGACGCGTCCGCTCAGTTTCTCTGCGCGTTCGAGCGTTCCGGAAACCCGGCAGCGGTCCCGGTAGGCCGGCTGCTGGTGCAGCGGCACCGGATAGTGAATGGCCGTGGGGATACCAGCCGCGGCTAGCGCTTCCAGGACCGCCGCGCGATTGTCGACCTGGACCGTGAATTGCGCCCAGACACACGTGCGGCCGGGCCGCACTACGGGCACCTGCACCGTGTTGAGCCCCTGCAGAAGCTCGAGATAGCGGGCGCCTATCGCGAGCCGCCGTTCGATCTCCCAGTCGAATCGCTCGAGCTTGGCCAGCAGCACCGCAGCCTGCAGCGTGTCGAGACGCCCGCCGACGCCGACGCGCGCGTGGTGGTAGCGCCGGTCCTGCCCGTGCACCCTGATCTCGCGCATGGCCTTGGCGAGGCCCGGATCGTCGGTGAAGATGGCTCCGCCATCGCCGTAGCAACCGAGCGGCTTGCTGGGAAAGAAGCTCGTGCAGCCGATGGTCGATAGCGCGCAGCTCCGACGCTCGCCGTAGAGCGCGCCGAAACTCTGTGCCGCGTCCTCGATGACTGCCAACCCGTGGCGGTCGGCGATGGCGTTGAGCTCGGCCATGTCGCACGGCTGGCCGTAGAGCGATACCGGCATGATCGCTCGGGTGCGCTCCGTCACGGCAGCCTCGATGAGGCGCACGTCGAGGTTGGCGGTGTCCGACTCGACGTCGACGAACACCGGCACTGCTCCCAGCAGAGCGATGACCTCCGCCGTCGCTGCGAAGGTGAAGGGCGAGGTGAGCACCTCGTCGCCCGGCCCCACGCCCAGCGCCATCAGGGCGATCAGGAGAGCTTCCGTGCCCGACGCGACGCTGATGCAGGCGGCAGTTCCTGCGTAGGCCGCGAGCTTCTCCTCGAGTTCGGTGACCTCGGGGCCCATGATGTACTGGCCATGGTCGAGCACCGCCTGCATGCGCGCATCCACCGCCGCGCGCAACTCGGCGTACTGGCGCTTGAGATCGATGAATGCGATCGGCTCGCCCAAAGTCTGCCCTACCTCACGTCCAGCGGCAGGCTCACCCGCTGCCCGTCGCGGGCCGACCGGTAGATGGCGGTGAGGATTTCGAGAGACCTGAGCCCCTCCCGGCCATCGGTCTCGGGCCGCGCCTCGCCGCGTAGCACGTCGATGACGTTCTCGTAGTACAGCGGGTGTCCGAAGCCATAGACCGAGGTCGTCTCGTAGCTGGCTTCCTCGATCCGCTCGTCCTCGGGAAGCCGTTCGGCGAATTCCCAATGCTCGATCTTGTTGACGGCGACACCGCCGACACGGACCGTACCTTTTTCCCCCAGGATCGTAATCGAGCCCTCGAGGTTCTTCGGGTGGGTCAGCATCGTCACGTTCATCGAGCCCAGGGCCCCGGAGCGCCATCGCAAGCTCACGACCCCCGTGTCCTCGACCTCGATGTTGCGGGCGAGGGTGGCCGTATAGGCCTGCAGGCTCTCGACCGGTCCTATCAGCCAGTCGACGAGATCGACGTAGTGGCTGGCCTGGTTCATGAAAGCGCCACCGTCGAACTCCCAGGTGCCGCGCCATTCCGCGCTGTCGTAGTAGGACTGCGGCCGTTGCCAGAAGACATTGATGTTGACCATGTAGATGCGTCCGAAGCGTCCCGCAGCGATCGCTTTCTTGAGCATCTGCAGCGTGGCGTTGCGGCGGTTCTGCTTGACCACGAACAACCGCACATGGGCGTCGTCGCACGCCTGGACCATTCTGATCCCGTCCGCCCAGCGCGTCGCCATCGTCATTTCGCTCATCGGCGGGCGCCCCGGCATGATCTCGGCGG
>JBDZVF010000745.1:0-1535 GCA_040255575.1 Pseudomonadota bacterium | reverse complement strand
TCGACCGCCTCGCCCACGCCGTTCTGGTTCACGAGACCATACCGTGTCAGCGCACCGACACGCACTGTGGCGACATCGCCCACTCGCACAGGCACGATGCCGCGCATCGAAACCACGATGGCGCGCACATCATCCAGTGTGCGAATGCTGCCTTCGCTGCGCACGAGCAGCGCCTCTTCGTTCTCTGAAAGGCGCCCGGCACCATCGTTACGATTGTTCTGGCCGAGCGCTTCTTCCACCTCGCCAAGGGAAAGGCCGCGCGCGGCGAGCGCCGTCTGGTCGACGACCACCTCGAAGCTCTTTACGTACCCACCGAGCGAGTTCACGTCCGCCACGCCGGGGATGCCGCGCAGCTGCGGCCGGATAGTCCAGTCGAGGAGTGTGCGTTTCTCCTCCAGCGACAGCGGCCCTTCGACCGTGAACATGAACATGTCACTGAGGGGCGTCGAAATCGGCGCGAGGCCGCCGGACGCGGTCGAAGGCAGGTTTGGCACAACGCCCGCGAGCCTTTCGCCCACTTGCTGCCGGGCCCAGTAGATGTCGGTGCCGTCTTCGAAATCCACCGTGATGTCGGCGATGGCGTACTTCGATTTCGAGCGCAGGATGGTCTGGCCGGGAATGCCCAGCAGCTCCTGCTCGATCGGCGCGGTAATCCGTGCTTCCACCTCCTCCGGCGTCATGCCGGGGGCTTTCATGATGATCTTGACCTGGGTCGTCGAGATATCGGGAAACGCATCGATCGGCAGCCTCCGCAGCGCCATTGAGCCAGCAACGATGAGGAGCCCCGTCGCCACGAGCATGAACAGACGCTGTGAAAGCGCGAACGCGATGAGCCGGGAGAGCATCAGTTCTCTCCAGCCGGCTCCGGCTGGGGACCCAGACCCAGCCATGCCCCTTTGAGCGCGACGAGACCACGGCTCGCAACTTTCGCCCCTGCCGGCACCGCGCCCTGCACCCACACACGATTACCCTGCGCACGCGCCACGCGCACCGCGACGGGGCGGAAGCCCGCCCCTTCCTGCACGAACACGAAGTCGCGGTTCCCATTGCGTACGACAGCGGCGGGCGGCACGCCCACCGAGCCGGCCGGAACCGAGCCCTCCCGCACGTCCGCCTCGATGAACTGATTCACGCGCAGGCAACTCGTCGCCTCCGGCATTTCCGCACGCACGGACGCGGTCTGGCTCGACGCATTCAGCTGCGAACCCACCGCGATCACCCGCCCGGGCGTTGCGCATCCGGCGACGCTGACCACATCCCCCACGCTCACTCGGCCCGCCTGCTCTGCAGAGGCGTGGAGGTCGAGCCACAGCCCTCCGCCCTGCGCGAGACGAAAGAGCTCTGTGCCGGGCTCCACGCGTTGCCCCGTGGTGACGCCTTGATTGAGAACCACCGCATCCCCGCGCGCGCGAACCGTCACACTGGAAGACAGCGACTGCGAGGTGAGAGTGTCGATATCCGCGCCGCTGTAGCCCGCAAGCTGGAGCATGCGGCGACGTTCCTGAAGTGTGGCAAGCGCCATCTCACGAGCTGCA
>JBDZVF010000320.1:0-7640 GCA_040255575.1 Pseudomonadota bacterium | reverse complement strand
TTAATGAACCGCACAAGCGACTGCACACGCTTTGGTGAGCTGCTGTACGCCTGCGATTGTGGTCCCGGCAACGCGCTCATAGACGACTGGGTCAGTGCTCACTGCGGCGTGCCCTATGATGACGGCGGCAAGATCGCCGCGGCCGGTCGGGTGAGTGAGCCCGCCCTGGCCACTTTGCTCGCCAATCCCTATTTCCAGCAAAGCGGACCGAAATCGCTGGATCGCAATGCTTTCTCGACGGTATCCGTGGCGGGTCTCCCGCCGGCGGATGGGGCGGCAACGCTTGCGGCGTTCACTGCTGCGGCGATTGCCGCTGAAGCCCGGCGACTGCCGCGTTCCCCGAAGGAGTGGATCGTCGTGGGCGGCGGGCGCCACAACCATCAGCTTCTCAGTGAGCTGCGTCGGCGACTGGGCGTGCCCGTGACGACTGCCGAGCATCATGGCTGGGCGGGTGATGCGATCGAGGCGCAGGCTTTCGGCTACCTTGCAGTAAGGTCCGTGCTGGGATGGCCCCTGAGCTGGCCTGAAACCACAGGGGTATCGCGGCCCGTGTCGGGCGGCGAGCACTGGAAACCTCGCTCCCATACAGACGTATAACATTCCGCAGAAAAATGACTGGCTACACTCGCCGAACCCGTGCGGTCCTGCTGGATCTCGACGGGACCTTGCTCGATACCGCCCCTGACATGGCCGAGGCGCTCAACATCCTGCGCCGGGAGCAGCGAGTCGGCCCGCTGCCCTACGAGCAGATCCGCCAGTTCGTTTCGAACGGAGCCGCGGCGCTCGTGCGCCTCGGTTTCCCGGACGCGCAGGAAGCCGAGCTCGAAGTGCTTCGCATGCGATATGTGGACATCTATCGCGCAAACCTGGCGGTCCATACTCGTCCGTTCGAAGGCGTGGCCGAGTCGCTCGCGAGGCTGGAATCCGCGGGTATTCCGTGGGGCGTGGTGACCAACAAGCCAGCCTGGCTCACCGAGCCGCTGCTCGAGCAGCTCGCGCTTCGCAAGCGCGTACGCGTCGTGGTCAGCGGCGACTCACTGCCTGAACGCAAGCCGCATCCTGCGCCATTGCTGCATGCGGCCGCGAAGCTCGATGTGCAGCCGGCCGAGTGCATCTATGTGGGAGATGCCGAACGCGATGTGCTCGCGGCGCGCGCCGCCGGAATGGAAGTCTTCGTCGCGTTGTTTGGTTACATCCCGCCGGCGGATCGTCCCCGGGAGTGGCCTGCGAATGGCTGGCTCGACACACCGTACGCGCTCTGCGAATTGCTCGATTCGATCGTAACCTCATCCGCGTAATGGCCGCTCGGGGCGATGCGGCGCATATCCTGCGTGCTAGCATCGCCGAAAAATACGCGCCCCGGGACAGGGGAATCAGGAACACAACAGGATGATGTGGCGTCCCGCGCGCTGCCCGCTTCTCCGGACGAATAAAAGGACTTCCAATGAGATCCATCGTCGCGTTCAACCCGTTTCAGTGTCGCATGTGGGACATGCATGATCGGTTCGAAGGGCACATCACGGAAGAGTCCTGCAAGGACGAAATCCAGAGTTTCTGCAAGCACGGCCAGCTCGTTCCGGCGCTGGGCCGGCCGCTGAAAGGCGATCTGCCTTACAAGGTGGAGTTGATCTACGGTGCGCGCCGGTTGTTCGTGGCACGGCACCTCAACGTGCCGTTGCTGGTCGAGCTGCGGGAAATGACTGACATCGAAGCGCTGGTCTCGATGGACATCGAGAACCGCCAACGCACGGACATCAGTGCGTACGAACGCGGCCAGAGTTACGCGCGCTTCCTGCGCACCGGACACTTCCGCTCGCAGGACGAGATCGCCCGGATGCTGAAGATTTCCGCCTCGCAGGTGTCGCGCTTGCTGAAGCTCGCACAGCTGCCGCCCGTGATCGTCAACGCGTTCGCGAGTGCTGCGGATATTTGTGAAGGCTGGGGACTGGAGATCATTCAGGCACTCGAGGATCCGGCGCGTCGGGCCAGAACCGTCGCCGCTGCGCGCAGCATTGCCGAGATGACGCCGCGGCCTTCCGCGCGCGAGGTCTACCGGATGCTGACGAGTCCCACCGCGCGTGGCAGTCGCATGCGCTCGCCGAGCCGCGATGAAGTGGTGAAGGACAAACACGGCACCGCGCTATTTCGCATCCGGCAGCAACGCAGTTCCACGGTCATATTGTTGACTCGCGTCATGGCACCAGCGGCGCTGGAGGCGGTACGCAATGCGGTTGCCGAGGCGCTGCAAAAACACGAAACCGGACTGCGACCTCCTTCAGTGCTCGAGCTGGCGCGCGCGCGCCGCTCGGCGCGGGCCTTTGACTGAATAGCGCTCCGAGTGCTCTGATCCTGTTGTCCACGATGACTATCGTGAGACCGGACATCGTCGCGCATGATTGGCCTACGGAGTGCTACGTACATGCAGGAGCTCAAAGGAAGAATCGCGTTCATCACGGGTGGCACCAGCGGCATCGGGCTTGGTATCGCCAAGGCGCTAGGCGAGGCGGGCATGCGCCTCATGCTGACCTACCGACGTGAGCAGGCAAGGGAGGAGGCGCTGAGCTACTTCGCGGCTCATCCCCACATCGACGTGCGCACGGTACGGCTCGACGTGAGGGATCGTGAAGCAGTCGAGCGGGCCGCCCAGGAAACCGTCGAAGCGTTCGGAAGAGTACATCTTCTGTGCAACAGCGCGGCGGTCAGCCTGATCGACCGGATCGATGTTGCCACCTATGAGGATTGGGACTGGATCTTCGACACCAACGTCAAGGGCGTGGCGAACGCGCTCGTCAGTTTCGTGCCGTTGCTGAAGGCACATGGCGAGGGCGGGCATGTCATGAACGTCGCCTCGATGGGCTCGTTCATCAGTGGCCCGAACGCAGGCGTGTACTCCGCCTCGAAGTTTGCGCTGCGTGGGATTGCGGAGTCGCTGCGTTTCAGCCTTGCACCTGACGGCATCAGCGTGTCGCTGGTGTGTCCCGGGCTCACGCGAACGGGAATCTTTCGTTCGATATGGTCACGACCTCGGATCGCGGCGGGGACCGCGGAGCCGGACGAGTCGTACATCGAGCGGATGGAGAGGATTCACGCGGCGGGCATGGATCCGGATGAAGTCGGCCGCCGTGCCCTCGCGGGGCTGCTGCGCGGTGACTTCTATATCTTCACCCATCCGGAATTTCGGGAGGAGCTGCGCGAGCTCTGTGAGGAGATCACCGCGTCGTACCCCGAAGAAGATCCGGGCGAGGCACCACGGCTCGTGTATGAAGTGGAGCGTCGGCGGCGCAAGGCGGATGCGCGCCGCGCAGTCGAATCGCTCAGGGCTCCCGGCGCATCCGGCTGAGCACGACGCACATCACGGCTCAGCCTTCGGAGGCCGGAGCGAGTCGATCAGGCGAGGATCGGTCTTCTCCGGCATCGCTGCGAGTACCGTCTCGAGCCGGGAAACAACCCGCGCGCGCCACTCTCCGTGCGTGATGACGTACGCATCGTTGTTGCGCACGGCTTTCAGCACGCGCTCCCCGACCTCCAGCGGCTCCATCCACAAATTCGAGACGGGCCGGGCTGCGAGGCGCCTGGCGGCCTCAACAAACGCCTGACTCGGCCCGAGGTGCGCGACGTTCTCGGCGAGCTCATGGATTCGCGACTTCACCGGTCCGGGGCAGAGCAGTGTGACGCCGATGCTCTCGTGAGCGAGCTCCTCCCGGATCGACTCCGTGAGCGCAACGACTGCCGCCTTGCCCGCAGCGTAGATCGCCATCGAAGCGGGCATGGTGACGAAAGCAGCCAGCGAGGCCGTGTTGATGACGTGCCCACCTTCTCCGTGCGCTCTCATCCCCGGCAGAAACGTCTGCAGTCCGTTGATGACGCCACCCAGGTTGACGCCCAGCCCGATGTCCCAGTCACGGAACGTGGCCTTGGAGAGCGGCCCCTCGATACCAATCCCGGCATTGTTGACCAGGACGTGAATGGGGCCCACGCGCTTTTGCGCTTCGACCGCCACGGAGGCCATGCCATCCCTGTCCGTGACGTCGACGCGCAGAGTGTGTACCCGGTCCGTGTGACCGACGGCACGAAGTGATTCCATCGCCTGCGCGAGATGGTCTTCGCGCAGGTCCGCGAGCACGACGCGCATGCCGGCATTCAGGAACGCGGTGCCGATACCGAGCCCGATTCCACTGCCCCCGCCGGTGATGAAAGCTGTCTTGCCTGCTGTATCCATCGTTTGCCTGTCTCAGGCCGGGAAGTTGGCCGCGCTTTCGAGGTCCTGATCGAGCCTGCGCGCTGCGAGCAGGAAGTGCAGTGTCGCCCACGTGAAGCTGACGGTGAGCAGCGTCAGGATCGAGTACCGGAGCGAGTCAGCGCCAAAGCGTACCTGAAACCAGTCGCTCGCCGCGCCCACCAGAAGTGGCCCGAGTCCCAAGGCGAGCAGATTGACGACCAGCATGTTGATCGCAGCTGCCATCGCGCGCCGGTTTGCCGGCACGAGACTCTGCACGCTCGCATAGGCAGGCCCCAGCCAGCTGTGGAGCATCACTGTCGTTCCGATGTGGACCAGCAGGGCGGTAATCGGGTTCGACCAGAGAAACACGAAGAACGAGAAGGGCACGACGCCGGCCGTGCCGATGGCACAGGCCCATGCCTGCCAGCGCCGATCCCCGCTTCGCCGGGCGAGGCGATCGGCGATGCGCCCGCCGAGCAACGCGCCGACCAGGCCGCCGCCTCCATATATGAATGCAAGCCAGGTGCTGACTTCCAGCGGCGCCATGTGATGCAGGCGGATGAAGAAGGAGGGCAGCCAGATACCCGAGCCGACCGAGCCAAGCGTAGCAATGCTCGTTGCGAGCACGAGATGCCGATACGAACGCACTCGCCACAGCTCTCGCACCGTCTGCCAGAGAGCGGGCGGAGGCGCAGCGGCCCGTCCGTCGGAACCGCCACGCACGGGCTCGCGCAGTGTGAGTCGGACAATGAGCGCCACGATCAGCCCGGCCGCGCCAAGGATCACGAGCGTCGCGCGCCAGCCGAGCCTCACGTTGATGTAGCCACCGATGATGAATCCTGCGAACACGCCCATGGGTGTCGCGCAGTTGAGTACTGCGAGGATGGTCGAACGGCGCGAGGCCGGAAAATAGTCGCTGATGAGGGAATAGGACGGTGGCACGCCTCCGGCCTCCCCGACACCCACGCCGACGCGGCTCAGGAACAACGCCGGGAAGCTCGACGCCGTTCCGCAAAGGGCGGTCATGCCGCTCCACAGTGCCAGGCATGCCGCGATGATCGTGCGCCGGTTGTAACGATCCGCGAGCCAGGCAATCGGCAGGCCGAGCGTGGCATAGAACAGCGCGAACGCCGTGCCGCTCAGCAGGCCGAGCTGGGTATCCGAGACTCGAAATTCCGCGCGAATGGATTCGAGCAGTACGGCGACGATCTGCAGATCCACCACGCGAAACAGAAGCACGAGCCAGATGACGCCGACGACGTAGAACTTGTAAGCCTCGCTGAAGTCGGCCCGTGGCAACGAGAGATCGCCACCGACACGTGCATCGACGGCGCTCGCAAACACACTCCGGGCTTGTGCACCTTTTCTCATGGCAGTCCCTTGTTCATCCGTGATGAAGCATCCGCCCGAGCATCCCGAAGCCCAGCCACAGATGCAAACCACTGCACCGGTGCACGGGTCTGACAGTTTCGGCGCGCAAGCCTGCAGGTGCCTGAAAATGTAAGAGGTCTGGCTGGCGTAGCCTCGCTCCGTCAGCCGAGAAAGGGCGCTACTGCCTCGTGCAGTCCGCGCGGATTTTCGAGCGGAATGCCGTGGCCGGCAGACTCGACTTCCACGACGCGGCAGGTGGGCACCCGTTTGGGAACGGCGAAAGCTCTGTGGCGTGACAACATCGCGGACATGCGCCCGCGCACGAGCAGTATGGGACACGCGGCGGACTCGAGCGCTGCCCAGAAATCCTCCGGGCCGAGCGTAGAGAGCGTTTTCGGTAACGCCGGATCCATCTTCAGCTCGAAGCCGCCCTTCGCGCAGGGCCGTAGCGCGTCTCGTGCGTAGTGCCGCAGCGATCCCGGGTCTGCCAGCGGGTGGCGTGCGGCCAGTATCTGCTCGAACTCCGCTATCGCCGCATAGTGGCGCGGCAGGAGAGCAAGATCCTGACGAATGCGCAGAGCCGCTTCACGATCCAGCTCGGGACCACTATCCACCATGACTATGCCGCTCACGCGTGATGGAAGTGCCGCGGCCACACGGGCGGCGACCTCTCCACCGAGGGAGTGGCCAACGATGAAGAGCGTCGGCCAATCGAGCGTCTCTATCCACGACAGCACATCTTCAGTGAGCGACTCTGAGCCGTAGCGTTGCAGGGCATCTCGGGGCGAGTCACCGTGTCCGCGCAGGTCGATAGAGGCACCAGCGGCCCGCATCATCAGAAGTGATTCGAACCCGCGCCACACAAACTTTCCATCGCCGAGCCCGTGAATCAGCAGAACACGCGGTTGCCCCACGCCCCACGCGTGCATCGCGAGGGGCAGCGCACGCGCAGGCCGGGCGTTCACGCGTATGCCCGGTCGAAATCTTCCTGGAGCAGTTGGGCTGCGCGCCGCCGATCGACTTTGCCGGGACCGAGCTGCGGCAGTGAGTCGACGAGCTTGAGCACCTGCGGAATCGCATGACTGGGCCCGAGTTTCATGGAGAACTCCTGGATTTCCGCGTGCGATACCGGCTGGCTTGCGACGATCAGCGCGCCGGGAATGATGCCCCGTTGTGAAGTCCTCACAGGCGTGGCGCAGGCGGCTTCGATTGCCGGATGCCTCATGAGGAGCGTCTCGATCTCGAGTGGATAGATGTTCTTGCCATTGCAGATGAACATGTCATCGACGCGACCCCGGTGGAAGAAATCCCCATCGGCGTCCCGAAGGAACAGATCCCCGGTGCGGAACCAGCCCTGAATCAGGTGGCGCTCGTTGAGCTCCGGGTCGAGATAGCACGCATGGACGGTCGCATTGCGCACGTAGAGCTCACCCGTGTTCGGGTCCTCACGACCTTGCGGATCGCACAGCTTCACTTCGCCGAAGACCGGCCGGCCGCAGCTACCCGGCTTGATGGCGCGAGCGAACAGATCCCGACGCAGGTGCCCGAGCCCACTCAGGCATTCCGTCATGCTGTAGCTGGTGATCAACGGAACGCCGAAAGCGTGCTCGATCTGCGAGATCAGCTCGGGTGGGCACGGCTCCCCGCCCGTAATGCAGAAGCGCAACGCCGACCGATCCATTCTGCTCAGATACGGCTCCTTCAGAAGGCTTCTGTAGAGCGAGGGCACGAGCAGGAGAAAGGTACACCGCATCTCCTCCACCAGTTTCAGGTACATGTCAGGAAGAAAGAAGCTCAGCAGGCAGGTGTGCCGACCGCGCATCAATCCCTGCAAGCAACTGGCAAGGCCTGCGAGGTGGGTGGTTGGCAAGCCTGTGAGTATCGGGCTCGTGCCCGTGAGCCTGTCAGGCTCTTCTGAATACTGGGAATATACGAGATCGAGGTACTCGAAGAATCTCAGCAGATCACCGTGGCTCATGAGCACGGCCTTGGGTTTCCCGGACGATCCGGAACCGTGCAGCACGAGTGCCGGGTGTGCGTCGGTGAAGCG
>JBDZVF010000003.1:0-38434 GCA_040255575.1 Pseudomonadota bacterium | reverse complement strand
TTGGTGCTGTTGCCGAAGCCGAAGGCGCGGAAGGTGTCGTACATCAGGCCGGTGTCGAGCTGCATGGCGATTTTCGCCGCGCCGACGTTGCTGGACTTGGTGATCACCCCGGTCGGCGTGAGCAGGCCGTAGTTGTGCGTGTCGTGGATGTCGTGGCCCTGGAAGAACCAGTGGCCGCCGGTGGTGTCGATGATCGGCGCGGTGGGCGTGAACTTGCCGCTGGAGAGGGCCGCCGCCAGGGTGAACGGCTTCATGGTCGAGCCCGGCTCGATGACGTCGGTCATGGCGCGGTTGCGGCGCTGCGCCGGCTTGCTGGCGGCGACAAGGGATGCGATTTCCGCGGCAGTGAAGCGCTGCTGCGCGAGGGGCTGATCCTCGGACGTGGCCGCGCTGAGCGAGATCGAAACGGAAAGAAGGGCGGCTATTCCGGCCAGGCGCTTCACGTTCATTCAGCGTGCCTCATTGCGTGCGAGCGGTGATGCTTCCGTGGAGTATATCGATGGCTCGTCCCGCAAGTGCGAATAGGGACGGGGCGCCATGTGCACTCCAATGCCAATTCGCGGAGGCACTGGTGAATGAGACACAATGTTCTCGCGGCAATGGAGATATCGCCATGATCATTCGAGACGCGCGGGACAACGACCTTCCGGAAATTCTTGGCATCTACAACGATGTGATCCTCACGACCACAGCCATCTACGACGAGACCGTGTCGACCCTCGAGCAACGGCGCGCATGGTTCGACGCTCGTCGCAGTCAGGGGCTGCCCGTGCTGGTTGGCGAAGAAGCGGGCGAGGTCATCGGTTTCTCGAGCTTCGGCGAGTGGCGTGCGCGCTGGGGCTATCGCTTCACCGTGGAGCACTCCGTGCACGTTCGCGCAGATCGGCGCGGGCGCGGATATGGGGGCGCGTTGATCGAAGCGCTGTTTCCTCGCGCGGCGAGCATGAACATGCACATGATGATCGGCCACATCGACTCCGCCGCCACCGCATCCCTGCGGTTGCACGAGAAGCTCGGCTTCGAGCGCGTCGGTTTCTACCGGGAAGTGGCCCAGAAGTTCGATCGATGGCTCGACCTGGTGGCCGTGCAGAAGGTCATCTGAAGCGCTCGTGCGCACGATCGGGCGGCTCGCCCGGCGAGGTCACCGTGTCTTCGGGGGATTGCGCGGCGCGCGACCGCGCGGTGAGGCCGAGATCATTTCCATGACGGCCTCGGCGTTGGCTTCAACCTGGTCGAGCAATGTTTTGAGCGTGCGCTCGTCCACGCCTTTCAACAGCAGCTTCTCGCTCCACGCCGCCCAGGGGCGGAACTCGTCCAGCGTGCCGCGGCCGCGCTTCGTCAGCCTCACGAGCGTGAGCCGCGAATCCTGCGGATGACTGCTGCGTTCCACCAGCTTCGCGGCCTCGAGCGTGCGCAGCGAACGGCTCACCCACGCCTGATCGACGAGGGCGCGACGGCTGATCTCGTTGACCGACAGCGGCTCTTCACCGTCCAGCACGTTGAGCAGGCGCAGATCCGTCGGGTTCAGGTTCCATCGCTCCTTGAGGTGGCGCGAGCTCATGCGCACCATCGCATCGGCAAGACGCGCGGTGCGATCCACGATGTGATCGTGAAGCATGTGACGAGGAGTCGCCTTGGCTTTCTGGAGGGTCTTTTGTTGGGGCTTGCGCGTCACATCGGATTCCCGGCTTGCATGGATATCGGTACCGATTCTAGACGAAGCGGATGCATCGACCGAACCGGCTGCCAATCCGCGGGGATTTCACCTTCACGCTTCGTCATAATGGGCTGATGATCCGCGTCGGCTCGTTCCTGATCGCTCTGCTTCTGATCGCAGCCAACCTGCGTCCTTCGCTGACGAGCGTCGGCCCGCTTCTCAAGACGTTACAGGATGAGCTCTCGCTTTCCGCGACCGCAGCCGGGCTCTTGAGCAGCCTGCCATTGCTCGCCTTCGCAGGATGCGCGCCGCTTGCGAGGCTGGCTCGGCAGCATGGAGCCGAGCGGATGCTGCTGGCAGGGCTCATAGCGCTGATCGCGGGAATCGTGCTGCGCTCGGAGGGTGGCACCGTTGCGCTCTTCGCCGGGACGCTCGTTCTCGCCACCGGCATAGCCGTCGCGAACGTGCTGCTGCCAATGTTGATCAAGCAGCACTATCCGGAGCGCGTTCCGACGATCACCACGGCTTACGCAACGACCATGGGCGGCGTTGCCGCGCTCGCGTCGGGTGTTTCTGTGCCACTTGCACGATCGTTGCCCGGTGGCTGGCAGAGCTCACTTGCAAGCTGGGCCTTGCCAGCGGCCGTGGCCACGATTTTCTGGCTGCCGCATTTGCGCTCGCCCAAGCACGAATCCGCTCACGCGGCGGATCCTCCGTCGCCGCATCCACCCTGGCGCACTCGGCTCGCGTGGCAGGTAACGAGCTACATGGGCCTGCAGTCGACACTCTTCTATATCGCCATCAGCTGGTATCCGGCCATTCTGCGTGACAACGGCTTCTCGCCGACGAGCGCGGGCTGGCTGCTGACTCTTTATCAAGTCGCTGCGCTGCTGGCCGGGTTGCCTATCCCGATGCTGATCCGGCGGTTCATGGACCAGAGCGGGCTTGCGCTCACCACATCGCTGCTCGTGGCGTTCGGCACGCTCGGCCTGCTCATCGCGCCGCAGGCCGCGGCGCTTTGGATGATCGTGCTCGGCGCCGGCTCGGGGCCGTCCTTGATTCTTGCGCTGTCCTTCATGGGGCTGCGCGCGAGCAACCCGACGACGGCCGCCGCGTTGTCCCTGATGGCGCAATCGCTCGGCTATCTGCTCGCGGCGTTCGGCCCGATCGCCTTCGGCTTCGTGCATGAGCAGGTTGGCGGATGGAGTGCCGCGCTCATCATGGGCATCGGCATCGCCATCCTGCAGGGCTTTTGTGGCGTCGGCGCGGGGCGCTCCGTCAAGATCTGATCACAGGAAGTTGTGCGGCCAGATCATCGTGCGCCACATGTGGGCCACCGGCGATCCGTCGAAACCCAGGCCTTCCTTCGGCTCCTTGAAGTGGCGGCCGATGATGTCCGTGAACTCCTCGGGGTCGACATTCCAGTTTTCGTTGAAGGCGTAGATGTCATAGATCGTGATGAGCCGCGAGGTCATGTACCAGCGATGGTTACGCGCTTCCTGATGGGCCTTCTGGATGTACTCCGGCGGCTCGTAGTCCGGCCCGAAGAACGAGTTATACGCATCGGGATACTTGAACCCGGCTGCCTCATCCGCGAAATAGCGCAGCGCCTGGTGATACCGAACGGCCCAGGCGACCTCCTCTGAAACGTAGGGCGCGACGAGCTGCGCGCTCCAGTAGCCATGGTCCGAGCGGAGCAGGGCGCCGTTCGAGATGTCATGGAGCAGGCAGGCCATCACCACCTTTTCCTCCTGCCCGGCGTCGAGCGCCGTCTTGGCGCTCTGGAGCAGGTGGCGGAAGGCGATCTCCGAGAAGCGCAGCCGGAAGAAGTCGAGCAGTTTCGGCGCCTTTGGCATGCGGGGCAGGCGCGGGTTGTCGCCCATCATGAAGACGTGGTTCGCATCCATCTGCCGCAGCAGTCCCTTCTCGGGGTTCGCCGAGCCCGAGCCGACCACGGCGATGGGCTGGGGCATCACCATGCGGTTGCGGCCGTGCTGGGGATAGGGGCCGCCGTCGCCGGTCTCGTTCGCGGCCACAATGTGCTCGTTTTTGTCCACACTCATCAAAGGATCCTCGTCAAAGCTAGTTACGAATCATCCTACAGATGCGGTGCCTGCCGGAACCGGTTTACGATCCGCACCCTGGTCTCGGAGTGAGGAAACGTCCATGCCGATTACTGTTGGAATGATTGTCGGGAGCCTTCGCCAGGCTGCCTATACGCGTTTTCTCGAGCGAGCCGCGATGGAGCTGGCGCCCTCGACCTGGAAAACCGTCGACATCGGCATCGGCGATCTGCCGCTCTACAACCAGGACCTGGAGACCGACACGCCCCCGCCGGCCTGGACCGCATTCCGTACGGCTATCGCCCAGACGGACGCGGTGCTGATCATCACGCCCGAGTACAACCGCGGCATGCCGGGCGCGCTCAAGAATGCCTTCGACGTGGGTTCGCGCCCGTGGGGCAAGAGCATCTGGAATGGCCGGCCCAGCGCGGTGATCAGCCTCACGCCCGGTGCGCTTGGCGCCATGTCAGCGCATCAGCAGGTGCGCCACACCCTCTCCATTCTCAACTCGCCGACCATGCCGGGGCCCGAGGTGTACCTGCATAGCGCCGCCTCGCTGTTCGACGATTCGGGCAAGCTCAAGAGCCCCGAGACGCGCGAGATCCTCACGGGGTTCCTGGCCGCCTTCGACATCTGGATCAAGCGATTCGCCCCAGCGAAGTAAGCGCAGCCTGAGGGCCAGAGGTAGAGCGCGCCTGGGGTCGCCCGGCTCGCGGGCAGGACCTCGGGCGGCGCTGTCTGAGCCGCGCGTGCCCGCCTCACGGGCATGAAGTCTGCGTTCGGCTTCCGCCATGAAGGAGGTGTGGTGGCAGCGAGGCGTCGTCTACCAGATCTACCCGCGGTCCTTTCAGGACACGAACCGCGACGGGGTGGGCGATCTCGAAGGCATCTACCGTCGCCTCGAATACTGTGCCGCTCTCGGCATCGATGCCATCTGGCTGTCCTCGATCTATCCGTCCCCCTGGGCCGATTTTGGTTACGACGTCACCGACTACACCGGCATTCACCCGGCGTTCGGCACGATGGCGCAGTTCGATCGGCTGGTTGCCGCGGTCAAGGCGCGCGGTCTCAAGCTCATCATGGATTTCGTGCCCAATCACACCTCGGAGCAGCATCCCTGGTTCCTGCAGTCCCGCTCTTCGCGCGAGGATCCCAAACGCGATTGGTATCTGTGGCGCGACCCCGCGCGCGGAGGCGGCCCGCCGAACAACTGGCTCAGCAACTTCGGCGGCAGCGCGTGGCAGCTCGATGAAGCGACCGGCCAGTACTACTACCACGCCTTCCTGAAAGAGCAGCCGGATCTCAATTGGCGCAACCCGAGAGTGCGCGAAGCCATGCACGACGTGCTGCGCTTCTGGCTGAAACGCGGTGTCGACGGTTTTCGTGTGGACATGCTCTGGCACCTGATCAAGGACGACCGTTGGCGCGACAACCCGCCGAACCCGGACTTCCGTCCCGGCGCTCCGCCGTACCACAGCCTGTTGCGTCTCTACACGACGGATCGCCCCGAAGTGCAGGACGTGATTGCCGGCCTGCGTCGCGTGGTGAACGAGTTCGACGATCGCGTGTTGATTGGCGAGATCTATCTGCCGATCGAGCGGCTCGTTGCGTACTACGGCGCGAATCTCGACGGCGTGCATCTGCCGTTCAACGTCCAGCTCCTGCGCTGCCCGTGGAACGCGCGCGCCATTGCGGCGCTCATCGATCAATACGAGCGCGCGCTGCCCCAGGGTGGTTGGCCCAACTGGATGCTCGGCAATCACGATAATCCCCGCATTGCCACGCGCGTGGGCCGTGAGCAGGCGCGCGTGGCTGCGATGTTGCTGCTCACTCTGCGAGGCACGCCCACGCTTTACTACGGCGATGAGATCGGGATGGTCGATGTGCCCGTTCCCGCCGAGCACGTGCAGGATGCCTTCGAGAAAAACCTGCCCGGCCGCGGCTTCGGACGTGACCCCGCCCGCACGCCGATGCAGTGGAATGCGCGTCGGCATGCCGGGTTCAGCGAAGTCGACCCGTGGCTCCCGGTCGCTCCGGACTTCGCGACCGTGAATGTCGAAGCGGAGGAGGCGAGCCGCACCTCGATGCTCGCGCTGTACCGGGAATTGCTGGAACTGCGGCGCGTTCATCGCGCGCTCGTCATGGGCGACTATCAACCCATCGCGGCAAGCGGCGATCTGCTCGCCTATCTGCGCCGGACCGAGGAAGAGGCTTTTCTCGTGGCGCTCAATCTCGGCGCCTCGCCGAGCCGCCTCCCGCTCGACACCCCGGGACTGAGCGGCCGAGTGGCGCTATCGACGCGGCTCGACCGCGCGCGCGAGCCTTTGCACGGTCACCTGGCCTTGCGCGCGAATGAAGGCGTGATCGCGGCGCTGACCCGCATCAACTATTGAATCAGGCCGTAGTTCTTCACTTCGCTGTGATAGCCGGTGAAAGACAGCTTGATCGTCACCGGCGTCTCACTGATGTTGAGCCAGTACCAGCCGTGCTCGCCGGTGAAGGGTGCGACGAGTGAGCCGTGGCCCTCGTGGCCGGACTGCTGCTCCTCATAGCGCACGAATGCATCCCCCGCGCTGGGCTCGTGTCCATGAAAATCTGTGTACACCTCTCCGCCTTCGGCCTGCCACGAATACACGATGACCTGCGCGGCATCGAGCAGTGCCTTGATCTCCGTCTGCTGACCGGGTTCGAGCGTCACGCTGACGTTCTCCGTGCGAGGCGCGGCGGGTTTGATTTGCGAAACCGCGGGATTCGGCAGTGGAACGGGGTCCCGGGGACTGGCGGGCAACGTGACTTCACGATACTTCTCGTTGCCGCCGATGACGTCTTTGACCTGCAACGTGCGCGTGGGCTGATGAATGGCCGAGAGTCCAAGCGCCTTGCCGATGCCGGTGGGATCAATGCCGTATTCCGCCGGGAGCACAAAGGCGACGAGCACCACCACCGCCCCGATGATTGCGGCGACGACGCTCGCGAGCAGCCGCTTGCGACTCGGCGGATCGATCTCGAACGGGGAAGCGGCCTGCGACATTGCTTTTTCGATCTCCGCCGTGACAGGGCCGCGAGTATAGCGGCCCGGCCGCTCATTTTTTGACCAGCCGCCCCGGGCCTTCGCCTATACTTTTCGCCATTTCCACGGGGCGGCGTCTTTCATGCACCACACACGGGCTTGGCGCGGGTTGTTCGTTCTGCTCGCGCTCTTCGCGGGCGCCACGGGGGCCTGGGCACATGGCGTTTCGGGCGGCGACGCCCAGTACCTGCAGAACATTTCCGGTGTGCAGTTCTTCCCGTTGATGTATCTCGGCGCGAAGCACATGGTCACGGGATACGACCATCTGCTGTTTCTCGCAGGTGTCATTTTCTTTCTTTATCGTCTCAAGGACGTGGCGCTCTACGTCACGCTCTTCGCCATCGGTCACAGCACCACATTGCTCATCGGTGTGCTCGCGGGTGTTCACGCAAGCGCCTACATCGTCGATGCGATCATCGGGTTGTCGGTGGTCTACAAGGCGCTCGAGAACATCGGCGCGTTCAAGCGCATGCGCCTCAACATCGATCCGCGCGCGGCGGTGCTGCTGTTCGGCCTCGCTCACGGCTTCGGCCTCTCGACGAAACTGCAGGAACTGTCCCTCTCGCATGAGGGTCTCACCGGCAACATCATCGCGTTCAATATTGGCGTGGAGCTCGGGCAGTTCGCCGCGCTCGCGCTGATCCTGATCGCACTACAGCTCTGGCGACGCTCACCTTCGTTCAACCGATACGCCTACCTCGCGAACGTGCTGATCATGACGGCAGGTTTCGTGCTATTCGGTTATCAGCTCACGGGGTACTTCGTCGCCTGACGTTCGAGGGTTCGTTCAATGGCTTCCAAGCTCGATCAACTGCGTGAAATGACTGTGGTGGTCGCCGACACGGGCGACATCGATGCAATCCGTAGGTGGAAACCAGTCGACTGCACGACCAATCCCACGCTTCTGCTCAAGGCACTGGCACTGCCAGGCCTCTCCAATGTCGTGCAGGAAGTGCTGCAATGGGGCCGTGCCCAGAAAGTTGCGCGTGAGGTGGCGGTGACGCGCGTGGCGGATCGGCTCGCGGTTGCGGTGGGTGCGGAGCTCACGCGCATCGTGCCGGGTCGGGTCTCGACCGAGGTGGATGCGAACCTGTCGTTCGACACGGAAGCGTCGGTGGAGAAGGCGCGCGAGATCATCGCGGGGTACGCCGAGCTCGGCGTCGCGCGCAACCGTGTGCTGATCAAGCTCGCGTCCACGTGGGAAGGCATCGAGGCCGCGCGCATCCTTCAGAAAGAGGGCATCGATTGCAACATGACCTTGCTCTTCTCACTGGTGCAGGCGATGGCCTCGGCGGAGGCGGGCGCGTTCCTGGTTTCGCCGTTCGTCGGACGCATTCTCGACTGGTATGTGAAGAACGAAGGTCGCAAGTTCGAGCCGGAGGAGGATCCGGGCGTGAAGTCGGTGCGCAGCATCTACGCGGCTTACAAGACCCGCGGCATCAAGACCATCGTGATGGGTGCGTCGTTCCGCTCGGCGGGCCAGGTGGAAGCGCTCGCCGGCTGCGATCGGCTCACGATCTCGCCCGCGCTGCTGGAAGAGCTGAGCAAAGACATGGGCACGCTGGAGCGCCGCCTTTCACCGGACAATCCCGGAACACCGCCGCCGCTTCCGGCGGTGGATGAGCGTTCGTTCCGCTGGGCGTTGAACGAAGATGCCATGGCGACGGAAAAGCTGAGCGAAGGCATCCGGGTGTTCAACGCGGATCTGCAGAAGCTGCGCAAGAGCGTCGCCGAAAAGTTGTGAGGCTGGTTCTCGACACGAACGTGGTCATCGATTGGCTCGTGTTCGATGACCCGTTCCTGTCGTCCTTTCGTGAGCAGGTTCGGGCTCGCAGCGTTCAGGTGATCAGTCACGCGCCGGCGCTGGAAGAATTGCGGCGGGTGTTGGGGTATCCGGTTCTCAAGCTCGATGCGCAACGGCAGGCGGCGGTGCTGAGACAGTATGTGGCGCTGGCGTCGTTCTTCGAGGGTGGCGGTTCAGCAGCGGGCGACGGTTCACTCGCGGAACTGCCTCGCGGTTTCCCGCGGTGTCGCGATTCAGACGATGATCCCTTCCTGCACCTTGCGTGGCGTGCGCGGGCCGATGCGCTCGTGTCCCGCGACAAGGCCGTGTTGAAACTCGCAAGGCGCGCGCGGAAATTCGGTTTCGAGATCTATGACGTGCCGAAGATGGTGGCGGTGCTCGGTGCACCCGCGGAACGTCCATCGGTAGTGCGCACGCTGCTGTCAGGGGAGACTCATTGAACACGCCGGCGGACGATCCATTCGCGTCACTGCGCGAGCTGCTCGCGCTCGCGCAGACGGGGCTCGCTTTCACGAGCGATGTGTTCGACCGCGAACGCTACACGCGCCTGCGCGAGCTGGTCGAAGGGATGCTGCGCGCGCCGTCCGACCCGACCTTCGATGCGGTCACCCTGCTGGGGCTGGACAAGGGCTACGCCACTCCAAAAGTCGATGTTCGGGGCGCCGCCTTTCGCGACGGCCGCATCCTCATGGTGAGGGAACGTTCTGACGGGCTCTGGACGCTGCCGGGCGGCTGGTGCGACGTGAACGTGTCACCGAGCGAATCGGTAGTGAAAGAGATTCGCGAGGAGTCCGGGTTCGAGGCGCGCGCCGTGAAGCTCGCCGCGCTGCTGGATCGGCGCAAACATCCGCATCCCACCCAGTTTCACCACGTCTACAAGCTCTACTTCCTGTGCGAGCTCACGGGAGGGCATGCGCAGCCGAGCATCGAAACGGACGCGGTGGACTTCTTCGCGGAGGACGCGCTTCCGCCGCTCTCCAGCCAGCGCATCACGCCGGGCCAGATCGAGCTGATGTTCCGTCACGAGCGACAGAGGGGGCTGCCTACCACCTTTGATTGAGAGAGGCAGGCGGCATTGAACGCAGGCAGCATAGCCCCCAGTTCAGCTGCCCGTCCGAAACAACCGTGGCCCGCGTGCGACGCTCCATCCTGTTCTATCTCGGCATTCTGGGCCTCGCTCATCTTTACGTTGGCTGGCGCCTTCTGCCGGATCTTCCGGTCGGCGTCGGTGCCCAGGTCGCCGGAGCACTCGTGCTCCTCGCGTCGTTCGTGTCGGCTCCGCTCGGCATCTTCGCCCGGAACATCGAATCGCGCGCATGGGGTGATCGGCTCGCCGCCGCCTGTCTGTTCCTCGTCGGCTTTTTCTCTTCGTTGTTCGTCCTGACCCTGTTGCGAGACGTGGCGCTGCTGTTTGTCGTGCTCTGGCCTGGACCGCTGCCACTTGGCCGCATTCTCTCTGCCACGGCGACGCTGGTGGTGGCGCTCGCCGCGCTGGCGACGCTCGTGGGGTTGCTGAATGCCCGCCGCCGCGCTCGAGTCGTGAACGTGGACATCAAGCTGCCGAATCTGCCGAGCGCGTTGCACGGCTTCACCATCGCGCAGATCACCGACGTGCACGTCGGCCCGACTATCAAGCGGGGTTATGTCGAGGCCATCGTGGAGACCGCCAACTCCCTGAAGGCGGATGTGATCGCACTGACCGGCGATCTCGTCGATGGATCGGTGAGGGACCTGGCGAGCCACACGGCGCCGTTTGCGCGATTGACGGCTCGTCACGGCGTGTTCTTCGTGACCGGCAATCACGAGTACTACTCAGGCGAAAGCGCGTGGACGGCGGAGTTCACGCGGCTCGGGCTGCGCGTGCTGATGAACGAGCACGTGGTGCTCACTCATGAGGGCTCGCAGGTCGTGCTTGCTGGCGTCGCGGATTTCAGCGCACATCACTTCGATCCGAGACAGAAGAGCGATCCCCATCGGGCGATCCGGGACGCGCCGGCGAATGCGGCCGCGCGCATCCTGCTGGCGCATCAGCCGAGGTCGGCGCCCGCGGCGGCGGCAGCGGGGTTCGACTTGCAAATCTCCGGTCATACGCACGGCGGCCAGTTCTGGCCGTGGAATCACTTCGTCCGGCTCCAGCAGCCCTTTACCGCCGGGCTGCATCGCTTGAACGATCTCTGGGTCTACATCAGCCGGGGCACGGGATATTGGGGACCACCCAAGCGGCTCGGGGCGCCGTCCGAAATCACGCGGCTGCGTTTGTTGCCTGCGTCACAAAGCCCCGCCTGATCTTCGCCGGCGCCCTTTGACGCGCTGAACAAAAAACCAGCGCGCCTGATCCATACCCTCGGGTTGTGATGCTGTGCGACGGAATCCGGCGCGTCCGCTGGTACCGTGCCGCCCAGTCCCGCATTCCCTTCTGGAGCCTGACCTTGCAGACCCCAACCGTGGCGGCGTCTCGTGGCGCTCCCGACCGTGACACGCTCGACCTTGCAGCGGACGTCACCCGTGTGGGCCTGTGGCATTGGGACCTTGCCTCGGGCGTGCTGCGTCTGGACAGTCGCAGCGCCTTCGCACACGGCGTCCCCGCCGAGCTGCCGGCGGAGGATTTTGTCGCGCGCTCCCTTCATCCAAACGACGTATCCGCGTTCCGCGCGGCCTTCACAGAGGCGCTGAGCTCGCCGCACCTCATGACTTATCGGCTGCGACTGATCGATCGCGACGGGCAGGTCCGTCAGGTCGAGACGAGGATGTCGGTGGTGCGAGACCCGAAAGGGCAGGCGCTGCATGTCGTGCTGGCGGTCGGCGATCTCGACGCGCACGGCGGTAGCGCGTCGACGCTTCTTCGCCAGGCCGAAGCCGATCGTGCGCTGGTGGAACGCCTGAGCATCGCGATGCAGGCGGCGGGCGTGTACGTCTGGGAGTTCGAGTGGAGCACCCTGCAGCTGAAGTGGGATGAGAGCCGCCTCTCGCATGGTCGGGGCGTGCGCCATCTGGGGCAGGAGCTCGGCTCGGAGTTCTTCAACTACGTTCACCCCGAAGACCAGTACATCGGCAGCAAGGCGATGGCCGAAGCCCTGGAACGGGGCGAGGGGGACTCGTCGTTCCAGTATCGGCTGCTGCTTCCCGATGGTCTGGTGCGTCACATCCGTGCCTACGCGCGTACATATCTCGATGCGGCGGGCAAGCCGCTGCGATCGCTCGGCGTGAGCTGGGACGTCACGGAGGAGGTGGAAGCCGCCGAACGTCTCGAGCGCCAGGCCGCGGAAATCCGCGACACCCAGCGCCGCCTCGAACGTGCCTCGCTCACCATCAACGAGGGTCATTGGGAAATCGACCTCGCGGCCGCGAAGCACTGGGCGTCCGCGAACTACTACGAGCTGCTGGGTTACAAGCCGGGTGAAGTCGAGTTCGATACGCTCGAGAAGCTCAAGGCGATCACGCATCCCGACGACATGCCGCATGTCATGGAAGCGATGCAGAAGCACATCGCCGATGCATCGTATCCGCACGATGTGGAGCTGCGTGCTCTCACGAAGAGCGGGACTTACAAGTGGTTCCGCCTGCGCGGAAATGCAGAACGGGACGCCGAAGGCCGCGTCATCCGAATGGCGGGCTCGTTGCAGGACATCGAGCGTCGCAAGGTCGCCGAGGACGCGCTGAGCCAGGCGCACGCGCGCTTCGACCGGGCCGTCCGCGGCACGCAAGACGGTTTGTGGGAAGCCGACACGCTTGCCAGGCGCATGTGGATGTCGCCCCGGATGCATTCGCTGCTGGGCTTCAAGGAAGGCGAGCTCGGCGATCATCTCGAAGTGCTGCGCGAACGCATTCACCCCGAGGACCTTTCGGGCGCGGACGAATCGCTCATGCATGCCATGCAGAGAGGTCTGCCCGTAGACCGCGAGTTGCGCCTGCAGAAGAAGGACGGCACGTGGCGCTGGTTCCGCGTGCGCGGCACGCCCGAACTGACGCCTTCGGGAGTCGTGCATTACATGTCCGGCTCCATGCAGGACGTGACCGAAGCACGCGCCGCGCGCGACGCGCTCATCGAAGCCTCGGAAGCCGCACAGGCCGCGAACCGCTCGAAGAGTGCATTCATCGCCAACGTGAGCCACGAGATCCGCACGCCGATGAACGGCATCATCGGCATGACGAGCCTGCTGCTCGACACACAGCTCGATCGCTCCCAGCGCGAATACGCAGAGACCATCCGCTCGAGCGCCGATGCGCTCCTCACCGTGATCAACGACATTCTCGACTTCTCGAAGATCGAGGCGGGCAAGCTCGACATCGACGCCATCGAGATGGATCTGCCGGGCAATGTCGAAGACGTGGGCTCGACGCTCGCGTTCCAGGCCGCTGCCAAGGGGCTGGAGCTCATCGTCAACGTGCACCCGGATGTGCCGATGCAGGTCGTCGGCGATCCTCAGCGCATCCGCCAATGCCTGATCAACCTCATTGGGAATGCCATCAAGTTCACCAAGGCCGGCGAGATCGCCGTCGAGGTTTCCCGCCACGGCGGAACCGACGAGCTGCCGATCATCCGCTTCGAAGTGCGCGACACCGGCATCGGCATCGCGCCGAAGGCGCTGGCAATGCTGTTCCAGCCGTTCGTGCAGGCGGATGTTTCGACGACGCGCAGTTTCGGCGGGACGGGGCTGGGCCTGTCAATCGTGCGACGGCTCGCCGAGCTCATGGACGGAACGGTCGGCGTGAGCTCGGTGGTCGGGGAAGGCTCGACGTTCTGGTTCGCGTTGCCGATGCGCAAGGTCGCGCCGGCGGAGCAGGTCGCGCCGTCGATCGCGCCCCGGGCTGGCCGCCGCGTCCTCGTCGTCGACGATAACGAAACGAATCGCCGCGTGCTCGCCACGCGTCTGGCGCACGTCGGCTACGACGTGGCGCTCGCCTCGAGCGGCCGTGAAGCGCTCGTCACGATGCGGCTCGCGCTCGCTGCCAATCGCGGCTTCGATCTCGTGCTGTCGGACTTCCAGATGCCCGACATGGACGGCGCCGCGCTCGGCGAGCGCATCAATACCGATCCGGCGCTGTCGCACGCGCGCGTGGTGTTGCTCACGTCGATTGACCGGCAGGGCGACCTCGTGAAGTTCGCGCAGCTCGGCTTTGCCGGCTACCTGACGAAACCGATTCGCGCGCGGGAGCTTCTGGCGTGCCTCGACAAGGTGTTCGAGCACGAAGCGCAGGCCTGGCATGCGCAGACGCACCCGATCGTCACGACCAACTCGCTCACGCGAGACGCGGCCGCGAAGCCCTTCTCCGGCAAGGTGCTGCTGGTCGAAGACAACGTGGTGAATCAGAAAGTCGGCCAGCGATTCCTCGAACGGCTGGGCTGTCAGGTCACGCTCGCCGAGAACGGGCAGGACGCCATCGACGCCTGGAAGGCGGGCGAGTTCCGCCTCGTGCTGATGGACGTGCAGATGCCCGTGATGGATGGCTACACCGCGACTCGTCAGATCCGCGATCTCGAGCGCGGACGCATGCGCACGCCCATCGTTGCGCTCACCGCGAATGCGATGACCGGCCAGCTCGAGCGCTGTCTGCAATCCGGGATGGATGGTCTCCTCACGAAGCCGCTCGAGCCGGAACGTCTCGAAGAAGTGCTCGAGCGTTTTGGCCTGGGTGCACCCGAAGAAACGCTGGACGAACCCGCGCGCGCGTGACGCCTGGCGGCGACGCCGCCTACGAAATCGTGAAATCCGTCCGGACGCTCGTCCCTGAATGCGAGCCGGTCGGCGCGGCCTCTTTTTCGGTGTGAAGCCGGTCCGCGCGGCGGTGCGCCAAATGCTTTCCAATCGGCGGCCTCATGAACGCCAGTCGCGCTCCCTCATGGATGACGAAAGCCGCGGGCGCCTTCGCGCGCCTGGTGGCTCGGCCTGCCATGGCGGGGCCCTCTGCCGGCGCGCCGGTGACCGACTCCGCATACCACGAGCGACTGATGCTCCGGACGCTCGTCGACAATCTTCCGGACTTCATCTACGCGAAGGATTCGGACTGTCGCTTCCTGCTCGCCAACGCTTCCGTCGCGCGTCACATGGGCACGACGCCCGAGAACCTGCTCGGCAAAACCGACTTCGATTTCTTCCCGCCGGATCTCGCCGAAGCGTACGCGGAGGACGAGCGTCGCGTCATGCGCTCGGGTGAGGCGCTGATCAACCGCGAGGAAGCCGGTCTCGACGCGAACGGCAACGCGATCACGCTTCTCACCACAAAAGTGCCGCTGCGGGACGAGCAGGGCTGCGTGGTCGGCATTCTGGGCATCGGGCGCGACATCACGGCGCGCGTGAAAGTGGAGGCGGAGATTCGCGCCGCGCGTGAAGCGGCCGAAGCGGCCAATCGCGCGAAGAGCGATTTCCTCGCGAACATGAGTCACGAGATCCGCACGCCGATGAATGGCGTGCTCGGCATGTCGGAGCTGCTGCTCGAGTCGCGTCTGGATCCGGAACAACGCGATTGCGCGGAAACCATCCGGGAGAGCGGCAGGGCGTTGCTCACCGTGATCAACGACATCCTGGATTTCTCGAAGATCGAAGCCGGCAAGCTGGAATTGGAGTCCATCGACATGGACGTGCGCGCCGGGGTCGATGAGTGCGCGCGGCTGCTGGCGATCCAGGCTCACGCGAAGGGACTGGAGCTGGACGTGTTCTGCGATCCCGAGCTGCCGGCCTGTGTGCGCGGTGATCCGAACCGGTTGCGGCAGATTCTGCTCAACCTCGGTGGCAACGCGGTCAAATTCACGAGCCACGGCTCGGTGCGCATCTCGATCGGCGTGCTGGAGATTTCCGCGCACGACGTGCTCGTGCGTTTCGAGGTGCGTGACTCCGGCATCGGCATTCCGAAGGATCGTCTCGAGGCGCTGTTCAAGCCTTTCAGCCAGGTGGATGCCTCGATGACGCGACGCTTCGGCGGCACCGGGCTCGGCCTCTCGATCGTGCGCCGGCTCGTTGAGCTGATGCACGGCACGTGCGGTGTCGAAAGTGAGGCTGGGGTGGGCTCGCGCTTCTGGTTCACGGTGCGCTTCGGCCGGTCTGCCGCAACGGAACTGGAAATTGCAGATGAGCGGAGGGGGGCTCGCTGCCCATCACCGGTACCACACAGGCGCCTGTTGATGGCCGAAGACAATGTCGTCAACCAGCGTCTCGCCGCTCGCATGCTCGAGAAGATGGGTTACGTCGTCGATGTCGTGAGCGACGGGCGCGAAGCCGTCGCGGCCTGGGCGCGCGGCGGATACGACGCCATTCTCATGGATTGTCAGATGCCGGAGATGGATGGCTACGCCGCCACCCGTGAAATCCGGCGGCGCGAAACCGGTGGGGCGCGCATCCCCATCATTGCTTTGACCGCGCACGCGATCAAAGGCGCCGACGAGGAATGCTTCGCGGCCGGGATGGACCACTACATCACGAAGCCTTTCGATCGCGACGAGCTGCGCGAGTGTCTCGAAAGGAGCTTCGCGCGCGCCGCCTGACGGGAACGGCGATTGCTCCGTGACTCCCGGCGTGTAGGTCGGGAGCGGTAATGAGCATTCTCAAGTGGCTGGGCATCGCCATCATCATCGTGTGGCTCGTGCTATGGCTCGCGGTGAAGATCACCTTCGGCGCGATTCATCTGCTCCTGCTGCTCGGCCTGGCATTGCTGGTCGTCGGCTTCGTCAAGGCGACCAACAAGCCCGGCTGAGCCTCGCGCGCGCCTCTCACGCGCGAGTGGCCAAAGTCTCCGGTTCATCCTGACGCGCGTCGAGCGTCGAGCGTCGCTGCTCAATCGCCTTCGCCAGTCTTTCGAGCACCGCTACAGACGTGGGCCAGTCGATGCACGCGTCCGTGATGCTTTGGCCGTAGCGCAGCGGCTTGCCCGTTGCCTTATCCTGCCGACCGGCGACGAGATGACTTTCCACCATGACGCCGCCGATGCGGCGATCGCCCGCCTCGATCTGCTGCGCGATGGACTCGATCACGATCGGCTGGTTCTCGTACTTCTTGCTGCTGTTCCCGTGGCTGGCGTCGATCATCACGCAGGTGCGCACACCACCCGCCAACATCACCTTGTTCGCTGCGTCGATGCTCGCGGCGTCGTAGTTGGGCGTCTTGCCACCGCGAAGAATGACGTGGCAGTCACCGTTGCCGGCCGTGGTCGCGATAGCACTGCGGCCCTGCTTGGTGACTGCCAGGAAATGATGGGCCTGGGAGGCGGCCTGCACCGCATCCACCGCGATCTTCACATTGCCGTCCGTCCCGTTCTTGAAACCGACCGGGCAGGAGAGGCCTGAGGCGAGCTCGCGGTGCACCTGGCTTTCCGTGGTGCGCGCGCCGATGGCGCCCCAGGCGACGAGATCCGCGATGTACTGCGGTGTGATCATGTCCAGGAACTCGCAGCCTGCCGGCAATCCCATCTCGTTGATGCCGAGGAGCAGGCCGCGCGCGAGCCGCAACCCATCGTTGATACGGAAGCTGCCGTCGAGACCGGGGTCGTTGATGAGGCCTTTCCAGCCCACCGTGGTGCGCGGCTTCTCGAAGTACACGCGCATCACGATCTCGAGTGTGCCCGCGTGGCGATCCCGCTGCTCCTTGAGCAGTGCGGCATATTCGCGGGCGGCCCCAATGTCATGGATGGAACAGGGGCCGATGACGACGACCAGGCGGTCGTCCTCACCGTGAAGAATGCGATGGATGGCGTGGCGTGAATCGCCCACGACCTCCGCGGCGTGCTCGCCGCACGGAAATTCGCGCGTCAGGTCTTCAGGGGTGATGAGCTCCCTGATGTCGCGTATGCGCAGGTCGTCGGTTCGAAGGCTCATGGGCGGCTCCGTTCAGGCCCACCCGCCGGCGGAAAACAAAAACCGCCAGAGGGCTGGCGGTTTTTAGGGGAATCTGTTCGTTGAGTGATCTCTCGCTCGTCGCGCGCCCGCTAACCGCCTGTGCCTTTCGGCCAGAAATAAAAGTAAAAGCGGTAGTAGCGGGAGAAAACGAGCATGAGGGGCGTTTTTTAACACACCGGGCGATGGAACCGCAATGGTGAGGCGGCGCGGATGTGAGCTGGTCAAAAAATGCTCAATCCAACCTTCCCGACCGCAATCGCCCGTGTTTCTTGCGATCTCGTGACACGGCGTCGGTGTTTGTACACAGAGTTATGCACAGGTTCTGTGGATAACGACGTACGGGTCGGGCACACGCCGGGGAACCGAAGCGCGGTGACATCGTCCAGAAACTCTGGGAGACTTTTTTCACACGCTACAGAGGGCGCCCACGTGAGCGAACAAGGAGAAGAAGCCCCCGCCGAGTCCTTCGTCACGGCCAAACTCCGGGCGGACGTCGCCCGGCAGCAGATGCGACTCGCCAAAGATCAGTTGAAGCGCGCGCGCAAGCGCTTCAAGGAAGCGCGGCGGGAGGCCCGGCGCGCCCGCAAGCTCGCAGCCGTGGCGCGGCGGGCGTGGAAGAAGGCGCGGCGAGGCGGCGCGGCGCGCGAGGACGCAGAGGTTAAATCGCTGGTGGCGACTGCCACGAGCGATGGGGTCGCGACGGGCGCGAAGCACGGGCGGACTGGGCGAGGCGCGGCGGCCGCTGAAGAAGCCTTCAACCGCCGGGCGGCTCCGAAGGCGAAGGTCGTTCAGAAGGTGAAGTCGGTTCAGAAGGCGAGGGCCGCACAGCTGCCCCAAGCGGTTGAACTGCCCAAGGTGGCTCAAGGACCCAAGGCGGCCGGACGGTCGAGGGCGGCTCACTCGGTCAGGCCGACGGCCGGGCGGAACCGGACGAAACCCACCCAGCGGGCTGGGAAGCCGCGCCGAACCACCCGGCGCTTGAAGGCGTCTTGAGCGGGCGGGAATGAGCGGGCGCGAATCCAGACGCTACATCCTGAACCCGCAGCCGCGGCCCACCACACCGTGAGCCGCAGCCGCGGTTGCCCGTCAAGGCATCAACCTGCTCCGCCAAGCGTGAACGTCACCCTGAATCGATAGCAGTTCGGCACCGGCGTGTCGCCCCGCATCGCGCGCGCGTACTTGCCGTCGCGCGCGAGCCGGATGGCCGCCTTGTCGAGAGGCTCCCGTCCTGAAGTTGCTTCCAGGGTCGGCGTGCCAGCGAGCTTTCCATTCTCGTCCACGCAGCTGCGCACCTCCGCGGTGCCTTGCTTGCCCAGCCTGATTTCGTTGGCCGGGTAATAGTCGGCTGTGTTCGGCATGACGTTGCGCCCGACGATGCGGATCGGCGGCGGCGCGGTCGGCTCCGGCGCGCCCACCGGGCCCCGGGTCACCAGGGACTCAGCCGGCAACGCGATGCGCGTCGCGTCCGAAGCCAGGTTGATGTCCGGAATTTCTGGAAGGGGCGCTTCCTCCGCCTGGAACAGCGTCGGCTTCGGGGTGGGTGGTCCGGCCTCTTCGTCGGGCTTCGGCTCCGGCACTCCGAAGATCTGGATATCGTCCGGCAGCAGCACGCGAGTCACTGTCGTGATGAGCCCGCTGGCGAATGCGTAAGCGAGCAGTCCGTGAGCCGCGACGATGCCGAGAAACAGAACCGCGCGGGCCGGGAGCACTTGAGCAGTTTGAATCGAGGGGTTCATGGCGCATCGACCCTTCCGTTGTGGTGCCTGCAGAGCGGGAACGGAAGCGCTGCCCGAACGGGGTTAAGTCGAGGTCGAGTCATTCGCCGCTTGATGTAGGACAAACCCTGATCGATCGCGTCCGGCACGGTCCGGGGTACAGCCGTTGCTGATACCGGCCAGGCTTAGTGACCTGAAAGGTGTACTGCATGAACACGAAACTCCTCAGCATTTTCGCCGCCGCCACGCTGATCGGTCTCGCCGGATGCAACAAGGCGGAACCGCCGTCCCAGGTGGCACACGACGTCGCCGAGGCACAGAAGGATGCGAATGCGAACGTGGCCGAGGAACGCGCCGACCAGGCCGACACCAACGCGGATGCGAACCGGCGGCTCGCCGACGCTTCGCGCGATGCGTCCCGCGAGAAGGCCGGCAGCGCGTATGACGTGGCGGTCGCGAAGGCCAAGGGCGAGCACGAAGTCGCGATCCAGGGCTGCGAAAACCAGTCGGGAGAAGCGCAGGAAGCCTGCAAGGAGCAGGCGGATGCGAAGTTCGAGTCCGACAAGGCGAACGCGAAGGCGATGTACCCTGACCGCGGCTGATCCGCGCGGCAATGAGTAAGTGCCCCGCCATCGCTCCGACGCGGGCCGTCGGGTGGCGCGAGGGCAGGCGGGCGCGCTGAGCCGGAAAGACGTGCTCAGCGCGCCCGGCGCACGGGCATGATGGCGAGCCCGGCGACCAGGCCGGAGAGGCCCGCCACCACAAACACGGCGGCGTAGCTGCCCGTTGAAAGCAGAATTCCCGAAGCGATTGCTGGCGCGAGCGACTGGGGCAGCGCACTCGCCACGTTGAAGAGGCCGAGATCCTTGGCCGCGTCGTCCTCCCGGTTCGGCAGCACGTCCGTGACGAGCGCGAAGTCGACGCTCAGATATCCGCCTAATCCGATCCCGAACAGAGTCATTCCCACGAGGAAGGCGTCGTAGCTTGCCGCGCTGGCGATGAGCCAGGAGCCGAGCGCGCACGCACCCGCCGCTATCACGACGAACGGCTTGCGACGTCGGCTCAGGTCCGAGAGCCGTCCGGCCATGAGCCCGGCCAGCACGACGCCGACTGCCTGCACGAGTGTCGATCGGAACACCACTTCCGGAACGGCCGCTGCCGACACACCGAGCCGGCTCATGAGGAAGTAAGGCTGATAGGCCGTCAGAAATGACATGCAGAGAATGAGGAAGAACCGCCCCGTGCAAACCCAGGCGAAGTCGGGCGCACGGCGAGGATCCAGCCAGAAGGTGTGCAGGAATGCCCTCCAGCCCATGGCTCGCGTGTGTCCGCGCGCGAGTCGCCGGTCCGGCAGCAGGGCGGCGAGCAACAGCACGAGCACCAGGCATATGACGCCTGGGACGATGAGCATCGCACCCATGTCTCCTGCCAGTGCCTTGGTGACATACGTGCCCCCGACCTGGCCGAGCGGCGTCGTGATGCTGATGATGCCGGCCACCGTACCGCGCCGCTCCGCCGGGACGTGATCCGCCAACAGCGCGGCAAGGGGCGCGAGCACAGCGTTGAAAGCGAGTTGGGCCAGACACCAGCCCACCAGCAGCCAGGTGATAGAGGGCGCAACCGCGACGAGCCAGAGCGAGGCCACGCCGCCCAGTGCTCCACCCACCAGCCAGGGCCGCCGCATGCCCCACGAGGACGTGGTGCGATCGCTCAGCCAGCCGACGAGCGGGTTACTCACGAGCGCGAACAGGGCGCCCACGCCGAGAACGAGCGACAGCCCGTATTCGGAGCCGGTGGGCTCGAGCTGCCCGGCGCGCAGAGCGAGCGTGACCATGATCGGCGTGAGGACGGCGAGCCATGTGCCCGCGTACGCGCCGGCATAGATCGAAACGAAACCCCACCCAATGGGGACCCCGGCTATGCCGCGCTCTCCCTGAGCGTCTACTCTATGTACTTCGGGCGGCACACTCATGCGAGATCAGCATGCCGGTGCCGGTGTTCCCTGTCGACTGAAATGGCCCCCTACTTGAGTCGCAAGACCATTACTGACGTCGCGAAGGCCGCGGGTGTCGCGATCAAGACCGTCTCACGCGTGCTGAACAACGAGCCGCGGGTGCGCCCGGCGACCCGCGAGCGCGTGATGGCAGCCGTGAAGGCGCTCAACTATTTCCCGAGCATTTCCGCGCGTGGGCTTGCCGGCCGGCGCTCGTGCCTCATCGGGCTCGTGTACGAGAACCCAAGCCCCAACTACATCATGGATGTGCAGAACGGGGCGATGGCCCGCTGCCGGGAAGAGCGCTTC
Source organism: Pseudomonadota bacterium (assembly GCA_040255575.1). Classification (GTDB taxonomy): domain Bacteria; phylum Pseudomonadota; class Gammaproteobacteria; order Steroidobacterales; family Steroidobacteraceae; genus JADGHX01. Next base: position 16,996 of record JBDZVF010000003.1, on the reverse strand, counting down.
CAGCTCATCATGCATCACTACAGCGGGCGCGGCGCGGATCTCGCTACCGACATCGGTCGCCTCGTGGACCAGACGCACGTGGACGGGCTCGTGCTCACTCCGCCGCTCAGCTCCTCGAAAGAACTCATCACCGCCCTCGATGCGCGCAAGCTGCCATTCGTGCGCATCGCGCCCAACCGCATGAAGCACGATTCGCCGCTCGTCGATGTGGATGACTTTGCCGCCGCGCAGGAGATGACCGAATACCTGATCGGCATCGGCCATCGACGCATCGGGTTCATCGTGGGGAACCCCGAACACTTCGCCAGTGGTCGTCGGCTCGAAGGCTACAAGGCCGCGCTCAAACGGCATGGCATCGAGTACCGCGAGGAATACGTGAAGCAGGGTTACTTCGTGTTCGAGTCGGGCCTCGCGAGTGGCGCGGAGCTCCTGTCGATGGCTGAGCCGCCCACTGCCATCTTCGCGAGCAACGACGATATGGCAGCCGGCGTGTTGATGGCCGCGCATCAGCGCGGCGTGAAGGTGCCCGAGCAGCTATCGGTTGCGGGGTTCGATGACGCGCAGATCGCACGGCTCGTTTGGCCGCGGCTCACCACCGTGTTCCAGCCGGCCTATGAGCTCGCGTATGCCGCCACCGACATGCTGTTGCAGATGTTGAAAGCGAAGCCCGCGCGTTCCCAGCAGTTCGCGCATCGCCTGGTATGCCGGGATTCGACGGGCCCGCTCAGGCGGCGCGACGCTTCTTCTCCAGCAACTGGAGGATCAGCGGCGTCAGGATGAGCTGCATCGCCAGGTCCAGCTTGCCACCCGGCACCACGAGGCTGTTCGCGCGCGACATCTGACTTCCGCAGATCATCGATAGCAGATAGGGAAAGTCGATGCCGCGCGGGTTCGCGAACCGCACCACCACCAGCGACTCTTCCGCCGTCGGGATCCACCGCGAAATGAAGGGGTTCGAGGTATCCACCGTCGGCACGCGCTGGAAATTGATGTGCGTCTGGCTGAACTGCGGGCAGATGAAGTTCGCGTAATCCGGCATCCGGCGCAGGATCGTGTCGACGACGGCTTCGGTGGAATAGCCGCGGGTGTCGCGGTCGCGATGGATCTTCTGGATCCACTCGAGATTCACCACTGGCACCACGCCCAGCCGCAGGTCGGCGTGCTTCGCGACGTTCACCTCATCCGTGACGGCGCAGCCGTGCAGGCCTTCGTAGAAGAGCAGGTCCGTCCCCGCGCCGATCGTCTCCCAGTCCGTAAAGGTGCCCGGGAGCGCGTCGTACAGCCGGGCCTCCTGCGCGTCGTGGATGTAGTGGCGCGTGCGGCAGGTTCCGGTGCGGCCGTACTGGCTGAAGGATTCCTCGAGCTCCGCGAGCAGGTTGGCGCGCGGGCCGAAATGGCTGAAGTGCCGGTTGCCCTGCTGGGCCTCGTCGGCCATCACGCGTCGCATCTGCTCGCGATCGTAGCGATGGAACGCATCCCCTTCGATGAAGGCGGCCGTGATTTTCTCGCGCCGGAAAATGAGCTCGAACGTGCGCCGCACGGAGGTGGTGCCCGCACCCGAAGAGCCGGTGACTGAAATGATCGGATGAAGGGTCGACATGGCATCAGCTCCGGAACAGGCCGCGCCGGCCGAAGAGCGGCGAGCGTTCGCCGAGGGGATAGGGGTCGCGGTGGTAACGGTCGAGCCGGGCGACTTCCTCGCGGGAACCGAAGATCAGCGGCACGCGCTGATGCAGCGCTTGCGGCAGCACCTCCAGGATTCGCGCCGTGCCAGTCGAAGCCGCTCCGCCGGCTTGCTCCATGAGCCATGCAACGGGATTCGCTTCGTAGATGAGGCGCAGCCGGCCGTGCTCGTAGCCGGCCCGAAGGTCAGCCGGGTACATGTAGATGCCGCCGCGAGCGAGCACCCGATGCGCCTCGGCCACCATCGAGGCGATCCAGCGCATGTTGAAGTCCTCACCCCGGGGACCATCGCAGCCCTTCAGGCAATCGTCGACATAGATTCGAATGGGCTCGTCCCAGTGCCGATGGTTCGAGGCGTTTATGGCGAACTCGCGGGTTCGGGGCGGCACGCGCACGCCTTCTGCGCTCAGGCAAAATTCACGGGTGTGCCGGTTGAGCGTGAAGATGTGCGTGCCGGCGCCGGTCGTGAGCGCGAGGGCGGTTTGCGGGCCGTAGAGGATGTAACCGGCGGCCAGCTGGTTCTCCCCCGGTTGGAAGAACGCTCTCGCATCGGATGCTGCGCCACCGCCCGGTGCGGGAAGAATCGAGAAAATTGTGCCGATCGACGCATTGGTGTCGATGTTCGAGGAACCGTCGAGCGGGTCGATCGCGACGAGCAGGGTACCGGCGGCGTTCAGCGGCACCGCCGAATCCATCTCCTCGGACGCGAGCGCCGCGACCGGCGCGTCACGCAGGGCCGTGAAGAGGATGGCATTGGCCATGACATCCAGTTCCTTCTGCACGTCGCCCGGCCCGTGCTCGGCCCGGGGCGTCGCGAGGATGTTCCCGCCGATCGCGATGATGTCGGAGATCCGGGCACATGCGCCTGCGATGGCACTCAACGTCACACCGACGTCGGCGCGTCGGGGATCATTCCCGGCCCACTGCACGAGATGCTGTTCGAGTGAGACGCCGTCGTTCATCGCCACCGCCTCCAGGTTGATTGGACTACTGCAACGTGTGACTAAACCGGCACGCTGTCGGTAAAGACGCGGCTCGCGCGAATGTCGCTTTCTTCAAGGGTGACCAGGTCGTTCACGCCGACCGCGCCTTCCCACTGCACCAGACGAAGAGCCTGGCGCAGCCGTGCGCGATCGAACGCGTTCCGCAAGGAGCGCGCGTTCGCGAAGTTGGGTTGCTGGCGCCGGCGCGCGATGTATTCCTTGAGCGCTTCGCGGGCACCGTCCGTCAGCTTGTATTCCGACTCCGAGGCCATCTTGTGCGCGATCAGCAGCAGTTCCTCGTCGCTGTAGTCCGGGAACTCGACGTGATGCGCGATGCGCGAGCGGAACCCGGGGTTCGACTGGAAGAACGTGTGCATCCGCTCGGTGTAGCCCGCGAGGATCACGGTGAGATCGTCGCGCTGGTTCTCCATCACCTGCAGCAGGATCTCGATGGCCTCCTGGCCGTAGTCCTTCTCGTTCTCCGGGCGGTAGAGGTAATACGCCTCGTCGATGAACAGCACGCCGCCCATGGCGCGCTTCAGCACGTCCTTCGTTTTCGGCGCGGTGTGACCGATGTACTGGCCGACGAGATCGTCGCGCGTCACCGCGACGAGGTGGCCTTTGCGCACATAACCCAGGCGGTGGAGGATGCCCGCCATCCGCAGCGCCACGGTCGTCTTGCCCGTGCCGGGATTGCCGGTGAACGCCATGTGAAGCGTGGGCGGCGAGGAGTTGAAGCCGGCGCGCTCGCGCGCACGCGCAACGAGCAGGAACGACGCGATCTCGCGTATGCGCCGTTTCACCGGTGCGAGCCCGACGAGATCGGAGTCGAGCTGCTGGATGAGCGGGCCGATGTCGAGCTCGGCCTGTAACGCGCGCAGGTCGATCATGCGCGCTCCAGGGTGTAGCGGATGTTTCGTCCGGCGGACTCGGTGCGCACCAGGCGGTAGCGCGCTTCCTCCGCGGGCCGCTGAACGATGAAGGACAGCCGCATGGTCTCGAAGCCACGGCTCGAATCGAAGGCGTTGAGGCGGATGTACCGATCGGGATTCGCCTGGCGGCAGGCCTGCACTTCCTGCATCACGCCCGCGGCATCGCGCAGATCGAACATGGGGATGCCCCACATCTCCCAGTACGTGTTTCGCGGGTGAGGGTCATCCGTGTGCTCGACGCCGAGCGCCCAGCCTTTGCCCAGTGCGTATTCGATCTGCGCGCGGATCTGCTCGTCGGTAAGGTCCGGAAGGAAAGAGAAAGTGCCTTGGGTGATTCGCATGGCGCATCCTCACGAAGCGGTCGCCGTGGCGACGAAGTCGACGGTATCGGTCGACGTGTAGTTGAACGTGACGTCTTTCCAGGTATCGAGCGCCGCCCGCAGCGGCTGGCAGTGGCGGGCGGCGGTCGCGAGGATTTCCGGCCCTTCGTTCCAGATGTCCCGACCCTCGTTGCGAGCGAGGATCATCGCTTCGAGGGCGACCCGGTTTGCCACGGCGCCAGCCTGGATTCCCATCGGATGGCCGATGGTGCCGCCCCCGAACTGCAGCACGACGTCTTCCCCGAGATAGGTGACCAGCTGATGCATTTGCCCGGCATGGATCCCACCACTGGCCACGGGCATGACTTTGCGAAGCTCTGCCCAGTCCTGCTCGAAGAAAAGGCCGCGCGTCAGGTCGGCGGGATTGCCGGCCTCGCGCAGTGAATCGTAGATCCCAGCGATCACCGCCGGGTCGCCCTCCAGCTTGCCCACTACCGTTCCCGCATGAATGTGGTCGACACCGGCCAGACGCATCCATTTGCCGATGACGCGCATGGAGATGCCATGCGACTTCTGCCGCGTGTAGGTCGAGTGCCCGGCGCGATGCAGGTGCAGGATCATGTCGTGCGCGCGGGCCCACTTCGCCATCGACTGGATGGCCGTGTAGCCGATGACGAGATCGATCATGACGATCACGCTTCCGAGCTCGTGCGCGAAGTTGGCGCGCTCGTACATGTCTTCCATCGTCGCGGCGGTCACGTTGAGGTAGTGACCCTTCACTTCGCCCGTGTGCGCGCTCGCGCTGTTCACCGCTTCCATCGTGTAGAGGAAGCGATCGCGCCAGTGCATGAAGGGCTGCGAGTTGATGTTCTCGTCGTCCTTCACGAAATCGAGGCCGCCGCGCAAGGCTTCGAACACCACGCGGCCGTAGTTCTTGCCGGAAAGACCGAGCTTGGGTTTCACGGTCGCGCCGAGCAGCGGGCGGCCGAACTTGTCGAGCCGTTCGCGCTCCACGACGATGCCGGTGGCCGGTCCCTGGAAGGTCTTCACATAGGCCACGGGGAAGCGCATGTCCTCGAGGCGCAGCGCCTTCACCGGCTTGAAGCCGAACACGTTGCCAATGATTGACGCCGTGAGATTGGCGATGGAGCCCGGCTCGAAGAGCGCCAGATCGTATGCAACCCAGGCGAAGTACTGATCCTGGGAGCCGGGCACCCGGTCGACGCGATACGCCTTGCCGCGGTAGGCGTCGCAGGCGGTGAGTCTGTCAGTCCACACCACCGTCCACGTCGCCGTCGAGGATTCGCCTGCGACGGCGGCCGCGGCTTCTATGGGATCCACGCCGTCTTGCGGCGTGATACGGAATACTGCGAGCACGTCCGTGTCATTCGGGACGTAGTCGGGATTCCAGTAACCCATCTTGGCGTAGGGAATAACGCCCGGCGTATAGCGGGAGCGACCGGGGCCCGGGGAAGTTTTCTTGGCGACGTCGTTCACTTGGGATCACCGCCTGCGGATGTGGGGAGTGCGACCGAGCCTCGCTGAACTTCCGCATTCAGTAAATTTAAAGTTGCTTTGCATGCCGTTAAAAAAATGTTAAGGAGAACGCATGCGACACGTGACCGTGCGACAGCTCAGGACGTTCGTCGAAGTGCTCCGCTGCGGCAGCTTCGCGGGCGCGGCGCAAGCGCTGCATCTCACGCCTCCCGCCGTCACGCTGCAGATGCGCCAGCTCGAAGACGCCGCGGGCTTGCCGCTGCTCGAGCGCTCCGGCACACGACTCGAAGCGACGCAGGCGGGGCAGGAAGTGGCGAATGCCGCGCAACGTGTCGAGCTCGCGATATCCGATTGCGCGGAGGCGCTTTCCGGTTTGCGCGGCCTGAAGGGTGGGCGGGTTTCCATCGGCGTCGTCAGCACCGCCAAGTACTTCGCGCCGCACGCGCTGAGCGCCTTCGCGCGCGCGTTTCCGTCGGTCGAGATCAGGCTGGAGGTCGGCAACCGCTCGATGATCGTCGGCGCGCTCGAAGCCAACACGCTCGATCTGGCCCTGACTGGCCGGCCCCCCGAGCACCTCGAGGTGGATCGCGCGCCCATCGGCCCGCACCCGCACGTGATCGTCGCGCGCCCGAACCATCCGCTGGCGCGCAAGCGGCGACTCGCGGCCTCGGTGCTCGCGGACGAGACTTTCCTGGTGCGCGAATCGGGCTCGGGCACGCGCAACCTCATGGAGCGCTTCTTTGCCGAATCCGGCGTCGCGCCGCGCATCGGCATGGAGATGGCGAGTAACGAGACCATCAAGCAGGCCGTCATGGCGGGCCTGGGGATCGCGTTCCTGTCCGCGCACACCGTAGCGGCGGAGCTGGCAGATCGGCGCCTGGCCATGCTCCAGATCGTCGGGCTCCCGGTGGTGCGTCAATGGTTCATCGTCAGGCTCGCGCGGCGGCGCTTGCTGCCGGCGGCGCAGGCACTCCGGCAGTTCCTGATCGATGAAGGCGAGAAGTTCCTGCCGCCCATGCCGCAGAATGCAGGCAGTAAAACACCGTCCGCGCGCAAAGGTAGTCGGCATGCAAATTGAAGTGATGGATTTCGTCGAAGGCGCCCGCAAGGCTCGGGGCGTCGCCGTGGTCATCGACGTGTTTCGTGCGTTTTCCGTGGCCTGCTACGCCTATGCGCGGGGCGCAAAGCGCGTGATCCCGGTGGCGCAGATCGAAGCCGCTCTCTCGCTCAGGCGGGACCACCCCGAGTACCTCACCATCGGCGAGCGCGGCGGCAAGAAGGTGGACGGTTTCGATTTCAACAACTCGCCGACGGAAATATCCGAAGCCGACGTTCGCGGGCGCACCATCGTGCACACGACCAGTGCCGGGACACAGGGGCTGACCAACGCCTCTCAAGCGGACGTCGTGCTGACCGGCAGTCTCGTCAATGCGGCTGCCATCTGTGCTTATATCGAGGCATTGAAACCTGAGCGTGTGAGTCTCGTGCGCATGGGCAAGGAAGCGAAGGAACGCAGCGTCGAAGACGATCTGTGCGCCGAGCTGTTGCACGGACGCCTGAGCGGCGAAGGGTTCGACACCAGTACAGTGCGCGACCGGCTGCGGGATGCGCCGGCCGCGAAGAAATTCTTCGATCCGGCGGCCACGTGGGCACCCGAAGGCGATTTCGATCTGTGCACGGATGTGGATCGCTTCGGGTTCGTGCTGCGTCTCTCGCACGGTGCGCCGGGCTCTGCGTGGCTGGAGAAGATCAACCTGTGACGGGCGCGCTCCGGGATTTCATCGAACGGCATCGCCGGCTCTTCGTGCTGACAGGCGCGGGTTGCAGCACGGACTCGGGCATTCCGGACTATCGGGATCACGAAGGCGAGTGGAAGAGAGCGCGCCCCGTGATGTTCGAGTCGTTCATGACGGATGGGGCTACGCGTAAACGGTACTGGGCACGCAGTCTCATCGGCTGGCGATTCTTTCGGCGGGCGAAGCCGAACGGCGCGCACCTCGCCCTGGCGCAGCTCGAACGGGAAGGGCGGGTGGAATTGCTCGTCACACAGAACGTGGATTGTCTTCACGAAGCCGCGGGCAGCTCCAACGTGGTCGATCTGCATGGCCGGCTCGACGCCGTGCGATGCATGACCTGCGAACAACGTTTCCCGCGTGAGCAGTTCCAGCAGCGATTGCTGGCTTCGAACCCGGGCTGGGCGGAACTGAAGGCCCGCGAAGCGCCCGATGGAGACGCGGATCTCGAAGGCCGCGACTTCTCTGCCTTCACCGTTCCGGCTTGCGAGCACTGCGCGGGAGTCCTGAAGCCGGACGTGGTGTTCTTCGGCGAGAGCGTGCCGCGGGACCGCGTCGAGCGCGCCTTTCGCGGCGTTCAGGATGCCGACGCGATGCTCGTGGTCGGCTCGTCGCTGATGGTTTATTCGGGCTATCGTTTTGCGCAGGCGGCGGCCGATGCGGGCAAGCCGATCGCGGCGGTCAATCTCGGCCGTACGCGCGCGGACCACCTCCTCACTCTGAAGGTGAGCCAATCCTGCTCCGCGGCGCTTGCCGCGCTATCGGGGCCGGACCTGCGTCTAGGATTCGCCGTTTCGAATTGAGTACGATCCGGCGTCCATGTCCGCGGACGCCCTCATTGGCCTCGTTCCCGATCTCGTGATGCTCATGCGACGGGACGGCCGCATCGTCGCAAGCGGCGGCGGTCAGGGGCTGCCGGAACTGCGGCCCGCGAGTGAGAGCCTGGAGCCAGGCTGGTCCGAACCCACTCGAACGCTCCTCACCCAGCTCGTCCGCCGCAGCATTTCCCAGAGATCGACGATCGAAGCCCGCTTCCACGAGGCGGGCCGGCATTATGAGGTGCGTGCCACGGCACAGGGCCCGGATCGCTCCGTAGTCGTGATTCGGCGCGTGCTGGTGGACGCTTCCGAGGATGCCGCCGAACACACCGGCGAACGCCCACGCCCGCAGCTGGATCGCCGCGGATTCATGCGCAGACTGAAGGAGGCGGTGACACTCGCCTCGCTTCAGGAGAGATCGCTTGCGGTGGCCGTGCTCCACATCGAAGGCATCACCGACATCGCCCAGATCATCGCGACGCGCATTTCCGAGCAGGTGCTGAACGCCGCGATCCTGCGTCTTTCAGCGTTCGAAGGACTGGGGCTCGATGCCGGGCCGGCGTGGCATCTGGGGCAGATCAGCGAAGACGCGCTCGCGCTCATGATCCAGAGCGACGATCGGGCGGCCGTCGAGCGCTGCGTTTCGCAGATTTGTGAGCGCCTTCGCGAGCCGGTGAGCATCGCGGACGCGGAATTCCGACTCACCATTTATTCAGGCGTTGCCATACTCGGCATCGACGCCTCATCGCCGCGCCTTCTCGTCGATCACGCGCGTGCGGCAGCTTCCGAAGCTCGGCGCCTCGCGTCCGCCGAGGTTCGTTTCTACAGCGATACGGTGCAGCTGCGATCGTTGGCTCGCCTCGACGTGGCGCGTGAGCTGCGGGACGCGATCAGCAATCGGGAAATCGGCGTTCGCTTCGTCAGCCGGCACGATCTGCGCACCGGGCGCGTAGTGGCCTGGGTTGGATACATGCGTTGGCAGCACAGGCTGCGCGGCGAGATCCGACCGGCGGAGTTCCTGCGTATGGCGGAAAGCACGGGTCTCGCCGTTGCACTGTCGCGCTCTGTGCTCGAATCCTTCTGCAATGAGTTTGCGAGGCTCAGCCCGCACTGGGAGCCCGACGTGCGCGTTTCGTTCGGCGCGCTGCGCGATCACGTCTTCCACGAAGACTTCGCTGCCGATCTGGACGCAGTGCTCCGGGAGGGTCGCGTGCCGGCTGACCGGCTCGAGCTACGCATCTCCGAGAACGCCTTCATCGCATGCGACCCGACCACGGTTCGCCCCTTGCGCAAGAAGGGCGTGCAACTCGTCGTGGACGAAGTGGGGCGCGACATGGGCTCCCTCGCTTCGCTCGCGCGCGCGCCGTTGTGGGGTCTGCAGCTCGATCGGGCCTGGACCACGGCCATCCGCTCGGATGACGTAGCGCGGCTCGTGTGCCGTGCGGGCCTCAGCGTGGCGAACGCCCTCGGCTTCGCGCCCATCGCCACCGGCGTGGATAGTGCCGCCCAGCGCGATGCCCTTCTCGAAATCGGCTTCCGCTATGGGATCGGCGACCTCTACGCCGCGCCCGTCTCACCGAACATAACGGCGGCGCTTCCCGCCTGAAGTCTTCTCGCGGGCGCCGTGCCTTTTTCGAGCCGCTCGGGGGTGCGCGTCGGGCCGCCGACGTCTGCAGCGCGGTCGATTTGACCCCCGCATTATTCGAAGCGCGTCACAAGTTGATCCCGCGCATGGGGCGGTGCGCAAGCCCGGTCCGGCGTGCGCTGTAGTGGAATGCGCCCCGAACGGAGCACCCTGACTCCGGACTGATAGAGATGACCATGCGAGCCCTCCCGACCCTTTCGATGTTGGTGACCCTGATCGTCACCGGCGCGGCCTCGGCTGCAACGCCCGGCACGCAGTTCGTGCCCTCGGTTCCCACCGCGCAGACGATTGCGAGCACCTCCGCCTTCATCGTTCAGGGATCGAATATCGATGCCGCGGTCCGCGCGGTGCGCGGCGTGGGTGTAGAGCCATCACAGAAACTCGATGTGATTCGGGCTGTCGCTGTAAACCTCACGTCGTCGCAGGTCGAGCGTCTGCGCACCATACCGGGCGTGCGTGTGTACGCGGACCGACCGCTTCGCACGAGCTCGCTGTTCAGCCTGCTGAAGACGACGGTCAACAACCTCAATTCGACTGCGGCGAACGTGTTCGTCGTACAGTCCGTCACAGAGCTCACCACGCCGCCGGTGTTCAGCTTGCTTGCCACGCCGCTGCTGAGCGCGGTGACGAGCCCTGTGGTGAAGTCGTTGAGCGCCTCGGCCGGCCTCGAGGACGGAATGGGCGTCGCAGGTCTCACGCTCGCGTACGAAACGAACTATCCAGCGCTCATCGGCGCGGACTCGCTCCAGCGCGCCGGCATCACGGGCAAGGGCGTCACGATTGCGATGCTCGACACGGGTCTCTGGAACGACGCCACGCAGTTCTATGGCACGCGCATTCTCGCGACGCGCGACGTAACGAATGGAGGCACGGGCGCGGTAAAGGGCGATCCGTATGGCCACGGCACGCACATCACTTCAATCGCGGCGAGCGGTGCACGCAACCTGGCGGGCGAGTATCTAGGCATCGCGCCCAAGGCGAACCTCGTGATCGTGCGCGCGTTCGACGGGTACGGCGCCGGCCGCTATATCGACGTGATCTCGGGCATCAACTGGATCGTCGCGAACAAGGCGAAGTACAACATCCGCGTGCTGAATCTTTCGCTCGGTGCGCCTCCGCAGTCGTATTACTGGGATGATCCGCTCAACCAGGCGGTGATGGCGGCATGGAAGGCGGGCATCGTCGTGATAGCGGCCGCCGGTAACGAAGGTCCCGAGCCGATGACGATTGGCGTCCCAGGCAACGTGCCGTACGTCATCACAGTGGGCGCACTGACGGATAACGGTACGCCCTACAACGGCTCGGACGACAAGCTGGCCTCGTTCTCTTCGACGGGCCCTACATTCGAAGGCTTCGTGAAGCCGGAGCTCGTTTCGCCCGGCGGCCACATCGCCGCGTCCATGTCGAGCAGCAGCTATCTCGCCAACATCGATCCGGATTCGATGCAACTGCTTCAGCAGATGTTCACGATGTCGGGCACGTCGCAGGCGACGGCGGTCGCTTCGGGCGTGGTGGCTCTGATGCTGCAGGATGATCCCTCGTTGACGCCGGATACGGTGAAGTGCCGGTTGATGGCCGCCGCGCGACCGGCGGTAAAGTCCAACGGCAAGCTGGCGTACAGCGTGTTCCAGCAGGGCGCAGGTCTCATCAACGCTGTCGACGCGGTGAACAGCGCGGCCACACGCTGCGCCAACACGGGCCTCAACATCGATGCGGATCTGACGGGCACCGTCCACTTCGGCGGCCCGGCGAATCAGGACGCGAACGGCAACTACTACGTGATGGACATGCAAGGCTCGGAGTGGGGCGATCCGCTCAACGCCGATGGCTACAGCTGGTCGCGCGGTTATGACTGGACGCAGGGCTATTCGTGGAACACGGGCTACTCCTGGAGCCGCGGTTACAGCTGGTCGCGGGGTTACTCCTGGAGCCGCAATTACACCTGGTCGAACGGCTACTCCTGGAGCCGTGGGTACAGCTGGAGCCGCACGATTCCCTGGTGGAACAGCCCGCCGAGCTCGACCTCGCCGGCCCGTCCGTCGTCCATCGTGTCCTGGATCCCGAACGAGTAAGGGGAGTGTGACGCAATTCCGGTACAGCACGGGTAAGTTGTCCCGTTCCTGAATCGGGTCAACGCACGCCCTCGCGCCTTGCGGCACCTTATGCGAGTGAGCGCGAATAGACCGGCGGGCCCCTGGGGCGCGTCGCTGATCATGCTGTTGGGCTACTTGTGTGGAGTGTCGGTCGCAGGCGCGGCCGACGCTCCGCCGCTCGTGCTCGCCCACATCACCACCGCCGACGGGTTGCCGCAGTCGACGGTTATGGCGACCCTGCAGGATTCGCAGGGCTTCGTGTGGATAGCCACCGAAGATGGTCTCGTCCGATTCGATGGGGATCAGCTGCAGCGCTACGCGCATTCCCGCACAGACAACACGTCGCTGCCGGGGAACTTCGTCTGGGATATTGCAGAGGACGCTCATCACGACCTGTGGATCGCGACGAAGTATAGCGGTCTTGCTCGCTGGAGCCGGGACACGGACAAGTTCATCTGGTATCGCCACGATGCCGGCAATCCGCACTCGCTGGCCAGCGATTCCTTGCGCACGGTACTCGTCGATGCCAATGGACGCATCTGGGTAGGAACCACCGACGCCGGTCTGGACGTTCTCGATCCTGCTACCGGGCGCTTCGAGCATCTGCGACAGACGGAGGGCGCGAACGAGTCGCTGAGCAGCGATCGCGTGTATGACCTCTCACAAGGCCCGTCGGGTGCGATCTGGATCGCTACAGAACAGGGGCTCGATCGCTGGGACCCCGCCACCGGCGTGATGGAGCGATTTGTGTTGAGCGGGCGTGCCGTCGCGAGCGTGCTGGAGGACCGCAGCGGCAACGTGTGGGCCGGCACGTTCGACGTGGGGCTGATCCGTTTCGCCGCCGACCGGCGCGTGCTCGAAACGTTCTTTCACGATCCGGCGCGACCGGGCTCCCTCGCCAGCAACGAGGTGCGCGCGATTCTCGAGGATGACGCCGGCCGCATGTGGATCGGCACGGCCGACGGGCTCGACCTGCTCGACCGCACCCACGGCGAGCTGAATCACTATCGATACGAGCCAGGCGATTCGGACTCTCTGCGCTCTTCGTACGTGATGTCGCTGCATCAGGATGCGGCCGGGCTGCTGTGGATCGGCACGCGCGGCGGCGGTGTGAGCCGCTGGAACCCCAGCAGCTGGCAGCTCGGCAGCCGCCGGCCGGCCTGGCTCGGCAGCGACACGGTGCAGGCCTTCGCGGATGCCGGCGACGGGAACGTGTGGGTCGGATCGCTTGGCGGCAGTCTCACCCGCTTCGATCCCGACACGGGCGCGGCGACCTCCATCGATGCGATCGCGCGCAAGCGCAACGTGCTGCGGCACTCGCGCGTCATGTCGCTCAGGCGCGATCGCCACGGCAATCTCTGGATTGGAACGATGACCGACGGCCTGAAGCGCCTCACCGCCGATGGCCGCCTGCAGGTGGTCGACGTGAGGCCCGGCAATGCGCGCGCGACGAGTGCCGCGGGCATCATGACAATCGTCGAAGCGCGCGACGGGCGGATCTGGATCGGGACATTTGGCGGCGGCGTGAATGTGCTCGACCCGGCCACCGGCAACATTCGGCAGCTGCCCTACGAAGCTGGCAGCGAGAATGTGGCCGCCATTGCCGAGGACGCCCACGGCAACTTCTGGATTGGCACCGATGGGGGAGGCCTGGTTCTCGCACACTCCGACGGTTCGGTCGTGAGGACCTTTCGTCACGACGCGAACGATGCGACGTCCTTTCCCGTGAACACGGTGTACGCGATCGCAATCGATAGCGCGGGCCGCGTCTGGGTAGCGAGCGATGGTGGCGGGCTCGTGCGGGTGGTGGGCTCCGCCGCGCAACCCGCGCAGATTCGCTTCGACGCCGTGACCCGTGCGCAGGGGCTCACGAGCGATACCGTCTACGGAATCGTTCCCGATGCGCAAGGTGGTCTCTGGCTCAGCGGCAATTCGGGACTGGTTCGCTACGACCCCGGGACGCAGGAGGTGAAGACGTATCACCGTGAGCAGGGCGTTCAGGGCGAGGAGTTTTCGTCCGGCGCGTTCCTGCGGCTGCGGGATGGGCGCGTCTGCTTCGGTGGAACCGGCGGTTTCAATATCTTCGATCCGCAGCGGCTGACGCATAACCGAACGCCGCCGCGTTTGGCGCTCACGCGGGTGGAGGTGCTCGGAGTGCCGGCCACGGGCCCGACACCGTTCTGGCGTCGCGACCAGATCGATCTCGACTATCGCGGCAGCATCGTTTCGCTCGATTTCGGTGTGCTCGATTTCAGCTCGCCGAAGCACAACCAGCTCGCCTATCGAATGCCGGGTCTGACGGATCAATGGATTGAGCTCGGCTCGCAGCGGCGTATCACGCTCACCAACCTGGATGCTGGCGAGCATGTGCTCGAGGTGCGCGCGGCGAATGCCGACTCCGTCTGGAGTGAGACGCCGCTGCGCGTCTCGATTCATCGGGCCCCGGCGCCCTGGCGCTCGCCGCTGGCGTACGCCCTGTATGCAGCGCTGGTGCTCGGGATCATCCTGTATCGCGTGCACCGGCAGCGCATGAAGTTCATGGAAGTGGCGCGGGCGCGCGACCGTCTCGAAACCGAAGTGCAGCTGCGCACACGTGAGCTCGTGGAGAGTAACCGTCAGCTTGCGGAGGCGGCGAGAGCGAAGAGCGACTTCCTCGATCGCATGAGCCATGAGCTGCGTACGCCGATGAATGGCGTGGTCGGCATGACGGAGCTCCTGGCCCGCACGGCGTTGTCTGCGACGCAGACGCATCTGACAAAGACGATCCGATCGTCGGCGCAGATTCTGCTGCAGATCGTGAATGATTTGCTGGACCTGTCGAAGATTCGGGCGGGGAAGGTGGCGCTCGAACGATTGCCGATCGATCTGGGGCAGGTGCTGGAGGAGTGCACCAGTCTGTTTGCTGGAGCCGCCGAGAATAAAGGCATCGAGCTGATCGTGTGTCCGCCAGCACCTGCGGAGCGGGCACTGCTCGGGGATCCGCTGCGCGTGCGGCAGATTCTGATGAATCTCGTCGGCAACGCGGTGAAGTTCACTTCCGTGGGTGAAGTCGTCGTGCGCGCTGACATCGAGTCGGTCGAGGGCGACGAGGCGCTGGTGAAGATTCGGGTGAGCGACACCGGCATCGGCACGGATGCCGCGGCGATCGGCAAGATCTTCGAGCCGTTCTCGCAGGCGGACGAGACGACGACGCGCAAATTCGGCGGCACCGGGCTCGGGCTCGCGATCTGTCGGGAGCTGGCGGATCTCATGGGCGCGCGGATCACGGTGGAGAGCAGGCCGCGGATCGGGTCGACGTTTACGTTGGCGTTGCGCATGAGGCTCGGGGCCGCGGGGGCGGAGGGGGCGGCAGCGGCGGGGCCATCGACCGGCACGGGGCCAGAGACCGCAGTGGGGGCATCGACCGCAGCGGAAAGATCGGAGGAGGTGGCGCGGAGATCCCCGCCGGGACCGTCACTCGCCGGGAAGCGAGTGCGTGTGCTCACGCGGAGCCCGTCACTCGAAGAGTCGCTTGCGCGTCACGCGATGGCCTTCGAGATGACGCTGGTCGGCACTCGCACCGAGAGCGCCGGCCACGCCGACAGCGCCGGCCCCACCCGCACTGTCGCCTCCGACAGCGCCGATCGTGCCGACAGCGCCGCCCGTGCCGACAGCGCCGATCGCGCGGGCAGCAGCGCCAGCCCCGAGGCGGCTGCCGACATCATCGTCGTCGATGCGGCCACGTATCGCGAAGAGCTGCGGACGATGCTGGCGACATCGCCGTCCCAGTCGCTCGTCGTGTTGGCGAAGAATGACGAGATCGAAGCGCTGGGCCTGCGCGTGCTGCTGCGTGAAAAGGCGGTCGTGATGAAGCCGGTTCACCGGATCGCGCTCCAGGAAGCATTCGCGGTGGCTTCAGGCCTGGCGGTGGAAACGGATGATCACGCGCCGCTCTCAGAGTCGAGCAACCCGCAGCTCGGCGGGCACGTTCTGCTGGTCGAAGACGAGCCCGTCAACGCGGCCGTGGCGGAGGGCTACCTCGCCGCGCTGGGCTGCACGATGGCCTGGGTGAAGAACGGCGCTGACGCGGTCGCCCGAAGCGCCTCGGAGCGCTTCGACCTGATCTTCATGGACCTGAACATGCCCGGCATCGATGGCTTCACCGCCGCGAAGCTGATTCGCGAGCGGGAGGCTGCGTCGGGCGGCGGAGCTGCCGCAAGTGGCGGAGCTGCGGCAAGCGATGGAGCTGCGGCAACCGGCGGAGCTGCGGCAAGTGGCGGAGCTGCGTCGGGGCGCAACGGCGTAGCAGCCAACACGGGCCCGCGCGTGCCCATCATCGCGCTGACTGCCCACGACGCCGTGAACTTCCGCTCCCGCGTCCTCGACGCCCAGATGGATGACATCCTCAGCAAGCCGTACTCGCTGGAAGACTGCACGAAGGTGCTGCGACGATGGATGCCAGCGAACTCACCCGCAGCAATCGACCGGCCCACCGTCATCGCGGGCCCGGCACCGGCCGCACTGGCAGCCGTCGACGCCAGCGCGGTGGCGGCGCTGAAGAAACTTCGGGGCGGCACCGCCTCCGACCTCTACTCCCGCCTCGTCGACTTGTTCAGAACGAGCGCTGCGGACTCTCTCGCGCAGCTGGGCCTCGCGCTCAACGCAGGAAACCTGCCGGCCGCCGCCGCCGCGTGCCACAAGCTCGCGGCCAGTGCGGGCAACGTCGGCGCGCTCGCGTATGCCAAACAGCTGAGGGAGCTGGAGCAGCTTTGCGCCGAAGCGCAGTCACGCCTGGAAGGGCAGACCGATGGAGGCGGGGAGATTCACACCGCAGGGAAGAACCGCGCAAGCGAGATCCAGCGAGCACGCGACACTTACGTAGCACGCGAGATACACGCAGCACGCGAAATCTATCAGGCGCTGCAGGCCGCGCACGCGCCCCTCATGGACGCTCTCGCCGACCACACGATGCGAGCTTCCGCATGAAGACCTCAACCACGAACTCCGCCAACGTTTCCGCGGAAACGTCTCACGAGGCGTCGCCTGGTACGGCCCTCGAAAACTCGCGGGCCCCCGAGGCCTTGCTCACCCCCCAGGCCCTGCTCCCCCCCGCGCCCCTGCTCACCCCCCCCACCCCGCTCCCCACCGCGCAGGCCACCATGACCGCCAGCGAAGCGCCGTACCCGCCCACGAAGCTCCCGCCGAGGTAGGCGCCGCGGCCCATCGGCGTGGCGAACAGCAGCTCCGAGGTGC
>JBDZVF010000744.1:0-1547 GCA_040255575.1 Pseudomonadota bacterium | reverse complement strand
GCGTCCCGTCCTCTCGCCAGCGCCCAATATCGCCGGTGCGGTACATCAGCCTCCCGCTCTCTCCAACGAACGGATCTTCAACAAAGCGCTCCGCCGTCAGCTCCGGTCGGTTCAAGTAACCGCATGCCACATTCGCTCCGGCGATATAGATCTCGCCTAACGCGCCGGACGGTACCGGCTGAGTGCGCTCGTCGAGAATGTGGATTTGCGTGTTCGCGATGGGCCGGCCGATGCAGGGTAGTGCCGGCCATTCCGCAGGGTTGCCTGACAAGGTGAGGTCCGTAACGACGTGGGTCTCCGTCGGGCCGTAGTGATTGTGCAAGCGAGAATCCGGGATGCTTGCGAAGAACGACACGACAGCCGGCGTGACGCGCAACTGCTCACCGGCGGCGATCACATCCGTGAGACACGGGGGCGGTGCTACGCCGCTGCTCGTGAAGTATTCCGCCAGTGTTTGCAGCATCAGCGGCGGAACGAAGAGCCGGCTGATACGCTGGCTTGCGATGAGGCCTGCGAGTGCTGCTATGTCAGTCCGCATCCACTCGTCCAGCAACACCAGCGTCGCCCCGACACAGAGCGTCGAGAACATCTCCTGAAAAGCGACATCGAAGCTGAGCGCCGCGAACTGCAACACCCTTTCGCCGGATCGCGCCGGCAAAGCGCGACGATGCCATTCGATGAGATTGACCATGGCCCGATGAGGCATGACGATGCCCTTGGGGCGCCCCGTCGATCCGGAGGTATAGATCACATAGAGCAGATCGCCGGATGAACGCGGGCGGTCAGAGCCGGGAATGTTGCCTGCGGGGTCACAGACGGCAGGTTGCGACTCCGCGTCGAGAATCAGCAGCTCCGCCGCAGTTACGGCGAGTGTAGGGATCAGAGAGCTCTGCGTGAGCACGAGCTCTGGCTTCGAATCCTCGAGCATGTGCTGCAAGCGATCCGGCGGATAGCGCGGATCGAGCGGCACATAGGCGCCGCCCGCCTTCAGGATGCCGAGCACACCCCATACCATTTCCAGGCTGCGCTCGACGCAGATGCCCACGAGCGCGTTCGGCCGAACACCGAGCTCCTGCAAAACGCGCGCGAGCTGATTCGCACGCGCGTCGAGCTCCGCGTATGTGAGTGACCGTCCGCCGTGCACGACGGCGATCGCATCCGGTGTCAGCGCAGCCTGCGTTTCGAACAGCTGGTGAATTGAGCGGTCGGCCGCACGAGACACAACCGGAGGATCCGGTTCCGACAAAGAAGCATCGGCAACAGGCCCGACGTAGCCATCCATGGCAAGGTTCTCCTGATGAAGTGTTCCGCCCTAAATTCGGTGGGGTCCCAGCCCTGCAAGTGAAGTTCCCGAGCCGTGGCTCTGGGACGGCCTATCCGTGACCGTCCCGGTAATCACACACGCTGCGTTTTCCACTCCCTATGCTGGTCCTTCCGTGGGCGTCGGGACCGAGGTACGGCCGACCTTGCCCGCAGGTCGGGCGCATCTGATCAGCAAACGACGACGAATGCCACCGGCATCTCGGCCGACACCCCGGCGCAGCTCG
>JBDZVF010000743.1:0-1553 GCA_040255575.1 Pseudomonadota bacterium | reverse complement strand
CGTTCGCCCCCCAATGCTGCGTCGCGAAGCGCGGCGCGCAACAAGTCGAGCCCTTCGCCCGTGAGGGCCGACAACGCAACGAAGATGATGCCGTCGCGTTCGCTGCGCGACGGCGCCGCGCCTTCGAGATCGATCTTGTTGGCGATCACGATCCGTTTGGCCGCGGGGGGCGTTCCATCGAACAGGTCCCCGTCCGCCACCGAGGTCGGGCGATCCACTACGCGCAAGACCAGGTCGGCGCGCGCCAGTTCCGCGTGCGCGCGGCGAATGCCTTCGCCCTCGACGACGTCGGCGGACTCGCGCAAACCCGCAGTATCCGCGAGGGTGAGCTCCACGCCGTCCAGCATGATCGATTCGCGCAGCACGTCGCGGGTGGTGCCGGGAATGTCGGTGACGATGGCGCGATCGTTGCCCGCCAGCGCATTCAGAAGGCTCGACTTGCCGACATTGGGCTCGCCGACGATCACGGCGTGCAGCCCGTCGGTGAGGCGCGCGCCCCGGCGGGCTGCATCCAGCAGCGCCTGCAATCCGCCCGTGGCCTCCTCGAACAACCGCTCGATCGCCGGCTTCGATGCGCTCTCCGATGCGTCTTCGGAAAAATCGATCGCGGCTTCGATTTCCACGCGCAGCCGCACGATCAGCTTCGCCAGCGCGTCCGCGCGGCGCGAGAACTCGCCTTCCAGCGATCGCAACGCGGCGCGCGCCTGCGCCTCCGAGCGGGCCGCGATCAGATCGGCCACGGCTTCGGCCTGGCTCAAGTCAAGCTTGCCGTTCAGGAATGCGCGTTCGGAGAATTCGCCCGCGCGCGCAGGCCGCGCGCCCAGTTCGCAGGCGCGCCGAACCAGCGCGTCCAGCACCACCGGACTGCCGTGCGCGTGCAGTTCCAGCACGTCTTCGCCGGTGAAGGATTGCGGTGCGGCAAAGAACAGGGCGAGGCCACGGTCGATCGCGGTGCCGGCCGCTCCGGCAAACGCGCTCAATTGCGCAAGACGGGGACGCGGCTCGATCCCGCACAGCACTTTCGCGATCGCGCGCGCACCGCTGCCGGAGATCCGCACCACGCCGATGCCGCCGCGTCCCGGCGGGGTCGCGATGGCCACGATGGTTTCCCTTGCGGACGGCATGCGCCTGCGCGATCAGGTCCGTGCGCGCGCGTCGGCCCGATCGATCTTGCGGGTGATGTACCACTGCTGGCCCAGCATGCAGACCTGGCGCACCACGTAATAGAGCGTGAGGCCCGCCGGGAAGAAGAAGAACAACACCGCGAACAGCACTGGCATCACCTTCATCACCTTGGCCTGGGTCGGGTCCATGCCCTGCATCGGCGTGAGGAATTGCGATCCCAGCATCGCGAGCGCGTACAGGATCGGCAGGATGAACAGCGGATCGGCCGCCGACAGATCGGGCACCCACAGGAACGATGCGTGGCGCAGCTCGACGCTGAAGATCAACACGTAATACAACGCGAAGAAGATGGGCAGGATGATGAGGTTGGGCAGGCAGCCCGCCATCGGGTTGATTTTTTCCTTCTTGTACAGCTCCATCATCGCCTG
>JBDZVF010000319.1:0-7727 GCA_040255575.1 Pseudomonadota bacterium | reverse complement strand
CTCGGTGGTTGTTGGGATTTGACCACGAGCCTTGTCATAGGGGAAACCGAGCAGGGCCACGCCGGCGGACCGGTTCTACATAACGTCCTGTACCAGAGCATCCTTGACACAAACACGGCTGCTCCAATCGCTGCGGAAGTGTACTGTGCCCAGCCGACGAGCAAGCGAGGTGTTTCTCCACATCCCTGCGCGATGTCGCACCTGCAGCGACCGCCGGCCTCCCAGCGTGCAGCCGGTTTCACTATATGCTAAGTTGGACGTACTCCTGACCTGGGCGAGCTTCCGTCCCGTCGAATGCCGCAACTCCGAGCGCGACTAACATCCGCGTTGGGCAGTCACTACACCATCGAGCGCGAGCTTGGCGGTGGCGGGATGTCGCGCATCTTTCGTGCGCGCGACGAAACGCTCGGTCGCGACGTCGTCATCAAGGTGCTCGCGCCGGAGCTGGCCGAGGGGCTGTCGGCCGAGCGCTTCGAGCGCGAGGCGCGGCTCGCCGCACGGCTGCAGCATCCCCATGTGGTGCCGGTCATCGCCGCCGGGATCGCCAGCGGGCTGCCGTACTACACCATGCCGTTCATTGACGGGGAGTCGCTGCGCGCACGCCTGACGAGCGGTGTGCCACTCGGGCTCCCGGTCGCGGTCAAGGTGCTAGCGGATGTGGCGCGCGCCCTCGACTACGCGCACCGGCAGGGCGTGGTGCACCGCGACATCAAGCCGGAGAACGTGCTTCTGTCCGACGGCATCGCGGTCGTCACCGACTTCGGCATCGCCAAGGCGCTCCGCGCCGCGAAGACGCAGGCACCGGGGGGCACCCTCACGCAGATCGGCACTTCGCTCGGCACGCCCGCGTACATGGCGCCGGAACAGGCGGCGGGTGACGTCGTGGACGCGCGAGCCGATCTCTACGCATGGGGCGTCATGGCGTACGAGGTGCTTGCCGGTGCGCATCCCTTCGCAGGCAAGACGACCGCACAACAGCTCATCGCGGCGCAGATCGCCGAGCGCCCGGCGCCACTCGCGAGCCGTGCGCCGGGCGTGCCGGCGCCGCTCGCCGAGCTAGTGATGCGCTGTCTCGAAAAAGAACCCGCGGCGCGGGTGAGCGATGCGAGTATGCTCGTGGTGGCACTCGAGTCCCCGCAGCTGCGCGACGTGCCCGGGGCAGCGCCGCGCGACGCACCGCACGGTGCGCAGACATCGCGACCGGCACCGCTGCGCTGGATGCAGCGGCACCGCGCATCCACAGCTGCGTCGATCGTCGGTGTGATTGCCGCCGCCGGCATGTTGCTGGGCTGGCATCGCCTCGCACCACTGCTCTATCGCCACGGTGCGCCGCCCGCTGCGACGGCTGCGCGCACCAGCGCTTCCGCCCCGGCCGCGATCACCACCGTCGCCGTGCTGCCGTTCGTCAACACCGGCGGCAACGCGCAGGACGAATACTTCTCCGACGGCATGACGGACGAGCTGGCGCACGCGCTCTCGCGACTCCCGTCGCTCCGCGTCGCCGGCCGCACGTCGTCGTATGCGTTCAAGGGGAAGGAGGTGCCTGCGCAGCAGATCGGCCGCACGCTCAATGTCGGCGGCATCGTCGAAGGCACCGTCCGTCGCGCGGGCGACCGGCTCCGCATCACCGCGCAGCTCACGAGCGCGGCGGACGGGCTCGTCGTCTGGTCAGACACGTATGAGAGTCGCGCGACGGATGTGTTCCAGGTGCAGGATGAGTTCACGCGCGAGATCGTGAGCGCGCTCGAGCCGGCGTTGCGAGGACGCACGGCGGCGACGGCGGCGGACGTGAGTCGCGGTACGACGGACCCCGCGGCGTATGATCTGTATATGAAAGGCCGGTATTTCTGGGCGAAGCGCACGCCCACGGGCCTCACGCGCGCGATTGGCTACTTCAAGCAGGCGATCGCGCGGGATCCTGGCTTCGCGCGTGCTCATGCGGGCCTCGCCATGGCGTACGCCGTCCTCCCGTACTACATGGCACTGAACGCCGATTCCGTGCTGGCACTGGCGGACAGCAGCGCGACACGCGCACTGGCACTCGACTCGACGCTCGCCGATGCGCACCTTGCGCTCTGCACACAAGACATGGGAGAGGGTCACTTCGCCGAGGCCGAGCGGCAGTGTCGCGCGGCTCTTGCGATCGCACCCAACGATCCGACGGCCCCGCAATGGCACAGTGAGAACCTCGCGTGGCTCGGGCAGCTGCCGGAGGCAGTGGCCGAGGCCAAACGTGCCAGCGCTCTCGATCCGCTCTCAGGGGTGATCTCGGGCGGTGTAGCGGAGATGCTCTATCTATCCCGCGACTTTCCATCTGCCATCGTCGCCGCGCACCACACGATCGCACTGGATTCATCGTTTACACCGGCCTACATGACGTTGTCGCTGGCCCAACTCTTCGTCGGCCGTGCCGACTCCGCGGTCCTGGCTGCGGAAGCGGCATTCCGCCGCGACTCGACCCTGCCGGGCGTGCGCGGCGCTTTAGTGCTGGCGTACGCGGGGGCAGGCCGCTGGAGCGACGCTGAACGCGTACGCGCGGTCATCCAGCGTGACCGCGAACGAAGGGCTCCGCGCGAGGGACACGCGATCTCGTTCGACCAGCTTGCGGCGCTGACGGCGTTCGGCATATCCGCGAACGATCGCGCGGCGATGATCCGGCGAATCGATTGGGCGGACATGCGTACGATCACGTTTAGCGCGTGCGATCCGCTGTTCGATCAGCTCAAGACGGACCCGGCCTTCGCCGTCGCCGCCAGGAAGCTCGGCATGGGTGTGTGCGCGGGAACCACGCCATGGCCGATCAAGCCGCGCATCTGACCGAGCGCTTCCTCGTCGCGTTCGCCTGTTGAACGTCTCACCGACCGATGAGCCAAGGTCTCGCTGATCGATTGGCCGCCATGCTCGCGGATCGGTACCGCATCGAGCGCGAGCTCGGCGCGGGGGGATGGGGACAGTGTATCTCGCCGCAGACAGGGCTCTCCCTCGGCACGCCGCAGTGCATGAGTCCCGAACAAGCGATGGCCGAACGCCACATCGATGCGCGCACCGACATCTACGCACTGGGTGCAGTCACGTACGAGATGCTCGCCGGCGAGCCGCCGTTCACCGGACCCACCGCGCAAGCCATCGTTGCGCGAGTGACGACCGAACTGCCGAAATCGCTTCCCGCCACACGGGATCGCTAATGGTCGTGAGTCCGGACTCCGGAGTCTCTCGCGTCGTGCTCGCCTCCGCGACGAGTCACGGCGTACCCCCCGAGAAAGCGATCTGGAGCGGTCATAGTCGGATGAACTACTTCAAGAGCCACGATGCGAGGGGCAACGCGGAGTTCCGGTCTATCCCGCCCACCGGCGGGCAACCAATGCTGCTCACACGCTTCGATGGCTCCGTGCGACCATCGTATCGCCTGGAGCGGAGCATGGGCGGCGGTCATGGTGATGCGGACGAACGGCAGCTCAAGGTGCTCCCTCGGAACCCGGCCTAACTACCCCCGCACCAACTTCTTGTACGCGATGCGATGCGGCTGGTCCGCGTCGGCACCTTTGCGCTTGCGGAGGTCCTCGATATATCCCTGATAGTTCCCCTCAGAGAAAGGGATCTCGGCGGTTGTTGGGGCTTGACCAGCGCGTTTTCAGAGGGGAATGCGGCCGCGCGGCGCACGAACATACTGTTCTAAATGACGTCCCGTGTCAGACATCGCTTGACACAGCGTGCGAGCCGCCGGCCCTCACGCCGCGGCGACACGGAGCCGGCCCTTCTTGCGCGACCTCGGTGATGGTTTGACGACGATCTCCACGTCGCGCCCAAGACCGGTGAGGAAGTTCATGAGCCGCTCTGTGGAGAAGTCCGCCAGCCGGCCGCGCAGTATATGCGAGACCTTCGGCTGATCGATCCCCATCAGGGTGGCGGCCTCGCGTTGCGTGAGCCCGCGCTCGTCGATCGCCTTCTGGATGGCGTAGGCCAACTGCACCTTGGCCAGCCGCTCCTCGGGGTTAGGCAGGCCCAGATCGGCGAAGACGTTGCCGCTGCCGCGCGTCACGGGGATCGGCTGCCGCGATGGTTTCCTCGAGCCAATTTTCTTGGGCGTCGCCTTGCGGTTCATCGATCCTCCTGCTCTGCAGCGTAGTGTTCGGCGTAGTGGGCCCTGGCCCACCGGTAACGGTCCTTGATGAGCGCTATATCGCGCATGGGCGTGGCGATGCCGCGCTTGGACTTCTTTTGGAAGACGTGCAATACGTAAACCACGCCCTGGAGCTTCACTGTGTAGACGGCTCGGTATGCGTCGCGGTCGTAGTCGACCACGAGCTCGATAACTCCCGCCAACTCCCCGCGGAGCCGTTTGGCCCCCGGTGGGTGCTCGCCGAGTTGGGCCAGGTGGATCGCGTAGCCCACCTCGTCCTGCACGGCTTCCGGGCACCCCCGGAGATCATCCAGCGCGGAGCCCATCCACTCGACGGGCTTGAGCGGCGGTGGCGGCGACATGGTGCAATATGCTAGTAGTAGCATACTGGCGCAAGGTCCACCATGCGTGCGTGTTGCGGTGAGTCGCTCCGGGAGCCTCTCTCTCAATAGGAGCTCGTAAGGGAGTCGATCAGCGGCCCACGCAGGTGCCCAATTGTCTCCAGTCGGGCTCGCCCGCCCATTCGCTGCATAAGGTCCTGCCCTTCATAGCCTCGAAAGACCACCCGTGGGATGTCCCGACCTCCTGCAGGCGTCTGTGAAGCGGCGCCGGTTCGGGGTGGCTGACACCCCGACATGTGGCACCTGCTTGTCCAAGCGGTACTCTCCAGCCGCTTACTCCGTTCTCTCGCCTCGCACTGCGCTCATTCAGCTCGAAGCGCCGCCAGTGCATCGACGCGTGCTGCGCGCGCTACGGGTGCGTATGCGGCAACTCCGGCGACGGCTACGAACGCCAGTACTGCCGCGCTGAAGGCCAACGGATCAGCTGGCGTCACACCATATAGGGCGGAACTCAGGAATCGTGTACCCACCAGTGCGAGCACTATGCCAGTCGCCAACCCAATACCAATGATCAGCATCGCCTCATGCATCATCAGAGCGCGAGCTTCGGTCGGTGTCGCGCCGAGGGCCATGCGAACCGCGATCTCATGTCGGCGCTCTCGCACCGCTGCCGCGAGCAGTCCGTAGAGGCCCACCCCGGAGAGAATGACAGCCGCACCGGAGAGGGCGGCGAGCGTCGCTGCAAGGAAGCGTGGCCGCGCCAACCGGGCGTCCAGCAACTCGGCGCCCGTACTTGTCTCCCTGATGCCAAAGGCGGGGTTCGCATCGGTGAGTACGCGCCCGAACGCCT
Organism: Pseudomonadota bacterium; assembly: GCA_040255575.1. Classification (GTDB taxonomy): domain Bacteria; phylum Pseudomonadota; class Gammaproteobacteria; order Steroidobacterales; family Steroidobacteraceae; genus JADGHX01. The sequence goes on along the minus strand of JBDZVF010000319.1, from coordinate 2,416 downwards.
GGAGGGCCCCACGAGGCTCGACTCCACTGGTTCGGATTGCCAGAAACATCGGCGCTGCTTTTGTCTGTCGCAGCGGAATGTAGACGGTTGGTTCCGGCGATTCGGTCACGTTCCGGTAGCGCGTATTGGCCACTACTCCGACAACGGTGCGCCAGGGTTGAGTGCTATCCGCGGGGTTCAGTCTCACCCGCTGGCCAATCGCGTCTCGCCCGGGCCAATTGCGCCGCGCGAAGCCTTCACTGACAACAGCTACCTGAGGCGCGCCCATACGATCTTCGGTTGTGAAATCACGACCGCGACGCACGACTATACCCAGGGTCGAGAAGTGCGACTCCAACCCGAGTCCCATGGTCACCCGATCAGCACCGACTGCCTCCGATGCATCGGATCCCTGCACCTCATAGGGGAGCTGAAGGCTGGTTCCAGAAAAGGGGCGTGTGAACACGGTGGTGACGCCTTCTATCCCGTGTTCCCTTGGAAGTTCGGCGGCCAAGGCGTCCAGGACAGCATGATAGCGAGCGGCGCCCATCGCCCAGCTCTGGGTGTGCGCATCGAACGGAGTCATATCCTCAAGTCCGACGAAGAAAAGGGGGCCGGGGGCGAAGCCAAGATTTACCTGCTGCAAGCGCTCCAGGCTGCGCCCCAGCAACCCAGCCGCGGTGAGCACTACGACCGCTAGCGCCACCTGGCCTGCTACTATGACTCGCCGCGAGCGCTCGCCGCGGCGCCCGCCAATCAGCGTACGGCTTCCTACTCGTAAAGCGCCCTCGATTCTCGAGTGTGCTATCAACAACGCTGGCCCGAGACCGAATAGGAGGATCGTACCGACTGTCAGTGATACCGCGAATGCCAGCACACGAACGCTGATGCGAACAGCGTCGAAGTGGATCAGCTCTGGTGGCGCCAAGAATGCTGTCGTCCGGAGCAACGCAGCTGCTACCACAACTCCCAGCAGTCCAGCCGCTACTGCGAGCACGGCGTTCTCCGTCAGGAGCTGACGGACTAAGCGTCCACGTCCTGCGCCCAGTGCAGCTCGCAGGGCCAACTGGTGACTTCGTGCCAAGCCGCGCGTGACTAGCAGACCAGCTGCGTTTGTCAACGCGACGAGTAAGACCAGCGCGACAGCGGCGGACAGAATTATCAGCGTTGGCTTTATAGAGCCCACCACACGCTCGACGAAAAGTTGAGCGTTGGCGGTCCGAAATGCTGGATCTCCCAGTGTACGGGAAGGGTATTCCCTCAGGTAAGCCGCGTACTCGGCCTGTGCTTGTGCCAACGTGACGCCCGGCCGTAGCCGAGCGAGGACGTCCGACGGGAAGCCTGCATCGGGCCCCGAGGCATCCGGGAACATGCGCTCGATCGGGCCCATTGCCGCCCAGACATCCGCGCCGAGGGGATACCCCAGTCCTTTGGGCGCTACGCCGACGATCCTCTGGGGCCCATTCACTAGCTGGATTTCCTGCCCGACGACCGATGTGTCGCCTGCAAATTCCCGCTGCCAAGTGTCGTAGCTGAGGACCACCGCTGGTCCTGCTCCAGGACCGTCATCCTCAGGGCCAAGTAGTCGGCCAGCCACAGGAATCGCGCCGAGAACCCGAAAGAAGTCCCCCGCGACAAACGCCGCAGACAATGACAGGAGCCGATCGTGATATCGTGCAGCGAACGGCTGTGCCCCCTGCTCTGCGATCGGAGCGATCCCGACGAACGACCGGCTCGCCTTTCCAAGCGCGCGAACCCCGGTGCTAGGGATCCCGATCTCGGCGTCGGGCCTCTTCCCATCATGCGCGGAGAGGATTACGAGACTCCCCTGGTCCCTTACCGGCATGGGGCGGAGCAGAAGCGCATCTACGACGCCGAACGTCGCCGTGGTAGCTCCGATGCCGACCGCCAGAGTGAGGACCAGTACCGCAGTGAGTCCGGGGCTCTTTGATAGCACGCGAAGGGCATACAACACATCACGTAGAATGCCGTCGAGAGCATGACCGGGGGCGGACAGGCGATAGCTCGTTCGATGGGGCACTGACATCTACTTATTCTCGGGTGCGGGGCAAGAGCCGATTCGAAGCTGGGAGACCATAAGTGAGCGCTTCTTCGTTAGTGAGGGGTGCCGAACGAATCGCCAATCTCGACGGGCGTCATGCCATTGACGCCGGCATCTGGGGTCGTATGGCGCTACACGCGCACATGAACGATCGGAGATGGACCCGACAGCCACTCTACGCGCAAAGTGCGGGAGTGCTGACAAAGCCGGAGCAGTTCATCTCGGTCTCTCCGCCGTTTCGTTCGATCTTGTGTCAAAACCCTGTGTCAAACGATGGTCCGGCCGCTCCTATCGGAGCGGCCGGACCATGATACTTGCTTCGTTACCGAGACGACAGAGCAGCGCGTTGGTCAGCGCCCCAAAATTACCTAACTA
>JBDZVF010000318.1:0-7727 GCA_040255575.1 Pseudomonadota bacterium | reverse complement strand
GACGAGTAGAGGGTCCACCCCGGCGTGATGTCCGCGTCGAACACGATCTCGATGTCGTCTCCTACCTTCGCATCGCTGGGAACGATGCTCACGCGCCACTGCACGGGTTGCGCATCGGGCGGCGTGGGCTGGAGGGGATCGGCGGCGACTGCCGTCGCAGCACACATCGCCAGGAACGTTGTCGCAAGTTTCTTCCGCATGGTTCGACCCTGCTGAGCTGAGAAATGCATGCTAGCGCCGCGCGAATAGCGCTCCGCGCCGGCTTCTCAGCGCGCCTGAAACCTGTAGTTGAGGCGCATGAAGTACTGACCGCCCTGCCGACTCAGCGAGCTATTCGCATACTGGTACGTATAGATGGCTCTCGCGCTCGCGCTGAGCGCGCCGTCAGGAATCTTGCTCGGATACTCGTTGAACAGGTTGCTCGCACCGACCTCGACGCTGCCGCCGTTACCAAGATCGTAGCCGGCGGAAATGCTGGTGACGTACGTCGGATCGACGTCGTACTGGCTGATGTCCGCGGTGCCCTGACGTTTGGTCGGACCGTTGTTCACGACGTTGACGGCAGCGTTCCACGGTCCGCGGTTCCAGAACACGCTCAGGATCTGGTTGTACTTCGGCAGCCGATAGCGCAGATCCCAACTGGCGCTGGCGTTCAGCAGCGTGATGTTGGGCAGGCCCTGCAATACCTGAGGAATGGGCGACAGGCTCAGCACATCGGTCCTGGCCTTGCTGAATGCGTAATTCCAACGCACCCGGTTGTTGCCGATGTTGTGCGAGGATTCCAGCGTGAGCTCGAATCCACGAGTGCGCGTTGCGCCGATGTTGGTGTAGTAGTTGACCGAGTAGTTGCGGCCCTGATCGATAGTGATGCCCGCCGTCGCAAGCAGATTGTCGATGATCTGCTTCTGCGCAGCCGTCAGCGGTGTTCCATTGGGATCGCGAATGTTGGCCGGATCGGTGTAGTCATAGCCGATGCTGCTCGAACGGCCCAGTTGATCGTTGACCTTGATCTGGTAGAAGTCGAGCGCCGCGTGGAACGTGCGTGTGGGGCTCAGGGTGAATCCAACGCTGTAGTTCCTGGCCTTTTCGGGCAGCAGCGGTGCGGAGCCGAGCGCCCGGGCCGCCGGCGAGTTCACAGCCGCGGTCAGTGCTTCCGCGGTCGGCGTGACCTTGGTGATCTGCAGATTCTGCGTGCCGAGTCCCGGCGCGTGAAAGCCGGTGCTCACAGTCGCACGCACGGCGAAGACGTCGTTGAAATCGAAGCGCGTCGACACACGTCCGGTCGTCACGCCGCCGAAGTCGGAGTGATCCTCATACCGCCCGGCCATGTCGACCAGCCAGGGATTGGTGATGTGCGTAGATGCGCCGACATAGAACGCTTTGCGGTTGCGTGAGGCGTCCGCCTGATCTTCGGGCCGGTTGCTGGGATACGCCTCTGCGCCCGAGCCCACGTAACCATCCGGGTCGCCGGCGGTACGTTCGTAGTCTTCACGCTGGTACTCGGTGCCGAAACTCAGCTGCAGCGGCTCTGCGAAGGCCGCGAGTTCAAAGCTACGATGGAAATCCAGATTGCCTACCCACTGTGAATAGTTCATGCGGCCGTCGTAGAAATCGGTTTTCGCGCCGGGATAGGTCAGCGCGTAATTGGCGGTGTTGCGCGTGTAGATATCGAAGTGATCGCGGTTGTAGGCCACGCTGCCATCCCAGTCCCAGCCGCCGGCCAATCCCTTCACGCCTCCGACGACGGAGTAGTCGGTTTCTTCAGTGTCGATGGTCGGCGTGAAGCCATCGGGGAAGACCTGGAGCAGCGCCGGGTTTCGCTGCCAGATCGCCACCGGCAAGCGGAAGTTCTGTCGTGCCGACTTGTCGCTCGTGGCGTAGGTGGCGAACCCGTAGAGATTCAGGTTATCGGTGACGCTATAGCTGCCATTCACGGCCGCCGCACGGGTGGTGTAGCCGTTGGTGCCCTGATTGGACTGCGCATGCGCGTCGCGCGCGGCCTCGGCGGGGTTAGGTGTGGCCCCGTCTGGGAGGCTGTTGTTCGTGCCCAGGCGTACCAAATCGCCGCGACTGCTGATGGCGGGATAGATGAGATAGGTGTCCTTGTACGTCAGACTGCGAACCGCGTCGTCCTGGTCGGTGAACTCCGCCGAGAGATTCACAAAGCCCTTGTCGCCGAGCGTGAAACCCTTGTTTGCGCTGACTCGCGTGCGGTTGCCGTCGCCGAGATAAGTGCGGCCGTACTCGACGCCCACGCCGCCGCTGCGTGCGTCAGACTTGAGGATGACGTTGAACACGCCAGCGATGGCGTCGGAGCCGTAGATCGCCGACGCGCCGTCGCGCAAGACTTCCACGTGATCGATCGCGGCAACGGGGATCAGCGACAGGTCGGTATACGACTGTCCGGGAAAGGTGCCGATGCTGGTGTAGGCGCTGTTGTTTCGACGTTTGCCGTTCACCAATACGAGCGTATAGCCCGGCGAAAGATTGCGGAGCTGCACGCCGGGGATGTTGCCTTCGAGATCCGACTGTTTAGCTGCGGAATTGAATGACGGCAGCAGCGATTGCAGGGCGTCCAGCAGATTGCCTTTGCCCGTGGCCTGCAACGCATCGCTGGACACCACGTCGATCGGGGCGGCGCTGTTGCGTACGGTACGACCGGTCGCACGGGAGCCGGTGACCAGCACCGTATCGAGGTTGTTCTCCGCGGGAACGTCGCTTCCGGCCGGAGCATCCTGCGCAACTGCGACGCCCGCGAGTGCATTGCCGACGGCGAGCGCAATCAAACCGTGCCGGCGCACGCGGCGCGCAGCGAAGAGGCTTCTGTCCACCATTGAACCCTGACTTGTGATTTGGCTTTAGGGATAGAGGAAAGAATGCAAAAGCACCCGGTGCCGGTCGAATGACGATTGGCAATGTGGACATGCTGCGAGCCCTGGCGGTTACGCGCCGGAAACCGGGATGGAATCGAAATGTTATCGGGGCGGGCGGGCGCGCCTCTGGCCAACGCGCGCGGCGCGAGGATTCAGCGGACAGGCGTAGCGATGACCCGACCGCGCATTCACCGCCGTGCTCAGGAGGGAGCCGGGCCGTTGCTACCGCCGTGTGGCCGGCTGGGGCTTGGCACTAGCGCGGTCGCGCTGAAGAAATTCCCTCGCGTCAGGAACCAGATCTCCCGGGCGGGGAACGCACTCACCAAGGCCAATTCCGGCTCGGGCGGTTTGAAGCGGCATGCTCTCCATACTGGTTTGCCACTCCTACTTTCAGCGGTTCGACCAGAAGCAGCAGCAGCGCGCGAAACCGTACCCACCCCTGGCGACTCTTCAGGTGGCGTCTCTGCTGCGCAAGGGCGGGCATCGGGTGGCGCTGTTCGATGCGATGCTCGCCGAGGACTACTCGGGCTTCGAGCGTCAGATCGAGGCGTGCAGTCCGCAGCTCGTGGTGCTGTACGAGGACAACTACAATTTTCTCAGCAAGATGTGCCTCGGGCGTATGCGCCAGGCTGCTTGCGACATGATTTCGATCGCGCACGCACGAGGCATGCGCGTGCTGGCTTCGGGTTCAGATGCGTCGGATGCGCCGGACAACTACCTCAACGCCGGAGCGGATGTGGTACTCCACGGCGAAGCACTCCCGGCGCTCGTCGCAATCGTCGATCGGTTGAATGACGACTGGCGCATGGAGGGGGCACGTCTGGCCGAGGGGCTGCCGGGGATCAGCATTCCTGGCCCGGCAGGCGCGCAACGCAGTGCCTGCACGCTGCGATTGCCCGAGCCCGCGCTCGCGGAGCTGCCATCATGGGATCTCATCGACGTGGATGCGTATCGCCGCGTGTGGATGGAGGTCCATGGCTATTTCAGTCTGAACATGGCTGCTTCGCGGGGCTGCTCGTTCCGCTGCAACTGGTGTGCGAAGCCCATCTGGGGTAATCAATACCTGCAGCGACGGCCCTGGGAAACTGCCGCAGAGATGATCCACCTGCGGCGGCGCTACCACCCCGACCACATCTGGTTTGCAGACGACATTTTCGGTTTCCGCGTCGACTGGGTGAAAGAGTTCGCGGCAGCACTTGCCGCGGGCGGAGGCGGTGTCCCGTTCACGATTCAGCTGCGCGCGGATCTCGTGAGCCCACGCATGGTCGAGGCGCTACGTAGCGCCGGCTGCCGCGAGGTGTGGATCGGTGCGGAGAGCGGCAGCCAGAAGATTCTGGACGCAATGAACAAGGGCACGCGCGTGGCCCAGATTCGCGAGGCGCGGCGCCTGCTCGGCGCGGCAGGCATACGAGTGGGGTTCTTTCTACAGCTGGGCTATCTCGGCGAGGAGCTGGACGACATCCTCGCGACGCGCCGGCTGGTCGAAGAAGCGCGGCCGGACGACGTCGGCGTCAGCGTTTCGTACCCGCTCCCTGGCACGAAGTTCTACGAGGCCGTCAAACGGCAGATGGGGCGCAAAACTCACTGGCTCGAGAGCAACGACCTGGAGATGATGTTTTGCGGCACGTACCGCTCCGAGTTCTACCGCGCCATCCGCGATCTGTTACACGCGCAAACCAGTGAGGCGCAGCCCGCCGATCTGCAGCAGCGCTGGGCGCTGCTGATCGAAAGTGAGGCTTCGTTTCGTCAGCAAGCACCTTCCGAAATGCGGGACGCGCGCGCCGCTGAGGTGAGGGTGTAATGGCAACGGGTGGCGAGCACCTGATTTCCGCGGCTGAGCTCGAACAGACGCAGGCGGCATTCGACAGCGTTGCGGCCGATTACGACGGTCCGCGCGGTAACAACGTGCTGATCCAACGCATGCGCATCACGATGTGGCGGGAGCTCGAACGGCGCTTCGCGCGAGCGGCCTGTCTGATTGACCTGGGCTGTGGCACGGGTATCGATGCCGAATATCTCGCACGCAGCGGCCGCAGCGTACTGGCGACCGACTGGTCACCCGCCATGGTTGAGCGCACACGCTGGCGTGCGTCGGTCGCGGGGCTGAGTGAACGCATCCAGGCCCGATGCATCGGGGCACACGAGCTGCAGCGTGTGGAAGGCGTCTTCGATGGTGCGTACTCCAACTTCGGCTCGCTCAACTGTGTGCCGGACTTGCGTGAGATGTCTGCGCAATGCGCTCGGCTGCTGCGCCCGGGTGGGTTCCTCGTCTTCAGCGTGATCGGACGCATCTGCCCGTGGGAATACCTCTATTACCGCTGGCGGAGACCGGAGCGCGCCAGGATTCGGTTCGCGCGTGGCGCGGTTGCCGTGGGCATGAATCGACAGACGATCTGGACACGGTACTTCCGCCCGCGCGAGTTCTACGAGGAATTCGCGCCGCAGTTCGCGCTCGTGGGCTATCGAGCTTTGAGTCTGTTCATGCCGCCGCCGTATCTCGTGGCTTGGTACGAGCGGCACCCGCGTCTGCTGGAGGCGCTCGGACGCCTGGATGATTTCGCTGGCGGGCTGCCGGGGTTGCGGAACGCCGGCGATCATTTCCTTATCGTGATGGAGCGACGCGCATGAGAGACGCTGTACCAAACAGTGCTGGCGGAGTGGCGTCGTCGCCGGCAGTGCCGCCGACGATGGTGTCGCCACCCGGGCTGCCGCCGTTCCGCCAACTGGCTGCGGCGCTGCGGACCACCACTGAGCGACTGGCGCGCGAGCTCACAGCACCGTCGGACGATCCGCCAGGCTGGAGCACGTTCGAATGGGACGTGGCGCGCGCCGTCGCGGCCATGCATGGCGTCTCGGTTCTGCTCGCAAATCGGCTGCGATGGCGAGGGCCACCCGCCTGGGAGTCATTTCTGCGGGAGCAGGTGAGACAAGGTCTGCTGCGCGAGGCCCGCATCGATGACCTGCTCGCGCAGCTCGACGTCTGTACGCGCCGTGAGTCCGTTGGCATCGTCGCGCTGAAGGGGGCCTCGGTCCGTACGCTCAATATCTATGCTCGTGGCGAGCGGCCCATGGCAGATGTCGATCTCTACGCACCCGCGACGACATTCCCAGCGGTGGCGCGCGTTCTTGCAGCGCTGGGGTACAGCGAGTCGTTCAGAACGGAGCGGCATGTCGTGTATCGCTGCGGCCCGGCCATGCCGCCCCAAGGTATCGGCGAGCACACTGACAATCCGATCAAGATCGAGTTGCATGGAGGTGTCTCGGAGCGCTTGCCAATAACTCCGGTCGACATCACCTCCCGACTTGCGGCACTTCCGCTGCAGAATGGGCTTCATGGCTATGCCAGTCGCGCAGCTCTGATGGCGCACCTGTTGCTGCACACTGCGGGCAACATACGCGCCCACGCCTTGCGACTGATTCAGCTGCAGGACATAGCGCGCTTATCAGCGCTCATGAACGCGGAAGATTGGTGCGAGCTGGCGCATGGGGAGAACGCTGGGGCGTGGTGGGCGTACCCGCCGCTGCTGCTTGCCACGAGATACTGTGAAGCGCGCGTGCCGCGCGAAGTGCTCGAGTTCCTGGAGCGCGTGTGCCCGCTAGTGCTCGCCCGCTCAGGGCGACGCTGGTCGCTGACGGAGGTCTCCTGGTCGAATCTGCGCATTCGTGCGCTCCCCGGAGTCGAGTGGTCCCGCTCCGCAGGCGAGATAGTGCGATTTGCCCGGAGCCGCTTGCTTCCTTCGCGGGCCGCTCTTGGTGAGCTCTCGCTCGCAACCCGGGAGCAGCCGCAGCTTGCTGTCGTTCCCTGGTACACGCAGTCGCATCCGGCCCGTATCGTGCGCTGGGTTTTCGGACGACCGCCGCGAGTGCAAACGCTGGCCTCGGTGCTTGCGGCGCTGAGAGATCAGTAGTCGGAGAGATCAGCGGCCTGAGATTGCTGGTTTGGGCGAAGGTTAGCTGGAGCGCCCGCCGGACTGAGAGCTTGCCAGGCCGAGAGCCCGCCGGACTGAGAGCTCGCTAGCCTGAGAACTCGCCGCCTTCAGCGATCGCTAGCCCGTCACGCTGGCGTAGCACTCTTCGAAGAGGCGCGCGGTGACGTCGGCGTTCTCGGCGATCGCCCGGCGTTGCGCAGCTTGCGCCAGCCGCAGCCGCAACGGCTCATCTGCAATCACGCGGGCAAGACCGGCGGCAAGCGCAGCAGGCTTGAAGCCATCGACACAGACAGCGGCATCCGGTGCCCATTCCACCACGTGCCCCACAGCGGTTCCCACAGTGGGAACTCCTGCCACCGCCGCTTCGAGCATCGCCAGCGGCCCCGCTTCGTGAAAAGACGACACAACGTGGACGTGTGCGGTCTCAACGAGCGGCCGCAGCTGTGCCTGCGTCCTGAACCCATGACACGTGACCTGTGCGCCGATGCCAAGCTGCGTGGCGAGCCGCTGGATCTCGCCGCCACGCGTATCTTCTCCGATCATGTCCACGTGCAGCGGTTGCCCCGATTCTCGGAGCAGTGCTGCCGCATGGAGCAGCAACTCCGGATTCTTGACGCGATTGATGCTTGCGATGTGCAACAGACGAGGCACCTCAGTGGCAGCACGTCTGCGTGGCTCGTGCGGCGGCCAGCACTTGATGTCGACCCCAAGCGGCACGCGACGGGCGAGCATTCCGTTGCGTTCTGCCAGTGCGAGCATGGGAGCGCTGGCGACTGTGAGCGAAGCCGCATTCGCGGCCGTAAAACGATTGGCGACACGGCTGCGCCAGCGCAGCGCACCTCCGTATCCGATCTGGTTCAGCGCCACCAGCTCACCGCCGGCGAGATGGACGAGCACCGGAACGCACAGCAGGCGTCCGGCTGCC
>JBDZVF010000317.1:0-7742 GCA_040255575.1 Pseudomonadota bacterium | reverse complement strand
CCGCCTGCATCTCCTCGATGTCGGCGGAGAGCTCCGGATCCTTGCGGATGGCGGGCATGCGCTTCCAGTCGCCGAGGATCACGGACACCGAGGCGAGCGGCGTGCCGAGCTCGTGTGCCGCCCCGGATGCGAGCAGGCCCATTCTCACGATCAGATCTTCTTCCGCGGCCTGCTGCCTGAGTGCCGCGAGGCGCGCGTCGCGACTGCGCAGGTTGCGCGTGATCCGGATCAGAAAGAAGACGAGCAGCACCGCGTCCAGCACAAAACACACGAACGTGCCGAAGATGTTCAGAGCGAGAAGATCGGGAACTCCCGACGGGGGAAGCGCGAGCGGCAGATAGAAGCGCGTGAGCAGCAGAAAGCCCATCGCGGCGAACGCGACGACGGTCCACGCGAAAACGACGTCCAGCAGCACGGCGCCGAGCGTCACCTGCAGCAGATAGAGCCCGGTGAATGGATTGAAGGCCCCGCCGCTGAAAAACAACTGTGCACTGAGCGCGGTGACGTCCAGCATCAGCGAAAGGAGCAGTGCCCGATTGCTGACTTCCGGGCGCGCGCGCAGCCACAGGTAGCTCACGATGTTCAGGGCGACGAGGCCGGCCAGAACGAGCGCCATCCACTGCAGGGGGAGCCTGATGCCGAGGCCGAACTGCACGATGGCGATCGTGACGATCTGGCCCACCACGGCGATCCAGCGAAGCTGGATCAGCAGCATCATGTTCTTGCGGTTGGTCGTGTCCCGCGTCGCAGGCGCGGAGAGGTTGGCGGTCGCGGCCGTCAACATGGTCGGAAGCCTAGCGGGTGCGGGCAACACGCACGCCCAACGCCAGGGCCATCAGGGCGAGCACGAACCAGGTGATCGCGTATTGCAGGTGGGTGTTGCGAAAGTGAACGACCGTGAGACCCGGCACCGGCGGACGTGTCGAATCCGATTCGGGGGTCGCGGGTCGGGTGCGATCGGTCGGGGCTTCGGCGTCGATGAAATAGGGCGCGGCGCCCGAGAGGTGTTGTGCGCGTGAGATGGCTTCCACATCGCGAGAATACCACCGGTTCTCGGCTGGAGCGTTGGCGCGCAGGAATGCGCCCTTCGGTTCGGAGATCCGCAGCAGCCCCGTAATCGTGACGGGAGCTTCGGCCGCGTGCGTGTCGGTGTCCCGCCAGTCCTGGGGCACGAAGCCTCGGTTCACCAGCACGACGAACCCCCGGTCGGTCTGCAGCGGCTCCATGAGCCAGAAGCCTTCGCCCAGCTCCGTCACCGCACGCACGAGCGTCTGGCGATCCTGGAGAAATCGACCGCTCGCGCTCACGCGCCGATATTCAGAGTTCTCCCGGGTGAGCCCAGTCCACTCCCCAGGCCCCGGCGCGGCGACCGGGGCGGCATGAACCCGCTGCTCCACCCGCTCGATCAGCCCTAGCTTCCACGCGCGCCGCTCAACCTGCCACAGGCCAAGCGCAATGAACCCGACGGTGAAAAAAGCGGCGATTGCGAGCAGCAGCCACCGTTTCATCACCGTGCCCGGCTCATGGGATGTCGGGCGCCAGATGCCCCGGCATCATGTTGACGTTGAGGTGATGCATGACCCACAGCGACCCGGCGAGCGTGATGACGACGAGGATGAGCGTGAACACCAGAGCGACCATTGTCCAGCCCTCGTCTGACTTCGCGTTCATGTGCAGGAAATAGATCATGTGCACCACGATCTGCGCGACCGCGAACCCCATGATCACGAACCCCGTCGCTGCCTTGCTCGGAAGCACCCCACCCATGACCAGCCAGAACGGAATGGCGGTCAGAACAACGGAAAGCCCAAACCCGATGAGGTAGTCCCGCATCGTTGCGTGCGGAATCTGGGTGCCGCCGTGGCCGTGCTCATGGCCATGGCTCGCATCGTGAAGCGTGACGTTGGCGGAAGTGGCAGTTCTCATCGCAGCGTGCTCAGCAGGTAAACGAACGTGAAGACCCCGATCCAGATCACATCGAGGAAGTGCCAGAAGAGGCTGAGGCACGCGAGCCGACGATGGTTCGCGGGCTCGATGCCCCGGCGCGCAACCTGAACCATCAGCGTCACGAGCCAGATGATGCCGCACGTGACGTGCAGACCGTGCGTTCCAACGAGTGCGAAGAACGATGACAGGAACGCGCTTCGCTGCGGCCCGGCGCCTTCATGAATCATGTGCGCGAACTCGTACAGTTCGATGCCCACGAACGCAGCTCCAAACAGTCCGGTAATTCCCAGCCACAGGAGCGTGGTCGAGACCCGCTTTCGCTGCGCTTCGAGCATCGCGAAGCCATATGTGATGGAGGAGAAGAGCAGCATCGCGGTGTTCACGGCCACGAGCGGCAGGTCAAAGACATCCTTCGGTGTTGGGCCACCCGCGTAGCTCGTCCCCAGCACGCCGTACATGGCAAACATCACGGCGAAGATGAGGCAGTCGCTCATCAGGTAGATCCAGAAACCGAGCATCGTGCTGCCGCCGGCGGCATGCTCGTGCTCGTGTGGATCGTAGAAGGAGGTGGTTTCGAGCTCAGAAACAGTCAACGTGCGCGCCATGATCAGCTCCCCGTCGCCAGGAGCTGTTGCGTGCGCTCAGTCTCGGCACGCAGCACTTGCTCGGCAGGGATACGGAACTCCCGGTCATAGTTGAACGTGTGATAGATCGCGTAAGCGATCAGCGCCACGAGACTCACGCCTGCGAGCCACCAGATGTACCAGATGAGGGCGAACGCCAGCACCGAGCTCAACGCCGCGAGAATCACGCCGGCACCCGTGTTCTTCGGCATCAGCACCGGCTTGAAGCCGGTCCGCGGGCGCTCGTACCCGCGCTGCTTCATGTCCCACCACGCGTCGCCGTCATGGATGATCGGTGTAAACGCGAAGTTGTAGACCGGCGGCGGCGAGGAGGTCGACCACTCGAGCGTGCGGCCGTCCCACGGATCGCCGGTGGTGTCGCGGAGCTCGTGCCGCTTGCGGAAGCTCACATAGAGCTGCATGAGCAGGGCACCGATGCCAGCGGCAATCAGCACCGCGCCGAACGCCGCGACAACGAACCAGATCTGCAGCGTCGGATCTTCGAAGTAGCGCAGCCGGCGCGTCACGCCCATGAGCCCGAGGACGTAGAGCGGCATGAACGCGACCCAGAACCCGACGACCCAGCACCAGAACGATACCTTGCCCCAGAACGGATCGAGCTTGAAGCCGAACGCCTTCGGGAACCAGTAGTTGATGGCCGCGAACAGCCCGAACAGCACGCCACCGATGATCACGTTGTGGAAGTGCGCAACGAGGAACAGGCTGTTGTGAAGCACGAAGTCCGCCGGCGGTACCGCGAGCAGCACGCCCGTCATGCCGCCGATCACGAACGTCAGCATGAAGGCGACCGTCCACATCATCGGCAGCTCGAAACGGATGCGGCCGCGATACATCGTGAAGAGCCAGTTGAAGATCTTCGCCCCGGTCGGGATCGAGATGATCATGGTCGTGATGCCGAAGAAGGAGTTCACGCTCGCGCCCGAGCCCATCGTGAAGAAGTGATGCAGCCACACGATGTAGGAGAGAATCGTGATCACGACGGTCGCGTAGACCATCGAGCTGTAACCGAACAGGCGCTTGCGCGAGAACGTCGAGGTGACTTCGGAGAACACGCCGAAGAGCGGCAGGATCAGGATGTACACCTCGGGGTGGCCCCAGATCCAGATGAGGTTCACGTACATCATCGGGTTGCCGCCGAGATCGTTCGTGAAGAAGTTGGTGCCGACATAGCGGTCGAGCGAGAGCAGGACGAGCACCGCCGTGAGCACCGGGAACGCGGCAACGATCAGCACGTTCGTGCACAGCGCCGTCCAGGTGAACACCGGCATCTTCATCAGGGACATGCCGGGCGCGCGCATCTTGATGATGGTCGCCAGCAGGTTCACGCCGGATAGCAGTGTGCCTACGCCGGCGACCTGCAGCGCCCATATGTAATAGTCGACGCCGACATCCGGACTGAAATCGAGTCCCGAAAGCGGCGGGTAGGCGAGCCAGCCGGTTCGCGCGAACTCACCTACGAAGAGGGACGCCATCACCAGCAGCGCGCCCCCGACTGTCATCCAGAAGCTGAAGTTGTTGAGAAACGGGAATGCGACGTCGCGCGCGCCAATCTGCAGCGGCACGATGTAGTTCATGAGGCCCGTGACCAGCGGCATGGCCACGAAGAAGATCATGATCACGCCGTGCGCGGTGAACACCTGGTCGTAGTGATGCGCGTTCAGGTAGCCCTCGGATCCGCTGAACGCCATGGCCTGCTGAAGGCGCATCATGATGGCGTCCGCGAAGCCACGCAGCAGCATCACGATCCCCAGCACCATGTACATGATGCCGATCTTCTTGTGATCGATGCTCGTGAACCATTCGCGCCAGAGGTAGCCCCACAGGCGGAAGTACGTGAGCGCGCCAACCAGCGCCACGCCGCCGAGCGCGACAGCGATGAACGTGCCCACGAGAATGGGCTCGTGGATGGGGAAAGCGTCGAGGCCGAGTCGTCCGAAAAGCGTAGTCATCTTCGTCTTAGTGGTGGTGCTCGTTCGCCATCATCTGGTCCATGCACGTCGAGCCCGGCTCGACGCAGCGGTTCAGGATGTCGTGATAAAGCGTGTCATCCACGCGCGCGTAGCGGCGCGCAGGTTCGTTCTCACTGGGTTTGGCGAGTTGCCGGTAGTCCTCGCGCGTGAGGGCACGGTGCGTGGCGCGCGTGTCCTCGATCCATTTGTTGAAGTCCTGGTCGCTGAGACTGTGGACGGCGAAGCGCATGCCGGAGAAGCCGGCGCCGCTGTAATTCGCGGAGAATCCTTCCGACACGCCCGTCTTGTTCAGGACGCCATGCAGGCGCGTTTCCATGCTCGGCATGGCGTAAACCTGACCGGCAAGGTTCGGGATGTAGATCGAGTTCATGACCGACGAGGCGGTGATGCGCATCGTGATCGGATGGTTCACGGGAACGGCCAGCTCATTGACCGTGGCGATGCCGTATTCCGGATAGATGAAGAGCCACTTCCAGTCGAGCGCGACCACCTGCACTTCGAGCGTCTTCGCTTCTTCCGGCACGGGCTGGCCGTGAGCGATGCGCTCGATGGGCCGGTAGGGATCGAGCAGGTGCGTGCCGAGCCAGGTGAGCGCGCCGAGGCAGATGATGATCAAGAGGGGCGCGGACCAGATCACGAGCTCGAGGCGCGTGGAGTGGTGCCACTCCGGGTCGTACTTCGCTTGTTTGTTCGAGGCGCGATAGCGCCACGCGAAGAGAACCGTGAGCGCCATCACAGGCACAATGATGAGCAGCATGAGCCAGGTGGAGTGCAGGAGCAGATTGCGCTGCTGGAGGGCCACGTCGCCCGATGGGTTGAGAACGACCGAGTTGCAGCCTGCGATGAGCGTAAATAGCGGGAAAATCGCGGCGTTTCGGATCTGTCTTACGTTAAGCACGAGCTCAATGCGCCAGTCGTCTGGGGTTACCGGGGGCGCTACGGTAGCGGCCCGACGCGCGAGGCAACATTGGACAATTTGCCCAATGGGCCCGGGCTTCCCGCTACGGTACAAATCGCGCCCGGACCCGCATCCCGTCTTTCCCGGAGAAGCTTGAACGTGACCCCTGCCCACACTGGCGCGCCTTCGTCCTCACTCGAGCGCGATGCGCGGCGCCTGCACGATCATCACGGCGCGCTGAAGCCAGCGGAGATCGCTGTCGGCGTCATCGTGGGGCGCACGTCGGAGTTCTTCGACTTTTTCGTTTACGCCATTGCTTCGGTCATCGTGTTTCCGAAGCTGGTCTTTCCGTTTGTCGATTCACTCACCGGGACGCTCTACTCATTTGCGTTCTTCGCGCTTGCGTTCGTGGCGCGCCCGCTCGGTACCGTCATCTTCACGCAGATCGACCGGCGCTACGGTCGCGGCGCGAAGCTGACGATCGCCCTGTTCCTGCTGGGTGGCTCGACGATGTCGATTGCGTTTCTGCCGGGTTACGCGGACGTCGGAATTGCCGCCGCGTGGATGCTGGCGCTGTTGCGCATCGGGCAGGGCGTGGCGCTCGGTGGAACGTGGGACGGTCTTGCTTCGCTCCTCGCGCTGAACGTGCCGCACCGGCGGCGCGGCTGGTACGCGATGGTGCCGCAGCTCGGGGCGCCGCTCGGGCTCATGGTGGCGAGCGCGCTGTTCGCGTATTTCCTTGCGAACCTGTCGGATGCGGACTTCCTCGACTGGGGCTGGCGCTATCCGTTCTTTGTCGCCTTCGCGATCAACGTGGTGGCGCTCTTCGCGCGCTTGCGAATCGTCGTGACGCCGGAGTATGCGCAGCGCTTCGAGACGCACGATCTCGAGCCGGCGGCGATCCGGGATACGGTGAAGGCGACGGGAAGGAACATCGTCATCGGTGCGTTTGCGCCGCTGGCGAGCTTCGCGCTGTTCCACATCGTCACGGTGTTTCCGCTTTCGTGGGTGTTTCTCTTTACTGAGGAAGGGGCGGGCCGGTTCCTCATCATCCAGACGGTGTGTGGCGCGGTGGGTGTGGCGGCCATCGTTGTCTCCGGCCTCATCGCGGATCGCACCGGGCGGCGCACGGTGCTCGCGATTACCGCGGGCATGATTGCCGCGTTCAGTGGCTTCGCTCCGCAGTTACTCAATGCTGGCGTCGGCGGTGAGTGGGCGTTCATGCTCACGGGCTTCGCGCTTCTCGGGCTGTCGTTCGGGCAGTCGTCCGGCGCCGTTGCTTCGAGTTTTCCGCAGGAATATCGCTACACCGCTTCCGCGCTCACGTCGGATCTGGCGTGGCTGTTTGGTGCCGGCTTTGCGCCGCTCGTCGCGCTGGCGCTCTCCGCGCGCTTCGGCCTGATGTTCGCCGGCGCGTATCTGCTTTCCGGCGCCGTCTGCACGGTCGTCGCGCTGCTGATCAACCGCCAGCTCGTGGCTCCGACCCACGAACAGCAGCCGCAACGCTGAGCCGCTGCCTCGAATCCGCAGAGGCTTGGGATCACAGCGCCGCGGGGCGCTGGGCGGTACTCACTCAGCCGGGACGGACGCGTCGCTTCTTGGGATGTTTCGCGTCGTATTCCGCCTGGCGCTCACGTGCTCGCGCGAGCAGTGTGTCGGCCATCGCCGCGTGTGCCGCTTCGGGCGTCGTGCCCGGCGGAAATTCGAACACTTCGTGCTTATCGAAGGGGTTGCGCAACCGAACCGGCGGCTCGGCCACAACCGCAGCAGGCGGCCGCGGTGCTTCGTCCATCTGTGCGAGCGGTGGAGGCGGTGGCAATGCCGGGATCTGCGGTACGGGCTTGAGCACCTGGTAGCCGATGACAGCCGCCAGCGCCACTACCACGCCGAAACCCACGATCGCCAGCGGAGATCTTCGTTCGGCAAGCTCCTCTCCGTGAGGGAGGTTGCCCTGTTGCTTTTCACGCATAGGCTGGGACGCAGCCTAGCGCGAGCGCATGCGTCATCCCGCCGAGCGGATCACACCGTCTTCGCTGCCCGTGCCGCAGCGGCTGCCAGATCGGACATAAGATCGTCCATTTCCGCGCGATCGGCCGGGCCGGCCTCCATCTCGCGGATCCGGTCGAGGTTCGCGACGAACACGTTCATGCATTCGTCCAGGAAGCGGCCCAGCGCGCCGCTCGTGTCGAGTGAGCGGCATTGAATGAGCTGGGCCAGAAAGGCGTTGCTGAAGAGCGGACGCCCGCGCTCCTCGAGCAACATGACCACCTGCATCAGCGTTTC
>JBDZVF010000316.1:4008-7745 GCA_040255575.1 Pseudomonadota bacterium | reverse complement strand
TGGCCGCTGTCGGCTACTCGATCAATACGCTCACCATGTTCGGCATGGTGCTCGCGATCGGCCTGCTCGTGGACGACGCCATCGTCGTCGTGGAGAACGTCGAACGTGTGATGAGCGAGGAGCATCTCTCGCCACGGGAAGCCACGCGCAAATCCATGGATCAGATCACCGGCGCGCTGATCGGTATCGCGCTGGTGCTGGCCGCCGTGTTCGTGCCGATGGCGTTCTTCGGCGGCTCGGTGGGTGTGATCTATCGGCAGTTCTCGATCACGCTGGTGTCGGCGATGGCGCTGTCGGTGTTCGTGGCACTCGTGCTGACGCCGGCGCTCTGCGCCACGCTGCTGAAGCCGTTGCCGCCGAGCGGGCACGTCGAGCATCGCGGCTTCTTCGGCTGGTTCAATCGCATGTTCGATCGGAGCCGGGGCAAGTACGAGCGCGGCTTGCACGGCGCGCTGAGTCGACCGAAGCGCATGCTGCTCATCTACGGCGGTCTGGTCGTGGCGGTGGGCGTGCTGTTCGTGCGCATCCCGACCTCATTCCTGCCGCCGGAAGATCCGGGCTTTCTCTACGGCCAGGTGCAGACGCCGCCGGGCGCCTCGAAGGAGCGCACGTGGGAAGCGCTCGACGCCGCGCAGAAGTACTTCCTCGAGAAGGAAAGCGATAGCGTCGAAGGCGTGCTCACGGTCGCCGGTTTCAACTTCGCCGGCACCGGCCAGAACTCCGGGTTGCTCTTCATCAAGCTGAAGGACTGGAGTGAGCGCCGCAAGAGCTCACAGGCCATTCAGGCCGTCGCGGCCCGGGCCAGTGCGTATTTCGCCTCGGTGAAGGAGGCGATGATCATCGCTGTCGTGCCGCCCGCGGTGATGGAGCTGGGCAACGCCTCGGGCTTCGACCTGCAACTGCAGAATCGCGGTGGGCTCAGCCACGATGCGTTCCTTGCCGCACGCAATCAGCTTCTGCAGCAGGCGGGCGCCAACAAGTCGCTGATGGGTGTGCGGCCGAACGGTGTCGAGGACGCTCCGCAGTTCAAGATCGACATCGATCGCGAGAAGGCGAGCGCGCTCGGCGTCTCGATCGCGGATGTGAACCAGACGCTCTCGACCGCGTGGGCCTCCACCTACGTCAACGACTTCGTCGATCACGGTCGCGTGAAGCGGGTGTACGTGCAGGGCGAGAAAGACACGCGCATGCAGCCGGAGGATCTCGATCTCTGGTACGTGCGTAATGCAAAGGGAGGGATGGTGCCGTTCTCGTCGATCGCCACGGGGAGCTGGACCTACGGTCCGGAGAAGCTCGTGCGATTCAACGGCGTGCCCTCGTATCAGATTCAAGGCGTCGCGGCGCCGGGCCATAGCTCCGGCGAGGCGATGAACATCATGGAAGATCTCATCGCCAAGCTACCGGAGGGCGTGGGCTTCGAATGGACGGGGCTTTCGTACGAAGAGCGGCTTTCCGGGTCGCAGGCGCCAGCGTTGTATGCGATTTCGCTCGCCGTGGTGTTCCTGTGTCTCGCGGCGTTGTACGAAAGCTGGTCGATCCCGGTCACGGTGCTGCTGATTGTTCCGCTTGGTGTGATGGGCGCGGTGCTGGCCACGCTTGCCCGCGGCTTGTCTAACGACGCGTACTTCCAGGTGGGCCTGCTGACGACGATCGGGCTCGCGGCCAAGAGCGCGGTGCTGATCGTGGAGTTCGCGAAGGAGAACTTTGATCGCGGGCAGAATCTCAAGGATGCAGTGATCCATGCGGCCCGTCAGCGATTGCGTCCGATCATCATGACGTCGCTTGCATTCATGTGTGGCGTGTTGCCGCTCGCGCTGGCCAGCGGCGCGGGCTCGGGCGCGCAGCATGCGGTGGGTACGGGCGTGATCGGGGGAATGCTCGCCTCGACGTTCCTGGCGATCATCTACTTGCCGGTGTTCTTCGTGGTCATTCTCGGGTTCTTCAAAGTGAAGCCGAGGAGGGCAGACGAGGGCGTGTCAGCGACGGTGCCGGCGGGAGCCGCGGGGCCGATGGGCTCTGCAGGAACGGCGGGGCCGGGCGCTCCGACAGAGGAGGCGCAGCCGTGAGCGGTCGTGACGTGAGCGGCCGCAACGTGAGCGGTCGTGACGTGGGCGGTCGCGAAGTGAGCGGTCGTAACGTGACCGTTCGTAACGCGGTACCTACGTTGGCGGTGTCTCTGGCCGTCGCCGTTGCGCTCGCCGGCTGCACGCTTGCTCCACGCTATCAGCGGCCCGCGCCGCCGGTCGCGCCCGTTTACTCCGGCGCGACCGCCCAGTCGCAAGAAGGATCGGCGGCGGCCGCTCAATCGCAGGGATCTGCCGCGGCGGCTCAGTCGTCGGCAAATGCGACGACGTCGGGTCAGCCGCAGGGAGATTCGGCCGCCGCTGGTCAAGTGCAGGCCAGCGACACCGCCGCATCCGACATCGGCTGGCGGGAGTTCTTCCCCGACTCGCGCCTGCAATCGCTCATCGATCTCGCGCTCGCCAACAATCGGGACCTGCGCGTCGCCGCGCTGAATGTCGAGGCCGCGCGCGCGCAATACCGCATCCAGCGCGCCGATCTCGTGCCTCACATCGACGCGGTCGGCTCGGCCCATTCCCAACGCGTCCCGGCTTCACTCTCCGCCACCGGCGCGAGTTACGTGGCGCGTGACTACAGCGCCACGCTCGGCGTGACCGCCTTCGAGCTGGATCTCTTCGGCCGCGTGCGCAGCCTGCGCCGAAGTGCGCTCGAGAACTATCTGTCCCTCGACGAAACGCGACAAAGCGCGCAGCTCGCCCTGGTGTCGGAGGTCGCCACCGCATGGCTCACCCTCATGGCCGACCGCGAGCTCCTGAACCTCACGCGCGAAACGTTGAAGAGCCAGCAGAGCTCCTTCGATCTCACGAACCTGCGATTCCGCAACGGCGTGCAGAACGAGCTCGATCTGCGTCAGGCGGAAGTCGCGCTACGCACCGCTGAAGTGAACATCGCAACGTACACGCGGCAGGTCGCGCAGGACCGTAACGCGCTCGAGTTGCTGCTCGGCCAGCCCCTGCCATCCGGGGCGGACGAGGCGGGCGAAGCGGCGATTGCCAGTCAGGTTCTTGCGCGGGACCTGCCCGCGGGCCTTCCGGCGGACCTCCTGGAGCGACGCCCGGACATTCGCGCGGCCGAGCACACCTTGAAGGCGCGCAATGCTGACATCGGCGCCGCGCGCGCCGCGTTCTTCCCGCAGATCAGCCTGACCGGCGCGTATGGCCGCGCGCATTCGGATCTCACGGGCCTCTTCGAATCGGCACAGAAGACGTGGAGCTTCGCACCGCAGATCACGCTGCCGATCTTCGCCGGAGGCGCCAATGTCGCCAACCTCGACCTGACACAGGCCCGCAAGCATATCGAGGTGGCTCGGTATGAACGGGCGATCCAATCCGCGTTCAGGGAAGTGTCCGATGCGTTGGTCGCGCGGGAGACCCTCGCCGAGCAGCTGCGTGCGCAGGAATCGCTCACACGGGCTGCAAGCGAGACCTATCGCCTCTCCGACATGCGCTATCAGGCGGGAGTCGAAAGTTATCTGAATACGTTGATTGCACAGCGAGACCTCTACGCCGCCCAGCAGGGGCTCATCGAGCTGCGGCTGGCGCAGGTCTCGAACACCATCTCCTTATATAAGGCACTCGGGGGCGGCTGGCGGGAATAGCACCTGGCGGGAGGGCAGCTGGCGGGAGGGCAGCTGGCGGGAGGGCAGCTGGCGGGAG
>JBDZVF010000316.1:0-3908 GCA_040255575.1 Pseudomonadota bacterium | reverse complement strand
CTGGCGGGAGGGCAGCTGGCGGGAGGGCAGCTGGCGGGAGGGCAGCTGGCGGGAGTAGCAGCTGGCGGGAGTAGCAGCTGACGGGAGTAGCAGCTGACGGGAGGGCAGGGGCCACCTGCCTCCAGGCATGACGAGACGAACGCGCGCGGCACGACCTCGGTTGATCGCTCATTGGGCGCTCCTCGCGCGCCAAGCTTTCGGCGCAGGCTTCAGCACGCGCCCTTTGGATCACGAGCAAGGTGTACGCGCCTCCCGGCGATCTCAACATCCGCGGCTCGCGGGCGGCAAACGGAGGCTGCGCCGGTCACCGGACACACGCCAGTTTTCCGAGCGCCTTCGCAGGTGTAGGCTCGCGCGAAAACAACGCCAAGCGCGTCGTCGGGAAGGAGTGATCATGCGCTCACTGCTCGGGTCCGCCATCTGCGTCGCGCTTGTCTCGTTCTGCGTCAGCTGCGTGCATGTCCAGAAGCTCGGACCGGAGCGCACCGTCGACGGCTTGTCCCGCGTCCCTTCCAAGCGCGTGGATCGGGTGTACACCGCTCCGGGAGTGACGCTCGCGCCCTATCGGCGCGTGATGCTCGACCCCATCGATGTCGCCTTCAAACGCGACTGGGAGCGCCAGCACCCCGAAGTCAGCCCCGCGGAGCTCGCGCGCATTCGCTCGGAAGCCGCCGAGCTCTTTCAGAAGATTTTCGCGCGGGAGCTGGCCGACAAGGGCGGCTATGCGCTGGCCGATCAGCCGGCGCCCGACGTGTTGCGGGTCAGGGCGTCGATTGTCGATCTCGATATCGCCGCGCCGGACGTTCCCACCGCATCGAGCGTGAAGCGATACGTCGTGTCGCCGGGCGAGATGACGCTGCTCGCGGAACTGCGCGACTCACAAAGTGGCGCGATTCTCGTGCGCGCGGCCGATCGGGAGAAGGGCCGCCAGTTCGGCAACCTGCAGATCGCCAATTCCGTTACCAACTCCGCCGAGGCACAGCGGGCCTTCGCGATGTGGGCCGGCCTGCTGCGCGATGCGCTCGACGCGGCAAAAGAACCTGCTGTCGCGACGAACCGGACCCACATGGATTGAAGGATTCTTCTGGTATCGTCCCGCCCGGAAATCTCGCCATACGAACAGGGCGCATGGCCGCACTCGCAAAGTGAACGAAAGCGCTCGGGAGAATATCGGGAGCGACCGGAGCGGGTCGGCCTGGGAGGTGTTCCTCGTCTTTCTGAGGCTCGGGCTCACCTCATTCGGCGGCCCGATTGCTCATCTCGGCTACTTTCGCGAGGCGTTCGTCGTGCGTCGCCGCTGGCTCGATGACCACGCGTACGCGGATCTTGTGGGACTGTGTCAATTTCTGCCCGGCCCGGCGAGCAGTCAGGTGGGCTTTTCCGTGGGACTCATGCGGGCGGGCTATCTCGGCGCGCTGGCGGCGTGGACCGCATTCACTTTACCTTCGGCAATCCTGCTCGTTCTCGTAGCGAGCGGAGTCAACGCGCTCAACAGTGTCGCGGGCGCGGGTCTCCTGCACGGGTTGAAGCTCGTTGCCGTCGCGATTGTCGCGCAGGCGCTCTGGGGAATGGCACGAACGCTCTGCCCGGATCGGCAACGCGCATCCATAGCCACCGCTGCCGCAGTCATCGTTCTCTACAGCAGCTCGTCCCTGGGGCAGATTGGCGCAATCGTACTGGGTGCGCTGCTGGGCTTCTGGCTCTGTCGGTCGGCCGCTCTCACTGGCGCCGATGGCCGATTGCACGTGCCTGTGTCACCGCGCGTCGCCATCGTCTCGGCGGTGACGTTCTTTCTGCTGCTGCTCGGTCTTCCGCTGCTGCGTTCGGCGGTGATGTCGCATGACCTTGCGCTCTTCGAGGCCTTCTACCGCTCGGGCGCCCTGGTGTTTGGCGGCGGGCACGTCGTTCTGCCTTTGTTGCGTGAGGCGTTCGTCGCACCGGGCTGGGTAACGGACGACGCCTTTCTTGCGGGCTATGGGGCTGCGCAGGCGGTCCCGGGTCCGCTCTTCAGTTTCGCGGCTTATCTGGGCGCGATTACGCATACCACCAGCTTTCTCGCCGGCGCAGCGCTGGGTCTCATCGGCATCTTCCTTCCCGGCATGTTGATACTGGTAGGCACTCTTCCGTTCTGGCAAACGTTGCGTCGGCACGCGAGTGCGCGCGCGTTGATGGCGGGCGTCAATGCCGCCGTCGTGGGCATCCTGGCCGCGGCGCTATACAACCCGGTGTGGACGAGTGCTGTGACAAAGCCGGCGGACTTCGGGCTCGCGCTGGTGGGCTTCGTGCTGCTGACGATCTGGCGCACGCCGCCTGTCATCGTTGTGATCGTGACGGCTCTCGGTGGCGTCGCTCTCGCAACGCTAGGGTGAGGCAGCGAGCGTCGGCCACTCCTCGATTTTGATACGGCCGACGAAGTTGGGCTCGGGCTTGCTGCCCGGGTGGAAGATGAGCGCTTCGCCCGCGGCGATGCCGCGCGCGATCTGCCCGAACGCGCCGGTGAGATTCGGAGTGTGCGTCACGATGAGCGTGTTCTTGCCCTGGCGCGGCGGCTCGCTCGCTTTCGCGCGCAACCACGCTGAGCGTTCCTTGTCGGCATCGGCCTGCATGCTGTGGCCGCCGTCATCGAGCTGTTCGACAATTTTTGGCTCGCCGAATGCAGCCAGACGCACGGCTTCACGGGTGCGATAGGTCGGGCTCGACAGAACATCGCCAACTGGAATGTGTAGGCGACGGAAGGCATCGCCCATGGCCTTCGCGGTTTTGCGGCCTGTTTCATCGAGCTGGCGTTCGAGTCCGGTGTTCGCCGGATCGGCCTGAGACCGGTCAGGGAGAGTGGCCGGCGAGCTCGGGTGCCGCATGACGATGACGTACCCGCCTTGGCTGAGGGCATTCGCGAGCGCTGCGCCACTCAGTGTCTCGGCGGCCTGGGCCGCGGTTGAGGTGCCGAGCGCGACAAGGATTGCCGCGGCTGTGAGGGCGTACCAGCGCGGGCCGGGGAGAGCGGAGTTGCGAGCGGTCATGGGCCTCGACTATCGCGCATAACCGCGCGCCGTGCACGCGCGTATGGGTGCAGAGGGTCGATCACGGACGCCCGCCTGGCGGGCCGTGCGGCGGATTCTGCGAGCAACTCGCGCGCGTCGCCGTTTGTGCCGATTCGGGGGGACCGATCGGCCAGCTCACCCGGTCTTTGCTCTGATCTACCGTTTCGCACACTGAGCTCACATGACCACGTCCCAGAATGTCGCCAGCCGTGGCCTAGGCCGGCTGTTGTCGAAGGTTGCGCCGATCGAGCCGCGGGAGGTCCCCGCGGTCGTCATCGCGTTCTGCCTTTTCTTCTGTGTGTTCGCCGGCTACTTCTCCGTGCGGCCGGTGCGCGAAACCATCGGTACCGTGCTCGGCAAGGAGCGCGTGGCGGATCTCTTCGTCGTCACCTGGATCGCCTCGCTGGCGATCATCCCGATCTACGGCTACCTGGTCGGCAAGTTCCGGCGCAGCGTGTTCCTGCCGTGGATCTACGGCGGCATTGCCATCGCGCTTGCCATCGTGGGCCTGGTGCTGAAGGCCGATGAGAGCAACATCGCCTCGGGGCAGTTCTTCTACGTCTTCATCAGCGTGCTGAACCTCTTCATCGTGTCGGTGTTCTGGAGCTTCCTGCTCGAGCTCTTCACGCAGCAGCAGAGCAAGCGGCTGTTCGGCATCATTGCGGCGGGGGGCACGGTGGGCGCGCTCGTCGGCCCGTTCCTCACCGATATGTTGGTGGCGACGGTCGGCAACAGCGGCATTCTCTTCTTCGGCGCCTTCATGTTCGTGCTCACGCTGTTCTTCCAGCGCGCGCTCCTTCGCATCTGGAGCAGCACGGGCGCGGAATCCGCAGCTTCCGCGCAGAGCGCCGCCGCCCAGGGCGCCGC
>JBDZVF010000315.1:0-7760 GCA_040255575.1 Pseudomonadota bacterium | reverse complement strand
TCGAGGGGCCGAGCCCCCAGGTACGCCTGTACATCAATGGGAACACGCAGAATGCCCGCGTGCGCCCGTGGGACCCGTTCATGCGCTCGCACGATGCGACGATGGCCACGCCGGTGGAGATCCTGCACGGCGGCGTTGCTGTGCAAGGTTACGTACTGCCTCACCGCGACAAGATGAGCAACGCGGAGTTCGAGGCAGGCTCGGGACCAGCCGGCTGGGTCTCACGACAGGGATTCTATGTCTACCGTGGGAATCGCCTTCTTGTGACTGGAAGCTGGCTGGGTCTCGGCGAAGGGCGGCCATGGCCCAAGGATGACCTCCACCGGTTGGCCCGCATCAGCCTAGACCTGCCGAATACTCTCGACCATGAGTGGCGGATCGATATCAAGAAGTCGACAGCCCGGCCTCCTGTCCATCTTCGCAGTCGGCTGGTCGAGCTCGCAAAATCGGTACGTGCGGATGCAAGACGCGTGTTCACTCATCGAGGCGAAGTGCGATCCGATGGAGAGACGCGGACGATCGTCCCCGCTTGGATGGTTTCCACATCCACAGTCGGTGCCCGGTACCGCATCGACGAAGCACATCCCGTCATTGCCAGGATTCTGGAAGAGTCGGGCCCATACGCCGGCCGCATCCGTCAGATGCTGCGGGTGATCGAGGAAACCGTGCCCATCCAGCGTATCTGGTTGGATTCAGCCGAGACGGTCGACAAGGACCCACCCCCCATCGACGAGGGGGTCCCCGATGATCTGATGGAACTCCTGCGGGACGAATACCGAAGCCTGATCACTTCGAAGGGGTTGTCACCGGATCAGGCCCGACGCCAGCTTTCCAGGACAACACCATTCCACCGATTCCCCAAAGCCATCGCAACGCTTGGGGACAATCAGCAGCAAAACGCGGGAGCAACGCCGTGAACGAGGCCTTGGTGCAGGACTTCATCAAGCTGGTACAGATGGACCTCAAACGATTCGCACGGGATGGAAAACCCGTCACGCTTGAGACAATCGAGGCAGCCGTCGCGAAAGCGATCTCTTGGGACGAGGCGTTCAGCACCGTCCCAAAGGGGGACATCGTCAAACTGATGAGCGACCGCTACGCGATCTGGATCGGCGAGGCAAAGGCGCTCGATGGTGATGACGAACATACGCCATGGCTAACCCCTGAACGCAGGCAAGGCTGGCGCTATTGGTCGGACTACGAAGATTTTCTCGAGCCAAAAATTGCGGAGGCAAGCATCGAAAGCCTTGACCGGCAGACGGACGAGATCCTCAAGAGACTTGAGGACCCCGAGAAGCCGGGTCCTTGGGACAGGCGTGGCCTGGTCGTCGGTCATGTGCAGTCAGGCAAGACGAGCAACTACACCGGTCTGATCTGCAAGGCCGCCGATGCTGGCTACAAGATCATCATCGTGCTTGCTGGACTCCACAACAATCTCAGATCGCAAACACAGATGCGGCTTGACGAGGGTTTCCTTGGGTACGAAACGAGCCCGAATCTCAATTCACCAAAGAAGGAGATCGGCGTCGGTCTCGGCCGCGAGCCCAGCCTGAGACCCAACTACGTCACCAATCGATCCGACGGAGGCGACTTCCGGACGCAGGTGGCCAAGCACTTGGGTATCAGGCCGGAGCAGACCCCATGGCTGTTCGTGGTCAAGAAGAACAAAACCGTCCTTACGAGGTTGCTCGAATGGATACGGCTTCACGTTGCAGAACAGACCGACCCGGAAACGGGACGGCGCGTCGTGACCAAGCTGCCCCTGCTCCTCATCGACGACGAGGCTGACCATGCATCGGTGGACACCGCTGAACAGGCATTCGATGGTGATGGCAATCCGGACCCGGAGCATGAGCCCAAAGTCATCAACAGTCTGATACGACAGATTCTCGGGGCGTTTTCCCGTTCCGCCTATGTCGGATACACAGCTACACCCTTCGCAAACATCTTCATCCATGAGAAGGGATGGACGAAGCTAGAAGGTGAGGATCTGTTCCCGCGCAGCTTCATAGTCAACCTGCCCGCGCCATCGAACTATGTCGGGCCAATGAAGGTGTTCGGGCATACCTTGTCGGACGGCACGCCGATCGAGGGACTTCCCTTGATCAGGGATGTATCGGACTTTACCGACAGCGAGGAGCCAGGCTCGACCATTGGCTGGATGCCGAACGGGCACAAGAACGGATATTCACCGCTCTACAAGGGACAGCCCGAGCTGCCACCCAGCCTGAGGGAGGCCATCCAGGCTTTTGTTTTGACCTGCGCCATCAGGCGAACGCGGGGCCAAGGCAAAGAGCACTGCTCGATGCTGATCCACGTCACGAGATTCACGAGTGTCCAAGCCGAGGTGACGGGCCAGGTGAAGTCCTATGTCGAGGACATGTACCGGCGTCTCCGCCGCGGTATCGGCCAAGAGGAACTTGTCGCGGAACTCCGCACACTTCTGGAACAGGATTTCATTCCAACGACACGGCTGGTCAACCAACGTATGCCGCCGAATGAACGTGTCGATGAACCGGACTGGGGCACGGTGGAGCCGGAATTGGTACCGGTTCTCGAGGAGCTTCAAAATCGCACACGCGCGGTGAACGGAACCGCGAAAGACGTCCTCGACTATGCCGACAACGAGGTGACCGGAATTCGGGTCATCGCCGTAGGTGGCGACAAACTGGCTCGCGGACTCACACTGGAAGGGCTGACCGTCAGCTATTTCCTGCGTGCCTCGCGAATGTACGACACCCTCATGCAGATGGGGCGCTGGTTCGGATACCGCCCGGGATATACGGATCTATCGCGGCTCTACACGACCGAAGAGCTCCAGAAGTGGTTCCGCCACATCACCATTGCATCAGAGGAACTTCGTCAAGCCTTTGATCACATGTCAGCCACACATGCCAAACCCCGCGAATACGGCCTTCGTGTGCAGTCGCATGAAGTCATGACGGTCACTTCTTCCACGAAGATGCGATCAGGTCGTGAGCTAAAGATGTCCTACGCCGGGGATGGTATCGAAACTACCGTCCTGTCCAGGGACAAGGCGGTGATCGAGTCGAATGCCGATGCTGTAGAGCGCCTGCTTGCAGGCATGGGCAAGCCAAATCTCAATCACTCGCAGCCGCGGCCGGGCAATACATCGGCCTCATGGAGCGGATCCATGGTCTGGAGCGACGTCTCCGGCGAAACCATCGCGTCCTTTCTGTCTGCCTACCGGACTCATATCTCAGCGTACAAAGCCAACAGCTCTCTGTTGGCCAATTACGTGGAGGAAATGCTCAAGGTTGGTGAGCTGACAGACTGGGTCGTCGCTGTCCTCAGCGGTGACTCACCGTCGGCACCGAAAATCGCCGGGATCCCAGTTCACCTCGTGGAGCGGACACCGGATGACCGCGACAGCGCACAAGCTGAAAAGGGAAGGTATGTCATCCGGCGCCTGCTTTCACCACGTGACGAGGCCATCGACCTTGACCTTCGCGCATACGAGGCGACCCTGGTCCTGACGAGCAAGGCCAGGGCAAACGATCCGGCCAGAGGCGGTACCCGAAAGAGCGAGAAGATCACTTCTCCCAGTGGCCCAGCGATCCGCGCGATCCGCGGCCTCGGCACCCCGGATGGGATCGTTCCGCCCAACCCGACAAGGGGCGTGCTTCTCATCTATCCACTTGACCCTCAGAAAGCCAAAATTACCAACGTCGAAGTTCCGATATACGCCATTGGTATCAGCTTCCCGTCCAGCGCCAACGCAAAATCGATCCCCTATGTCGTGAACAATGCGTACTGGGAACAGGAGCTCGGCGGGGGTCTGCAATGACTTCCAACCTTCAGGCGCTGTGGAAGGGGCTGGCAGGCGTCTCCGATGGAACCGGCTGGCAAACGCTCGGCATCAGGCCACAAGCACGTTGCTCCATCAGTGCGGCTATCCGGCATCCAGAAGTGCTGGAGGCGGTGATGCTCGATGTGATGGCGAGCTCGATCCCGAGCAATCTGGATCTGCCCGAGGCACAAGGGTTCCGCGTGCTGCTGGAGCGGCGCTCTCCGGGAGCCAAAGGTCAGGTGCTGCTGATACTGGAGCGGACGCAGAGCGGAGGCTCTGAACTCTTTGCTCAGATGGTCGACGATGTGCTGGATATTACCGAAGCCGCCCCATCCGAGGAGGCCGCAGTGCGCGCATTTGTCGGCAGAATTGTCGCTTGGAAGCGATTCATGCACGAAATGCGCCCTACAGGCCTCTCGGATTCGGAGGAAATCGGTCTGCTTGGTGAACTGGTGGTTCTGGACATGCTCTTGGACACGCTCCCGGCAGACCAGGCAATCCAGTCCTGGGCCGGCCCCGAGGATGGAGTCCAGGATTTCGTTTGGGCGCAGTCAGCTATCGAGGTCAAAACCACTCTTGGTGCCAAGGACATCGTCCACATCTCGTCCATGGACCAGCTTGACCCCTCACCACTCGATCAACTGCGGTTGATCCGTGTGAGGGCACGGCCCGGAAGTGGTGGAAAGACTTTGCCGCAATGGGTCGACACCGTGGCGGAGCGTTGCCAGCAAGCCCTTCCCGACTTCTCGAATCGCCTGCTTTCCGCTGGCTACGCCGAGGTGCAGCGCGACCAATACACCCGCCATTTCATCGTCGACGGACTGGATGCATACGCAATTACGGAGGAGTTCCCCTCGCTCCGAAGGGCTCGTGCACCTGAAGCCGTCCGCGAGGCAAACTACCAGCTCGACCTCCGGCTCGCGAAATCGTTCGAGGTGCCGATCGGCGAAGCCATCAGCGCAGTGATAGGGGATTCACGTGGCTCTTGAGGATTTTGCAAAGAACCTGCAGATGGAAGTGCGCGACCGTCGATCTGCCCAATCCGGAAGTGACGCAGAGGAACGGTCCCCTTTCAGCGAGGAGATATTCACCGAGCTGGTACTGGAGAACCTTCAGGAAATCGGCATGGTCTCCGAACCGGAACTGTGTCCGCACATCGGACGGTTCAGAAATGCCGAGGTGAAGATCAGCGGCTATGCCTTTGGTGAGGTGGACGATGAGGAGCAGGAGCCGGGCGAGGTCGACATCTTCGTCACCCATT
Organism: Pseudomonadota bacterium; assembly: GCA_040255575.1. Classification (GTDB taxonomy): domain Bacteria; phylum Pseudomonadota; class Gammaproteobacteria; order Steroidobacterales; family Steroidobacteraceae; genus JADGHX01. Next base: position 2,688 of record JBDZVF010000315.1, on the reverse strand, counting down.
ATTGCGGCCTCGAGACACCAGAACTCCTTCCGACGGACGAATTGCGCACTGCGGCAACCAAGGCCCTACGCTTCTACAAGGCCGTGGTGGAGACAGATTTCCGCTTCCAGCTGAATGAGGCACGCGAGATATTTTCATTTGCCGAGCGCCTCCACGCGATCAAGGATGACTTGCGCAAAGTCAGGATCTTCGTGCTGACCGACGGGATCGCGCGTGAGAAGAAATTCAAACCAACCACTGTTGGTGACGTCGAGGTCCGCCTGGAGGTGTTCGACGTCGAGAGGCTGTATCAGCGGCTCGAAGCAGGCAAGCCCCGTGACGAGATCGAGGTGGACTTCGTCAAGCTGACGGGAAGAACGATTCCCTGTGTCTACATCCCGGAGATCAACGACGAGTACGAGGCCTGCTTGGCCGTCATTCCGGGAGTGGTGTTGGCGAAGCTCTACGACACTTACGGCGCACGTCTGCTTGAACTGAACGTGCGATCTTTCCTGTCGGCGACCGGCAAGATCAACAAAGGGATCCGGGAAACCCTCAAGACCCAACCTGACAGGTTCCTCGCGTTCAACAACGGTATCGTGATGACAGCCGACGAGCTGGTCGCCGAGCGCGGAGAGAATGGCCAGATCGGCCTGCGGTACCTCAAAGGCGTGCAGATCGTAAATGGTGGTCAGACGACCGCCTCGATCCACCGGTCCTGGAAACTCAAGGAGGCAGAACTCTCCAAGGTCTTTGTCCCTGCGAAGATATCCAAGATCAGGGAGGATCGGCTTGAGGAGATGGTTTCGCTGATCTCCAAATACGCAAACAGCCAGAACTCGGTTCAGCCGGCCGACTTCTCTGCCAATGACCCGTTCCATATCGAGATCGAGCGACTTGCCGAGCGCACGTGGTGCCCGGATCAGCGGGGCCGTTGGTTCTATGAGCGCGCAAGGGGCAGCTATCAGGTTGCGCTGTTCCGGGGAGGCGACACACCGGCGAAACTGCGGAAACTCAAGGAGACCATCCCACCCCAGCGGAGGATCTCGAAGCCCGACGTTGCGAGATACATCAATGCTTGGGAGGCCAAGCCTCACTTGGTCAGCTTGGGCACCCAGAAGAATTTCGATCACTTCATGCAGCAACTGCGGAAGAGCAGTGGTGCGAACTGGACTCCAGATGAGAAATGGTTTCGGGACTTGGTGGCAAAGGCGATCCTTTTCAGGGAGGCGCAACGCATCGTGCGAAGCCTGAAGTTCAAGGCCAGCCAGTCAAACATCACGGCCTACCTGGTTTCCCTTCTTGCGGATCGCTATGGCGAAAAGTTCGACTTGGAACGCATATGGCGAACCCAAGCCACCTCTCCGCAGCTGAGTGACCTCATGCGTCAATGGGCTCCAAAAGTTGACGAGGCACTGAGGCATACAGCCGCAGGGCGCCAAGTCTCCGAATGGGCAAAGAAGGAGGGCTGCTGGCTTCAGGTACGCCAAGTCGAGCTTGATCCGGCAGAGGGGGTGCCAGAAATTCGCTGAGGTCACTTTTTGTGCGACGTGCATGTGAGTTGGAAAATCATCGGCCACTTCCGACTCGGACGACGTCTATAGTCTTGGGCTTAAATCTGTATCGATGGCGTGGTACTTGAGCGGGATAAGTGTGTCACTTCAGCCGGGAAGCTCTCTTCGATCATGACTGACCCATGCAAACCGGAACTTACGGATAACGTGTCTGCCAGTGAGCCGACGAATGAGGGCGCGGAAAACCAGTCCCCAGGGACTAAGCCCACTCCGAGGTGGTTGAGAGGCCTGCAATGGCGTGCTCATTGGTTATTTCCAAATTTGATACGCCACGACCAAGGCGACCGCACCTATGTGCGGGAACATGACAAAAAGGAAAACGAACGCAGCCGCATTCCAGCTGATCAGAACCTTCGCGCACGCATGATCTGGGGTATCGAGCTCTATGGTCCCACCGAGATCGATGCTCTATATGCCGGATTGAAGAAGCTTGACTGGGGATCAGCAGGTTCGTGGAAGCACGGGGATGGCGCGCTGAACTGGATTCGGCAACAGCGTTCCTATGGATCAGGTGGATGGTTCAATGTGGGATACGTTTTGAGGCGTGAGCAACGGGGGCGATTCCCCATGATCCATAATTACGCGCCGCTTCCCGCTGGAGTGGACTCGTTGCTGGTTGGTACTTTTCAACTTTCTCCATCCCTAACCGGTGTACTCGTAGGGTTCAAGTTGGAAGAGTGCTTGGCTCGACGCTACGAAGCTGAACTCAATAGGGACCGTGTAACGTCTCGTGAGCGCTCTCATCGGCCGCGGGCAATTTCGATTATTTCGCCTCGGAACCAAAAACAGCGTGTCATCGAGGCGCTACGAGCGGACTTGCGTCGTATGGCGGGGAGTTGGTTCAGACGGCACCTACCAGGCTATTTTTGCGGGTTAGAACACCCCGCTGCGTTTCCTACGATGGAGCTCCTAACGGTTCAAGACGGCCCAATCTTGCAAGATCCGACTATCGCAGAGGCTTTTTATGGTTGGCGAAGGCTGTTGGCAAATGTCGGGCCAAGTCACATCTGGACCTACGGGGAAAGCGCTGGACTACAACTCGCAATGGACCGATACAGCGACGAGAATGAAGGACTCCACATCGTAGCTGCGCTTGATGTAGCCGCGTTTGCTGGGGAAACCCTCAAGTATGGGG
>JBDZVF010000314.1:0-7775 GCA_040255575.1 Pseudomonadota bacterium | reverse complement strand
CTGCATCAGCGTTTCGCGAGTGATGTCGTTCGAGGTCTGGTTCTCGATGACCTGCACGTCGTGATTCGACGCGATCAGCGCCCGTACATCGTCCAGACAGACGTAACAGTGACGCTCGAAATCATACAGACGCCGGTTTGGATATTTCTTCAGTCTGCGCAATTCGCCCATCGTCTATCCCTCGGTCGCGGCTCGTGCCGCGCGCGCTCCCACCTGTTCTCAAAAAGCTACAGGAGTGCTACGGTCCGCAATCGGCCATGCCGGCACTTCCTGTCGGCTGGCGCGGCCTGAAGGAATTGGCGTGAAGACGATTTTTTCGACGGATGAGGTGCATCCGCGGGACCGATTCGATTACTGGCACAGCGTTGCCTGCCGCACCATCGTCGCCCACGACTCCACGCCCGATTGCCGTCAGACGTTCCGCGCGCAACTGCGCAGCGGTGCGCTGGCGGAGATCGGGCTGCTGCAGCTCGACACCGGCGGCCTGCACTTTTCCCGAGGCGGGCGCCATCCCGATAGCGATCATCTGCTCATCTGCCGGCAGCTCGCGGGCGCGATGACGCTCGAGCAGTGCGGGCGGGAAATCGTGCTGAATCCCGGCAGCTTCATGCTGCTCGACCCGCGCGTGCCTTACAGCGGCCAGCATTCCGCGGCCGCTTCGCTGCTGTTGCTGAAGGTTCCGCGCCAGCTGCTCGAGTCGCGATTGGGTCGCGCTCCGCAACTCATGTCGGTTTGCGTGCCGCCCGTGCAGGGTGAGGCTGCGCTCACTTCCTCGCTGCTGGCGCTGCTGCCGCACGTCACGGAAGGCCTCACGAAGGGTGCTGCGGAAGGAATGGTGCGCGAACAGGTGCTCGACTTCGTTGCGCTCTCCGTCAGCGCGGCGATGGGGAAGGAGAGAGCAATGGTCTCCTCCGCTCGTGCCGTCGTGCTGATGAAGGTGCGCTCCGCGATCGAGGCGCGATTGTCCGATCCCGGTCTGGATGCCCAATCAGTGGCGCAGGCCGCGGGCGTGAGCTTGCGCTACGCGAACGCCGCGCTCGCGCATGAGGGGCTCTCGATCGGGCGGCTCATCCAGTCGAGGCGCCTCGTTCGCTGCCGGCGCGCGCTCGAGGATCCTGCTCAAATCCATCGCTCGGTCAGCGAGATTGCCTATGGCTGGGGCTTCTCGGACATGACTCACTTCGGCCGCAAGTTCAAGGCCGCCTTCGGCGTGCTGCCGAGCGAATACCGCAAGACGTTACAGAGAGCTTCATAGCCCGGCGAGTCACCTCACGTCGTGGTGTGACTCGCCCGGTCCTTGAGGCCATGCACGCCGAAGTGCTGCGCGCAGTGGGCGCAACAGAAGTACTGCCCGCCGGCCTCCATGCCGTGCCCGATGATCTTGCATTCGCAGTGCGCGCACACCGGCGCGAGCGCGTGGATCGCGCACTCGAAACTGTCGAAGGTATGCGAGGTGCCTTCCACGACCACCTGGAAGCTCTTGTCGTAGTCGTTGTCGCAAACCTCACATGTGGCCATGCGCGGCTCCCTGATCGGCGGACGCCCCCCGCGCTGCCGCCGCTGCCGTCTGGCCGCGCTCGCGGCTCTTGCTGAAGAGCTCGATCATCTTGCGGTTGAACGCCGGGATGTCCTTGGGTTTTCGGCTCGTCACGAGGCCCTGCTCGCTCACCACTTCCTCGTCGACCCACGTGGCGCCGGCATTGGTGAGGTCCGCCTTGAGCGAGGGCCACGATGTGACCTTCCGCCCGCGCACCACACCGGCATCGATCAGCGTCCAGGGGCCATGGCAGATGGCCGCGACAGGCTTGCCCGAATCGAAGAATGCGCGCACGAACGCCACCGCGGAAGAGTTGGTGCGCAGCTGGTCCGGATTGACCACACCACCTGGCAGCAGCAGCGCATCGAAGTCCTCGGCCTTGGCCGTGGTGAGCGGCACGTCCACGCGGAACCGGTCCGCCTTGTCGAAGTGATTCCAGCCCTGCACCTGATCCTGCGCAGGGGAGACGATCTGCGTCTTCGCGCCAGCCTCGTCCAGGGCTTTGCGCGGCTCCGTGAGCTCGACCTGCTCGAAGCCGTCGGCCACCAGAATCGCAACCCGCATATCGTTCAGCATGACAGTACCTCGCACATGGCAGTACCCCGCAAATGAGAGAGGCCGCAGGATCTGCGGCCTCGTCACAGAGTCGAGGGATTCAGCCCGGAGGTGAAGCTCGAATCTGCGCGTTCAGTATCGCGACGGGCGGCGCGTGGCGGTAGTCCCGGTAAACCGTGCTTGATGTCAGCGCTGTCCTACGCCGCTCTCGTTCAGCTCAAGCGTAGGAATCTGCGGACGCACTTCGGCGAACCCCGCCGCTGCCGGTGAACCGGAGCCTGCGCCAATCTGGCGGGTGCATCCTGAGTCCCTCAGACTATTTGCGGAGGATTCGAAACATGGCGACTCCTACTGGTCACACCTCAGCCATTCGCGCGAAGAAGGTTATCGGCACCAATGTGAAGGACACGTCGGGCCGGAAGATCGGCGAGATCGAGGACGTGGTGCTCGACAAACAGTCGAACAGCATCATGTTCGCGGTAGTGGGCTTCGGCGGCTTCCTCGGCATGGCCGAGAAGTACCATCCGATCCCGTGGGCGTCTCTGGATTACCAGCCCTCGGAAAATTCATACGTCGTGAACTACACGAAGGAGCAACTGGAGGCCGCGCCGGCCGGCTCCATCGACGAGCTCACGAGCAATGACGGCGTGGCGTTTCGGGATCGGGCGTATGACTACTACAAGGCGCCGCGGTACTGGGAGCGGCATTGAGCGGAAGCCGAGCTGGCTGTGCGGAAGCCTAGCTGGCTGAGAGGAAGCCTAGCTGGCTGAGAGGAAGCCTAGCTGGCTGAGAGGAAGGCGAGCTAGCTGAGCTGATGCCAAGCTAGCTGGGCTGATGGCGTGCTAGTGCTGAGCCTGCCGGGCTCGCAGACGGGGCTCTGCGAAGGCGCGTCGGCGCACATGCAGCCGGCGCGCCGTGCAGGGCAGGCGAGGAACAAATGTTGCGGCCCCCGGCCGCATGGGCTCGTACCGAGCCAGCAATCTTTACCGGAGCCGTTGAATGATCGAGACGACGAATGGTGCCCGCGACTGGCCCGAACAGCGCAGCCGCGAGTTCGCGCGTGAACGTATCCTGGAAGTGCTTGGAACCACGCAGCGGCCGCTGCGCTGGGCCGAGCTCGTCGATGTGCTGGGTGGCCTCACGCCCCACGCGCGCATGGAATGCGAATGGCTGATGGATCATGGCTACATTGCCCCGATCCAGGCCGCCGATGGTGAGGACGAGGTGCTTTGGACATTCGGCGAGCGCGGGCTCGCGTGGGCCGAGTGCCGCGGAGAGACCCTGCCGTCGGCCCAGGAGTCGGCCCGGCACCACGCCCATCATGATGTTTCGTCTCACAACACCGTGCCTGCTGGAAGACACCAAAGCCACCGCGTAGAAGCTGTGCAAGATTCAGGATGAGATCTCGGCGCCGGCGCGGGCCGTGACCGCCGGCGCTTCAGTAAGCGCGTCGCGCAGGACAATGGGTCGCAGGCCTCGGGACGCAAGCTCGCGCAGGACACGGGGAAGCACCTCGTGAATCACGGGCGCGCCCGAAGCGCCTTTCGCGGCATTCCCGTCGTGCAGAAGCAGGATGTCGCCGCTCGCGAGATTGCGTGTGACGCGGCGGAAGACCACCTCCGCGTTGCCATTGACAGTATCGAAGCCCCGTCGCGTCCAGCTCGCCAGTTGCAGATCGAAGCGCCGCAAGAGCGGCGCGAGGAACGGATTGCGCAGCCCGGCGGGCGCGCGGAAAAAACGCGGCGTTGTACCGGTGACGCACGCGATCACGTCCTGAGCGCGCTCGATCTCTGCCGCGATCCCCTTCGGCCCGAGCAGCGAGAAGTAGTTTGGATGCCGGAACGTGTGGTTCTCGATGGCGTGGCCGCGCTCGCTGATCTCCCGCGCCAGACCGCGAAAGCGTTCGATGCGCTGACCGATGCAGAAGAAAGTCGCCTTGGCGCAGTGCGCGTCGAGAAGGTCGAGCACACGCGGCGTCGTCGCGGGATCGAGCCCATCGTCGATGGAAAGGGCGACGGCGTGGCGCGCCGCCGCTTCGGGTGGCAGACGCGTCCAGTTCGGACCGAGCAGCGTGCTTCGCGGCCACAAACCCGCGAGCGTCAGCGTCGCATGATTGACAGCCACCGCCCCGAGCGACCACGGCCAGATGTGTGGATTCACGGCGGTGGCGGCGACGGCGCCTACGTGTATCGCGACGGAAGCTTTCCAGATCATGGGGCGGTATTTGTGCCAGATCGGATTGCACCGTGCACGTATTTCGTGCTGTTTTCGCGGCCTGTTTCGAGCGCTCAGAGCGCCAGCTGTATCGCCTGGGCGAGACCGCCTTCATCCACGTGCCCGACGGTATGGCGCGCAATGGCGCGGACGGCTGGCGAGCCGTTTCTCATCGCGACCGGATGGCCGGCGACACGCATCGCCGACAGATCGTTGTCCGCGTCGCCCACGTACATGACGTTGCGCAGATCGATCTTGTAGTCGGCTGCGACTGTGCGGAGGGCGCTGCCCTTGCTCACGCCTTTGTGGGTGAGGCCAACGAAGTTGGCGTCCGGCAGCAGCGGTGAGGTGGATACGGCAACTTCCAGTTCAGATGGAGGCGCTTGCATGTAGGTCTGCGTGTCGCTCGCCGAGAGCACCCATTGGGCGCGCACAGCGGGTGCGCCGAGCGATTCATAGGGTGCCGGCCTGAACGGAACACCGAGCATCTCCGCATGGATGCGGGCCCAATCCGCCTGGCTTTCGGTGACGTAGGAGTTGTCGCTATAGAGCTCCAGCACGTGCTGGTTCTCGCGCGCGCGGCGAATCAGCTTCGCGATGAGTTCCGCCGCGATTTGCACTGAGCTCGAGCTGCCGGACTGCAGGTCGAGGATGCTCGCGCCGTTCTGGAAGATGTGCCAGCCCATCGGATCGAGCTGCCGCGCGTAGTCGAGTGCCACGCCGAATGCGGGGCGGCCCGAGCACAGCACGAGGTGGATGCCTTCCTGCGTGGCCTTTCTCGCCGCGGCCCACACCGCGGGATGCACGACTCCGGAAGAGCCCACCAGCGTGCCATCGACATCGATCCCGATCAGCCTGATCACATACCGCTCCCGAGACTGGAGCGGGCGAATCTATCATCAAGGCGCATCATCAAGGCGCGCGAAGGAGTAGCGATCGCCTCCGCGCGCCCGTTTGATCCGCCGCGATTTGCGGCAACGGCCTGACCGGGGCGTCAGGCAGGTCGTGCGGCAGCGGCTGAAGTCCTGGCTTCTTTCAGCTTTTCCGCGCACTCGTTGCAGCAGACTTCAACGATCTTGCCGCCGATCTTCACCTTGATGGCGTTGTCGTCGAGCTTGTAGTCGCAGGCCGCGCAGGTTCGTTCGCTCATGATGGCTCTCCAGTGAATGCCCGGTTGTTCCGGGGTGCGTGCAGTAGGCCATGGGGTCGGAGAGCGGCGCTTTCAGAATCTTTAGTCGGCAGGAATCGGCGATTCAGCGATTCAGCGCGAAGCGGCGGAACTCGGAAGGGGAGCGGCCGTAGGTTCGCTGGAACGCGGACGTGAAATGGCTGTGGCTGGAGAACCCGAGCTCGAGACCGAGCGTGGTGAGGTCGTCGTGCTCGGCTATGAGGTCCAGCGCGCGCGCCAGCCGCAGATTGAGCTGGTACCGATAGAGCGGCATGCCTTCGACTAGCTGGAAAACCTGCGTCAGGTAGACGGCGGAGCCGCCGACTTCCGCTGCGATATCCGCGAGCGTCCAGCGTCTCGAAAGGTCACTGGTGAGAAGCAGCTTCACGCGGTCGACGAGCCGCTGGCGCGCGGGGCTGTTCGCCGGGGCGCGCATCGCCTGCGGGCGCAGGGTTCTGCGAATCAGCGTGAGGGCCAGGCTTTCGGCTTCGAGCGGCTCCGCGATGCCTTCATCGAGGCTGTGTCTGAGCAGAGCGACGAGCGCCTGCGCGCGCGGATCGATGGGCATGCGCTGGTGGCGGAACGCGAGCGTCGGGCCGTCTCGCAGCAGGGCTTTCGGCGCGAGCTCGCGAAGCAGTTCTTCGGCAGCTTCAATGGAAAGACACGAATCGCCGCCGCTAACGGGGTGGCTCACCTGATAGCCGTCGTTCCGGTTGAAGAACAGCACCTGGTTTGCTTCAGCGACCGCGTCATCCCGCCCGAGATGCCGCACGTAGGCGCCGCGATAGGGAAAGACGAGCTGCGTCGCCGTCGCGTATTCCTCTCGGCTCTTGTGGCGGCACAATCCCCGGCAACACACGTCCCGCACCGAGACGATCGGCGTGTCGAGCAGCGTTTTGACGGTGAACTCGCTCACGGCGCGGAAATACTACCTTCAATCACCCGCGACAACCTTGAAGATCCCAGTCGATGAGAGATGCGATATTCAGAGCAGGTTACGGTAGGTGGCGAGCGCGCCGCTGAAATGATCGGCGTGGCCGGCGAGGGCGGAAACGAACTGGAAATCCGCGAACTCGAAGCCGGGGCCCACGTTGCAGCCCACGAGTGAGTAGTCGCCGACGCTGCGCGCGGCCTGCCATTCACCGGCGCGCACGATGCCGATGGGCTCGCGGGATCGACCTGCGACGTCGCGGTCTCGACTAGCGCACTCGCGGTCTCGACTAGCGCACTCGCGGTCTCGACTAGCGCACTGGCGGTCTCCACCTGCGGGTTCGACATATCGATCCGGCGTGTCGAGCACCATTGGTTTGCAAGCGCGTGTGGCGGGGTCATACACGATCAGCTCGAGCGGCGCGCCGGCGTAGAAGTGCCAGACCTCATCGGACTGCACCACGTGCCAGCGACTGAGCTGATGGCGCTCGAGAAGGTAGTAGATGGTTGTCAGCGCCGAGCGCGCGCCGCGCGCCGTCGTCACCTTCTCAGCAGCTCGGTGAATCTCCCGGAACCACCCGCCTTCCGGGTGCGGCTGCAATTCCAGCCTTTCGATGAGTGCCTGTGCGTTCATGCAGATCGTGAGCGTCTCGATCCCAGGCAACTAGCCATCAGCGCAGCTGACTATCCTTGCTCCCGCGGCGGTTATACCCGCTGTACACCTCCGCGTCCCTGTCTTCGGCTTCCTGGCACGGCACGCACAATTTCACCCCCGGCATGGCCGCGCGGCGCGCCTCCGGAATTTCCTTCCCGCAACTCACGCAATGAGTCGCCGCAGGGCCCTGCGGCAAACGGCTCTTGGCGCGGCTGATGCCGTCCTTCACCGTTGCGTCGATCTGATCCTGAACTGCGCCGTCGCCGGCCCATCCGGTTGCCATATCCAGCCATCCCGAAAAACCGTCAGAAACGCGGTCTTAACACGGATCAGCGCGACGAGAAAGGGTAGCCCACACCTCGGGCGCGCAGCCTCACGAAGGCAAGAGGCGCGCCGCGCAGTCGCACGGGCATCGGTTCGCGTGCACGCGCTTGCGGGCCTGCAACTGCAAAGCCGGCAAGAGTGCTCTATGCCGAGTGAACGGCACAGAGCAGACAGAATCCGCGCTGGCGGTTGGGGCGGGTAGGCGCGGCGGGAGAGTCCGGGTATCGTTGGAGCCGCTCCCCTACACGCGCTCACCTCGACGTTTGCCCAACTCTCTCGCACGCATTTCGGCGCTTGCCCCACGCCTCCTGGCGCTTGGCGCCGCGATCATCGCCGTATCGTGCTCGACCGGGCCGCGCGTTCCGCCCGTCGATCCGGACGTGGCGCGCGCC
>JBDZVF010000313.1:0-7870 GCA_040255575.1 Pseudomonadota bacterium | reverse complement strand
CCCCTCACGTGCGCCGCACCCCTTCGGTGGGTGGAAGGTCGTTCCACCACTCTCCAGAGCCCGCTGCGAGAATCCGGGAGCGCGAACTGCGCCTCACGTACTCTTCACATGCCTGCCGTTCGTTGGCCTGAGCGTTTCCGGGCGGAGCTTGCGCCTTCGGCGGCGAAGCCTGGCGGCTTCGCGCTCTCCGGCCAGACACTTCAGCGGGCGGCGGCACTATAACACTGGAGGCTGATCTCAATGACCCGCATCGCATTTCCCTTCATCGCATTCGCCTTGCTCCTGAGCCCGACGCTGTTCGCGGCGTCGGCCGTCTCCGAAGTGGAGGCCGCTGAGCGCGCGCGCTTCCAGACCTGGGTGAAGGGCGACGTCGCGGCCATGCGCGAGGTCATGGCCGACGATGTGCTCTACTGCCACTCGAACGGCCAGTGCCAGACCAAGCAGGAGTTCATCGGCGAGATCGAATCGAAACAGCGCGTCTACAAGGAGATGAACCTCATCTCGATGAAGCCGAAGGCGCTGGGGAGCTATGCGGTGCTGGTCAACGGCGTGGTGGAGGTCGTGGCGGAAGGCGCCGGCGGCAATCTCGTGAGGTTCAAGGGCATCTACACGAGCGTTTACGTGCGCAAGAACAAGAAGTGGCAGCTCATCTCCTGGCAGTCGACCACCTTGCCGCGAGGGTAGCCGGCGGGCACCGATCTCCCGACCCGCGCTCCCTGCCGCGCGGCCGATACTCGACCGCGACGTCAGGCCAGCCGGCCGGCAGCGATCTCGCGACCCGGCGCAGCGACCGCCGCCGCGAGCCCCGCGGCGGCCGCGGCCCTCTATATAGAGGTGCCCTCTATTAGAATAGAGCCCCTGCCGCCCCGCCCCGGGGCGGCAAGTTACTGATTTTCAGAGAATCTCATGAGCCAGCCGCGCCGGAAGAGTGTCCCCGTCCGTATCGGGCCCGTCAGGGTCGGGGGGCATTTTCCGATCGTCGTCCAGTCGATGACGAACACCGACACCGCTGACGTGGAAGCCACCGCGCAACAGGTGAAGTCGCTGGCGCGCGCCGGCTCGGAGCTCGTGCGCGTGACCGTGAACACAGCCGAGGCCGCGGCCGCCGTCGCGCCGATTCGCGACCGGCTCGCGCAACTGGGCGTGGACGTGCCGATCATCGGAGACTTCCATTTCAACGGGCACAAGCTGCTGCGGGAATTTCCGGCGTGTGCCGAAGCGCTCGCGAAGTATCGGATCAACCCCGGCAATGTCGGTCGCGGCAGCAAGCGCGATCCGCAGTTCGCGGAGATGATCGAGATCGCGTGCCGGTATGAAAAGCCGGTGCGCATCGGCGTGAACTGGGGCAGCCTGGATCAGGATCTGCTGACGCGCCTCATGGACGAGAACAACGCCCTGCCCGAGCCGCTCACGGCCCAGCAGATCATGCGCAAGGCGGTGGTGATGTCGGCGCTCGATAGCGCGCAGCGCGCGGAAGAGCTCGGCCTGCCTCACGACCGCATCATCCTCAGCGCGAAGGTGAGCGGCGTGCAGGATCTCATCGCGATCTATCGCGACCTCGGCGCGCGCTGCGAATACCCGCTGCACCTTGGCCTCACCGAAGCCGGCATGGGCTCAAAGGGCATCGTTGCCTCCACTGCCGGCATGGCCGTGCTGCTGCAGGAAGGCATTGGCGACACCATTCGCGTCTCGCTCACACCCGAACCGGGTGGGGATCGCACGAACGAGGTGATCGTCGCGCAGGAGATCCTGCAGACGATGGGCCTGCGATCGTTCGCGCCGATGGTGGTTGCGTGCCCCGGCTGCGGCCGCACGACCAGCACTGTGTTTCAGGAACTGGCTCAGCAGATTCAATCGCACATCCGCCACCGCATGCCGGACTGGCGCAAGCAGTACATCGGCGTCGAAGACATGACGGTGGCCGTGATGGGCTGCGTGGTGAACGGGCCCGGCGAGAGCAAGCACGCCAATCTCGGCATCAGCCTGCCCGGCACGGGCGAGCGGCCGGTCGCGCCCGTCTACGAAGACGGCGAAAAGACGGTCACGCTGAAGGGCGACCACATCGCGCAGGAATTCCAGGATCTCGTGGAACATTACGTGGCGCGCAAATACGCGCGGAAGGAGACGGCATGACCGAGCTCAGCGAAAAGAGGTGCGTCCCGTGCGAGGGCGGCGTCGCGCCCCTCACCCGCGATGAAGCGGAGAAGCTGCGCGGCAAGCTCGCGGCCGGCTGGACGCTGTCGGACGATGCGAAGTCGATCCGTCGCGAGTTCAAGTTCAAGGACTTCTACCGGGCGATGAGCTTTGTGAACGCGATCGCGCACATCGCGAACATCGAAGACCATCACCCGGATCTCGAGGTGGGCTGGGGCTACTGCAACGTGGTCTTCAGCACCCACGCGATCAAGGGACTGTCGGAGAACGACTTCATCTGCGCGGCCAAGATCGATCGCGTGCCTCTGGTTTGATCGCGCCGGTCGTTGACGGGCCTATGGCTTCAGAAGTCGGGGCTTCAGAAGTTGGCGGCGACCTCGCGTGAGGCGCCGGTCCAGGCACGGCTCGCAGAGCTGGCGCGGGTTAGCCGAACTGCGCGCAAGCGAAGCTGGGGATTAGCGACCCCGCGCGCGGCCCGCCTGCGCGGCACTCGGCAGCTCTCCGGCGACTCCCAGCGCGCGCCGGATGAACACCCGCTTGGCTTCCTGGCTCTTGTTCACCCAGCCCATCCCGCGCTGCGCGAGCCTGGCGAGTGGACCCGTTCCGTGCGCGAGCAGCCGATCGAACGTGTCGATCGCGGTGGAAAGCGTCAGCGTCTCGGTCTTGCGCCAGCGCTCATAGCGCCGAAGGATGCGAAGCGCGCCGGGATCCTCGCGTTGCTGACGCCCGGCGATGAGCAGTTCCGCAAGGGATGCCGCATCGAGCAGCCCCAGGTTCACGCCCTGCCCCGCGAGCGGATGAACCACGTGGGCCGCATCGCCAATCAGGGCGCAGCGATGCGTTACGTAGTGTTGGGCCGCGAGCTTGCGCAGCGGGAATGACGCGCGGTCGCTGACGAGGCTCACGTTGCCGAGCGCATGGTCGAGCGCTTCGGTCACGGCCGCATTGAACTCAGGGGCCGGCATCGCGAGCAAGGACTTGGCGAGATCATCATCGGCGGACCAGACGATGGAGCTCGTGCCATCGCTCAGCGGAAGGAACGCGAGCGTGCCCGTCTTCAGAAATCGCTGCCACGCCGTGGCTTCGTGAGGCCTCTCGGTGGCAACGACCGCAACGATCGCTGTCTGCTGGTAGCCCGACACGTGCGCCGGAATACCGACCGCCGCGCGCACCGCCGAATGAGCGCCGTCCGCGCCGATCACGAGCTGCGCTTTGAACGAGCCGGCGGATGTCTCCACCTGTACGTCGCCCTCGCCGATGGTGACGGAGGACAACTCGGCGGCGATCACGCGCGCGCCGGCTGCCTCGGCAGCATCGAGCAATGCGCTCTGGACCAGGCGGTTCTCGATGATGTGCCCGAGGTTGGGCTCGCCCACCTCGGCCGCATCGAAGACAAGTGCTTCAGGGCTCGTCGGCGCAACCTGCTCGTGCCACACACGCATGCGCTCGTAAGGACTGATGCGACGTGCCTCGATCGCATCCCAGGCGCCTGCTGCCTGCAGCACGCGCTCGCTGGCGCGAGAGTATGCGAAGACCCGGAGATCGACTGGCGCATCCGGTGCCGGATAAGACGGCCTGCGCGGTTCCAATACGACGATACGCATCGGATCGCGCTCGGAGTTCGTCGCACGAGCGAGCAGCGCCGCGGCGGCACCGCCGACCGGACCCCCTCCGACGATGAGCACATCCACGAGCTCGCCGATCCCCGTGCTCATGCGCGCACGCTCAGGCCACGGGAGAGACGCGGCGCCGGGCCCGCGAAGCCCGCGCTCACTCGCGCGAGCGCGCTTTTCGCCGGCGGCGCGAGATCGAACATCAGGAGGCCGAGATTGCGCGCGAGGCCGATACCGGGTCGCCGATCGCCGAAGAGCTTGATGAGGCCATCGGTAAATCGGATCACGCCACGGCGATCGCCGGAGCGCCAGGTCTCAAAGCGCGCGAGCAGGTCGGGGCTGCCCGGGTCGGTGGCTTGCGCGCCGCCACGGGTTGCCGCGAGTAGCTCGGCGAGCATCGCGGCATCCCGCAATCCGAGATTGAAACCCTGCCCCGCCACAGGATGCAGCGCCTGCGCCGCATTGCCGATGAGCACCGAACGGGTTGCCACCGTTGTAGCCGCGCGACTCAGCTTCAAAGGATAGGAAGCGCGCTTGCCCACTCTCACGAAGCGACCGGCACGCCATCCAAAGGTGCTTTGCAGCTCGTTCAGGAACGATTCGTCGCTGAGTGCGAGCAGACGTGCGCTCTCGGCGGGCTCTGCGCTCCATACGAGGCCCCAGCTGCCGTCGTGCAGGGGCAGCAGGGCCAGCGGACCGGCCTGCGTAAAGCGTTCATATGCGGTTCCATCGTGTGCGCGGTCGGTGGCGACGTTCGCGGTGATCGCGACCTGATCGTAGTCCTCGACTTCCGCGCCGATGCCCGCGGCAGTGCGCACGCTCGAGTGCGCGCCGTCCGCTGCGACGACGAGGCGGGTATCGATGTGTTCCTTTGTGCCACTGCGATCGTCGATGAGCACGATGCTTACGCCGTCGGGGGTGATCTCTACGCGTTCTGTGCGCGCGGGCACGCGGAGCGTGACGCCTTTCACATCTGTGAGCCTGGACCACAACGCTGCGCCGATGACGCGGTTGGTGATGATGTAGCCGAAGGCGTCGATGCCTTGTTCTTCCGCCTTGAGGCGCGCGAAACTGAATCGGCCGGCGTCAGAGACATGAATGGTGCGGATGGGAGACGCGTACGGGGCCATCGCTGGCCAGACGCCAAGGGCTTCGAAGATGCGTTTGCTGGCGTTGCCCAGGGCGGTGGTTCTGTCATCGAAGCTGGGTTGGTAGGTGCCAGTGCCCGGGGCGATGCTCTCGATGAGCGTTACGTTCAGGCCCGTATCACCGAGCGCGACGGCGAGGCTGGCGCTGACCATGCCGCCGCCGACGATTGCGACATCACAGCGGCTGGCAGTTGCGGCCTCAGACACCGGTCATCACCGATTCGACTTCGTCGGGGTCCTTGGGGGCCCGCGAGGTGAGCACGTCATGCCCGGTGCGGGTCACGACCACGTCGTCTTCGATGCGGATACCCATGCCGCGAAAGCGCCTGGGCACTCCGCGCAGGCCGGGCGCGATGTAGATGCCAGGCTCAATGGTCATCACCATGCCGGGCTCGAGCACGCGCCATTCATCGCCGATCTTGTAGTCGCCGACGTCATGCACGTCCATGCCGAGCCAGTGCCCCGTCCGGTGCATGAAGAACTTGCGGTACGCGCCCTCCTTCTCGAGCGTTGCTGGCCGGCCCTTCAATAGCCCGAGCCTCACCAGCCCCTGCGTCACCACCTTCACCGCCGCATCGTGCGGGTCGTTCCAGTGATTCCCCGGTTTCACCTTGGCGATGGCCGCGAGATTCGCCTCCAGCACCACTTCGTATACGGCGCGCTGCTCCGGCGTGAACTCGCCGTTGACCGGGTAGGTTCGAGTGATGTCCGACGCATAGCACTGGTATTCGCATCCGGCATCGACGAGCAGCAGATCGCCTTCCTTCAACGTGGCGTTGTTCTCGCGGTAATGCAGGATGCAGGTGTTCTCACCGCTGCCCACGATGGGCTGATAGGAAATATCGGCGTTGTGCAGGCGGAACTCGTACATGAGCTCCGCCATGATTTCGTACTCGGACCGGCCCGGTCGGCAGGCCTTCATCGCACGCACATGCGCCCGGGAGGCAATGAGCGCGGACTCGCGCATCAATTCGATCTCATTGCGGCTCTTGAAGAGCCGCATGTCGTGCAGCACGTGCGCGAGCGACACGAACTCGGGCGGCAGCACGCGCCCCGGCTTGCTCTGTGAGCGCAACCCGTTCACCCAGCCGACGATGCGCTGGTCGAACTCGGGGTACGCACCCATCGTGTAATAGACCTTCGTTCGATTCTCGAGCAGGCCGGGCAGGATCTCGTCCATGTCCGTGATGGGGAAGGCATCGTCGGCGCCGTAAGTGCGTACCGCACCGGCCGGCCCCGCCCGACGGCCATCCCACGTTTCGCGAGTGGGATCGCGATCCCGCACGAAGAGGAGGTACTCCGCCTGCTTGCGACCGGGGATGAGCACCGCCACCGATTCGGGCTCGCCGAAGCCGGTGAGATAGAAAAAATCGCTGTCCTGGCGATAGGCGTACTCGACGTCGTTGTTCCGGAGCCGTACGGGCGCTGCGGAAATGACGGCGATGGAGTCATTGCCCATCAGCTTCATCAGGTGCTGGCGGCGACGGGCGAACTCGTCGCGGGGAACCGATACAGACCTTGCGCGGGGTGCGCGGGCGGCAGGCACGGGATCGTCCTTTGGCTCAAGTAGACCGTTCAGTGCAGAGGGGGCTCTTCGTCGTCGGCCGATTCTCCGTCGCGGGTGCGCTCGCGCAGTGCCTCCAGCTCTTCGAACACGAGCTGGGCGCCGACTCGAACGAACTCCACGAGCTCCGTATAGGCGCTTTCGTTCTCTTCTTCGCTTTCGCCGGCCCCCACACCCACGCGGGTGAGCTCGTCGAAATCCCGCACCACCTCACCCACTTCGCCGGGCAGCGTCGACAGATCCTGGATCGCGCCGGAGCCGAGGCCATAGAGGAAGCCGACGCACCATTGGGAGAGCGCCGCGGCTCGTTCATCAAGCGGTTGCGCATCTTCGGGCAGCAATGGCTCGAACGCCATTTCCGCGCCGGCGAGCGTCTCGGTGGTGACGAAGTACAGGCCGCGCAATGCTCCGGTGGACAGCGCCTGGGCACGCCCTTCGGGCAGGATCTCCTGCAGCCAGTCCTCGAATCGATACGAAGAGGCCGTGCAGAGCGCGCCGGTCAGCGTTCCATGTGCCTCGGCGGCATCGGTCATCGAGCGCTCGTCGGCGAGCACCCGTTGGATCTCGGCATAGCTCGCGGTGTGCATGAGGGGGGCATTATGCCTGAAGCGGTGAGTCACCCTGTTAGCGATCGACCCCGGACAGGAGCCGGACCGCAGGCGCACTCTATTGCCATCCGGCCCATGATTGACCGCATGAAGAGCGCAACCCCATAATCTTTTCATGAACGATACAAATACAACAAAAACGCAGCTCGACCTGGAGCTCGCGCGCCTCGAAAAGCGGATCGAAGAGCTGCTCGCCAGCATCGATGCGCTCAAGGAGGAAAACCGCGCGCTGCGCCAGCGTCACGAAACCCTCAACAACGATCGCGCCGGGCTCCTGCAGAAGAATGAGCAGGTGCGCGCGCGCGTGGAGGCGATGATCGGTCGCCTCAAAACCATGGAGCATGGCGCGTGACCCACCCGGCGGAAAAAGCAGTCGACTCGCGCGAGCCCGCTCGCGTCAGCGTGCGTATTCTTGAAAAGGAATACGCCATGGTGTGCCCGTATGAGGAGCGCTCCGCCCTGCTCGACTCCGCCGAGTTCCTGAACGCCCGCATGCGCGAGGTGCGCGACAGCGGCAAGGTGGTCGGACTCGACCGCATCGCCGTCATGGTGGCGCTCAACCTTGCAAACGAATACCTGCGCCTCAAGGACCGCGAAGCGAAACTGGAAAGCGACGCGAGCGCGCGGGTGAAGAATCTTCGCGAGCGTGTCGAGAACCAGCTTGCCCGCGGCCAGCAGCTCGAATTTTGAAGATCCGCGGTTTTTTTCCGCCGCGGAACCTGCGAATGCCCTGCGGGTCGTGTAGAGTGACTCTCGGCGTCGCCTGCGGTGTTCGACAAGTTG
>JBDZVF010000312.1:0-7875 GCA_040255575.1 Pseudomonadota bacterium | reverse complement strand
GTGTTCCGTGTGTACTTGAGCGCGCCCTCGGCGGACGCTGGCGTGGCCGTGTCGGCCCACGCGCTGCTGCGGTGGGTGACGCCGATGACGCCTGCTGCGATGGCTGCGGCCAGGATCTGGCGACGATTGAAGAAGGAGTCGGGAGGCGTGATTTCCGAGGGCTTGACGCCAATGCTCTCGAACTCACGGGCCGATCGGGCTTTGCTCATGGAACTCCTCCGCCGCGGGGTACGCGCCTAGATTAACTCTCTTACGAGCGCCCGGTCCCCACCGGTTACGCATCAGGCCGCCAGACCACTGAGCGGATTACTGCCAGTCGTCGCGGACGGCCACGCCGAGTCCGACCGCGAGACGGCGCGTGCGTTCGTCGGCATTCACCAGAATCCCGGTGTCGGCGAGCCGCAGATGATCGAGGTCGCTGGTGGCATTCCCGTACGCGATCGTGGGAAGGCCAGGGTAGCGGGCCCGCAGCTCGGCAAATCGGCGGGTCTTTTCAGCGCCCCGGCAGTTCTCGGTGGTGAGGCGGCCATCGAGACGATCGCCGTTCCAGCGCACGCCGGTGCAGGTCACCTCGTTGAAGCCGAGATGACGAGCGACGACGGGGACGTAGAAGTCGGGGCTTGCGCTCATGAGCACGAGAACGTCCCCGTCGCGCTTGTGTTCCTCGATCTGCTCCAGCGCGGCCTTGAACACGCCGTGTTCAATCACGCGCGGCACGAACGTCGCGGCCCAGGCATCGATGTCGGCGCGCGAGCTGCCACCGAGCGTCCAGCGAATCACGGAGCCCTTGAGCGCACCCCGGTCGATCACGCGCAGCAGATAGAGCAGAACCGCGGGAAGCGCCAGCACAAAACCAAAGAGCCGCCAGGGGCGGCTCTTCAGATAACCCAGGGTGAACTGGATCAGCGTGTCGTGACGGGTAATCGTGCCGTCGAGATCGAAGACCGCGAGCTTCATCAGGCCGCGCGGCCGTTCCCCGCAAGCTGCCGCAGCACGTAGTGCAGGATGCCGCCGTGGCGGTAGTACTCGCGCTCCTTCGGCGTGTCGATGCGCACACGCGCGACGAAGTCGATCGTCTTGCCCTCCGGCGTCTTCGCCGACACCTGCACGTTCTTCGCATCGCCCGTGGTGAGGCCGGTGATATCGAACACTTCACGGCCGGTGAGCCCGAGCGATTGCGCGTTCTGGCCCGGCAGGAACTGCAGCGGCAGCACGCCCATGCCGATCAGGTTGGAGCGGTGGATGCGCTCGAAGCTCTCCGCAAGAACCGCCTTCACGCCGAGGAGCATCGTGCCTTTCGCCGCCCAGTCGCGCGAAGAGCCCGTGCCGTACTCGCGGCCCGCGACGATGACGAGCGGCGTGCCGTCGTTCTTGTAGCGCATGGCCGCGTCGTAGATCGACATCTGCTCGTTGCTCGGCAGGTGCACCGCGACGCCACCTTCCACGCCCGGCACCATGAGATTGCGCAGCCGGATGTTCGCGAACGTGCCGCGCATCATCACTTCGTGATTGCCGCGCCGCGCGCCGTAGGAGTTGAAGTCCGTCGGCTGCACGCCCTGTTCGACGAGGTACTTCGCCGCGGGGCTCGTCTTCGCGATGTTGCCGGCCGGGGAGATGTGGTCGGTCGTCACCGAATCCCCGAGCAGCGCGAGCACGCGCGCGCCCTTGATGTCGCTCACGGCGTCCGGCGTCATCGTCATGCCCTCGAAGTAGGGCGGGTTCTTCACGTAGGTGGATTTTGCATCCCATGCATAGCGCTTGCCGGCCGGCACCTTGATGGCCTGCCAGTTGGCGTCGCCGGTGAACACGCCCGCGTAGCTCTGGCGGAACATGTTGGAGTCGATCGATTTCGTGATCGCTTCCTGCACCTCACGGTCGCTCGGCCAGATTTCCGCAAGCATGACCGGCTTGCCGTTCTTGTCAGTGCCGATCGGCTGCGTGGTGAGGTCGATGTCGAGTGTGCCCGCGAGCGAGTAGGCCACGACGAGCGGCGGCGAAGCGAGGAAGTTCATGCGAACTTCCGGATGCACGCGGCCTTCGAAGTTGCGGTTGCCCGAGAGCACCGAGCAGGCGGTGATGTCGCCCGCCCTCACGGCGGCCGAGATCTCCGGCTTCAGCGGGCCGGAGTTGCCGATACACGTGGTGCAGCCGTAGCCGACGAGATAGAAGCCCACCGCCGCGAGATCGTCGAGCAGATTGGCCTTCTTGTAGTAATCCGTGACGACGCGCGAGCCGGGCGCGAGGCTCGTCTTCACCCACGGCTTTGCCTTCAGGCCACGCTCACGCGCCTTGCGGGCGAGAATGCCGGCCGCGAGCATCACCGAAGGATTCGAGGTGTTCGTGCAGCTCGTGATGGCGGCGATGAGCACGGCACCATCCTTCACCTCGAACGTCTGGCCATCCAGCGTCACCTGCGCGGTGCCCTTGGCGTTCGGGTTCCTGGTGGCGCGCTCGGTCGCGGTCTTCGCGGCGTTGGTCTCGTAAACGGACTTCGCGGACTTGAGCGGCACGCGATCCTGCGGGCGCTTCGGGCCGGCGAGGCTCGGCTCGACCTTCGCAAGATCCAGCTCGAGAACGTCGGTGTACTGGGCAGGGGCGGCACCCTGCGTGCGCCACATGCCTTGAGCCTGGGCGTACGCGCGAGTGAGCTCGATACGCTCCTTCGGGCGCCCGGAAAGCTCGAGATAACGAATGGTCTCTTCGTCGATCGGGAAGATGCCGCAGGTGCTGCCGTATTCGGGCGCCATGTTGGCAATGGTTGCGCGATCGGCGAGCGGCAGGTTGGCAAGCCCATCGCCGAAGAACTCGACGAACTTGTCCACCACGCCCTTCTTGCGAAGCATCTCCGTGACGGTGAGCACGAGGTCGGTCGCGGTGGCGCCGGGCTGCAGGCTGCCCGAGAGCTTGAAGCCGATGACCTGTGGAATGAGCATCGTCACGGGCTGACCAAGCATCGCCGCTTCGGCTTCGATGCCACCGACGCCCCAGCCGAGCACGCCGAGCCCGTTGATCATGGTCGTGTGCGAATCCGTCCCGACGAGCGTGTCGGGATACGCGCGGCGCGTGCCGTTCACTTCGCCGTCGAAGATCACGCGGCCGAGATACTCCAGATTCACCTGATGCACGATGCCGGTGTTCGGCGGCACCACCTGGAAATTGCGGAACGCCGTCTGGCCCCAGCGCAGGAATGAGTAGCGCTCGCTGTTGCGCGCGAACTCGATCGTGTTGTTCCGACCCAGCGCCTGCGGCGTGCCGTACTCATCGACCTGCACCGAGTGATCGATCACGAGCTCCGCCGGCGCGAGCGGATTGACCTTCTCCGCATCGCCGCCGAGACGCACGATCGCATCGCGCATTGCCGCGAGGTCGACCACGCAGGGCACGCCCGTGAAGTCCTGAAGGATCACGCGCGCCGGTGTGAAGGCGATTTCGTAAGAGGGGGTCGCCTGGGGATCCCAGTTGAGCAGCGCTTCGATGTCGGCCTTCGTGACGTTCACGCCGTCTTCATAGCGGAGCAGGTTCTCGAGCAGGATCTTCAAGGAGTAGGGGAGCCGGGCCACCTTGTCCTTCGGCAGGGCATCGAGCCGCCATATTTCGTAAGACCGGTCACCCACCTTGAGTGTCGAACGCGCCTTGAAGCTATCCGTCATGTGCTGCCCTTCCGCCAGAACCACCGTGAAACAAGCGGCGCGGATTATAGGGCGAGAGCGGCGCGTTTAGGCGGTGCAAGCCCCAATAGGGGCAGGTAAAACCCAAATCGCGCTGCCCGATGGCGCGCCGAGGGTGGCGTGGCTCAGGCGGCAACCCGGTTTGTGGTCGCGGGGGTGGTGTGTTCGATCACCGCGCCGCCGAGACAGCGATCCCCGTCGTACACCACCGCGTACTGGCCGGGCGTGACCGCACGCTGGGGAACGTCGAAGTCGATGTGAGCCGTGCCGTCCGGCAATCGATGCAGCGTCGCAAGCTGATCCGCCTGCCGATAACGAACCTTCACGGTGCATCGGAGTGTCGACGTCGGCGCGTCCGCGAGCCAGTGGAACGGCCCGGTGAAGAGCGCGCCGCTCGAAAGCAGTGCGTGATCGTGGCCCTGAACGACCACCAGCGTGTTGCGTGCGCTGTCTTTCACGGCGACGTACCACGGGGCCTCGTCGTGCCCGCTTCGGCCGCCGATCATGAGACCTTCGCGCTGCCCGAGCGTGTAGAAGGCGAGGCCGCGGTGCGTGCCGAGGCGCTCGCCCTCCGGCGTTTCGATCGGCCCCGGCTCGTCGCGCATGAAGCGCGCAAGAAAATCCCGGAACGGGCGCTCGCCGATGAAGCAGATGCCCGTGCTGTCCGGCTTGTCGAACACCGGTAGTCCGGCACGGCGCGCGCGTTCGCGGACTTCCGGCTTCTCGAGCTCGCCGACCGGCATCAGCACGCGGGCGAGGTGGCTTCGCTCGACCGCATGCAGGAAGTAGGACTGGTCTTTCGCGCGATCGCGCGCCTTCAGCAATTCCGGTCCAACGGGCGTCTGTGCAAGCCGGGCGTAATGCCCGGTTGCGAACAGCTCACCGCCGAGACGCTCCGCGTAGCGCAGGCAGACGCCGAACTTGATCTCGCGATTGCAGAGCACATCCGGGTTCGGGGTGCGGCCGGCGCGCTGTTCGGCGAGGAAGTAATCGAACACACGCTGCCGGTACTCCGCCGCAAAGCTCACTCGATGCAGCGGAATTCCCAACTCGTGCGCGACGGCGCGGGCATCCTGGAAGTCGGCCGCGGAGGTGCAGTACGAGTCGTCGTCGTCCTCGTCCCAGTTGCTCATGAAGAGGCCGTGCACCTCGTAGCCCTGCTCGCGCAGGAGCAGTGCGGCGACGGCCGAGTCGACTCCGCCGGAAAGGCCGACGATGACGCGAGGACGGGATGCGGACATGGGGCGCGATGGTACCTGCGCGATCCGCCCACGCCCACCCGGCTAGACGGGGATGCCCCGTACGTTCAGCGCGGACTGCAGGTCGAGGGTGGCGACAGACTCGAGCGCCTGGCGGATGCCACGCAGGTAATCGTCGACACACCGGAGGACCAGGGGGCTTCGCAGCCGCCGCTCGCGCTCCAGGAGTTGCTCCCGCGTGAGCCAGTGGGTCGTGACGATGCCCGTGTCGAGAGGCTGCTCCGGCTTGTGGTCGGTTACCGTCCCGGTAAAGGCGAAGCGGAGTGTGAACCGGCCATTGAGCGGATTGCGCCAGAGATAGGTGCCGATCAGCGCGAGAGGCTGGAACCGCCAGGCCGTTTCCTCCCGGGCCTCGCGAACGACGGCCTCGAGCAGGGTTTCGCCCCGTTCGACGTGGCCCGCAGGCTGGTTGAGCAGGAGCTGGTGATGGATGCGCTCTTCTACGACCAGGAAACGGCCGTCGTCTTCCGTGACGGCCGCTACGGTAATTTCCGGTTTTGGCGGCATGCGCGCCAGTATATCCGCGGCGCGCGCCTCAGCGGGACGCGTCTGCTTATCCACGCCGGGCTGAGCGCAGGCCGTGCTCGGGGGCGCTGGCGTTCCAGACGGTGTCGAACTCGGTGAGGTACAACTTCGCGACGGCCTGGTTGTTGAAGTCGGCGATGCCGTCCCACGTATCCGAGCGCATGCGAAAGACGATGGCCTTGTCGTCCGCGATCAGGTAGGCCGAGGCGCGCTGGGGCGCATCCCCCGAGACGTAGCGGATGTCGATGCAGCTCGACAGCCGGCGGCCCATGGCGACGAAGCGATTGTTGTCACGCATGACGCGCGAGGGCTCCACCAGCAGCACCCGCACCTTGGCGAAGCTGCGCGCGAGCACGAAGTGCTTGATGATCTCGAGGAATCCGCTCTGGTCGTAGAGATCCGGCTCGAGGTCGGGCGTATAGATGGAAATGAGTCGCTGCGCGAGGCTCGCCGCCTTGTTCACCGCGAGCCGCGCCTCGGCCAGCGAGGTGAGGACGGTGAGCGTTTCGGCGTTCCGGGTGGAGGGCGTGCCGGGGGTCGCGGATTCGGGCGCATAGCGGGCGCTCGCCAGCTGCGCGAGTGCGCTATTCACGTCCGTTTCCCCGGGTCTTGTCACGATCTTCGCCTGACTCGTCACCTGCACAGTGGCAGGCCGCGCGATCTTAGAAAGAGCCCGGCCGGGGACTTGTCGAGCCGATCACGTTTCATTGCCCGCGGGCCGCGCCGATCGCCCAAAACGTGGCGTGGTTCGCATTTTTTCGTGCAATACACGGCCGATCTCGCGTGCGCGCGCGGAACCGCTGCGCTCCTTCAGATGTCGCGCGCGAGCTTCGAGGCAAGACCGGTGTAGTCCTTTGGCGACAGCTGTTTCAGGCGCGCCTTGTCCGCCGCGGAGAGCGGCAGCGTATCGATGAAGGTACCGAGCGAACGGGCATCGATCGCCTGGCCGCGGGTGAGATCCTTGAGCCGCTCGTAGCCATTGGGCACGCCCGCCGCGCGCAGCACGGTCTGCACGGCTTCGCCGAGCACCTCCCAGGCATCATTGATATCTGCGGCCAGGGTCTGCGGGCTTGCCTCGATCTTGGTCAGCCCGCGTTCGAGCGCGCGCCAGCCGATGAGCGCGTGACCGAGCGCGACGCCCAGATTGCGCAACACCGTCGAATCGGTGAGATCGCGTTGCCAGCGCGAGATCGGCAACTTGTCCGCGAAATGGCGCAGCAGCGCGTTCGCGACGCCGAGATTGCCTTCGGCGTTCTCGAAATCGATCGGGTTCACCTTGTGCGGCATGGTCGAGGAGCCGACTTCCGCGGCATTGGGCCGCTGGCGGAAGTAGCCGAGCGAGATGTAACCCCAGAAGTCGCGACTCAGATCGATGAGCACCGTGTCGAGGGCCGCCACGGCATCACAGTACTCGGCGATCCAGTCGTGCGGCTCGATCTGCGTGGTGTAGGGATTGTGCTCGAGCCCGAGCGCCTCGACGAACGCGCGGTTGATCGCGGGCCAGTCGAGCTCCGGCGCCGCGGCGACGTGCGCATTGAAGTTGCCGACCGCGCCATTCCACTTGCCGAGAATCGCGACGTTCGCCCAGCGCTTCTGCGCGCGACGAATGCGCGCGACGAAGTTCGCCACTTCCTTCCCCACGGTGGTGGGGCTTGCCGGCTGGCCGTGCGTGCGGGCGAGCATCGGCAGATCCGCGTTCTTGTGTGCGAAGGCCGTGAGTGACTCGATGAGCTTCGCCACGTTCCCCATGAGCGTTTCGCGCGCGTTCGCGAGCATGCGCGCGTAGCTCACGTTGTTGACGTCCTCGGATGTGCAGCCGAAATGCACCAGCTCCAGGGTCGCTTCGCTTGCACCCACCGCCGAGAGCTCGCCGCGCACGTAGTACTCGACGGCTTTGACGTCGTGATTGATCTTCGCCTCGATCGCCTTCACGGCCTCGGCCGCGCCCGCGGGCGGATTCTTCGCAAGCTCAGCCGCCCGGCTGCGCACCGCTTCAGGCAGGGTGGAGCCCGAAAAGCGCGGCGCCGCCGCCGCGAGATGGATCACCCACAATGCCTCGACCCGGATGCGCTCGCGAATGAGCCCGCCTTCGGACAGCACGCCGCGCAGGGGTTCGGTCGCCGCGCGGTAACGGCCGTCGACGGGGGAGAGCGCATCGAGAGAGGTCGAAGACATGGTGTTGGACTGCTCAGGGCGGGGCGATGAGATAAGATTCGCGATCTTAACGCATCCGGCTGGCCAGCCGGGCGCGCCAGCAGCGAATCCGGAGCCTTGAATCCATGACGACGTCTTTCCGTACCGAGCGCGACAGCATGGGCGAGCTGTCCGTCCCGGCCGATGCCCTGTGGGGCGCCCAAACCCAGCGAGCCGTGCAGAATTTCCCCATCAGCGGCCTCACCATGCCGCGCGGCTTCATCAGCGCG
>JBDZVF010000742.1:0-1575 GCA_040255575.1 Pseudomonadota bacterium | reverse complement strand
TAACGCGTGTGGAACGCCATGCAGTTGTCACCGGCGATGGGGTAGATGGGCAGCCACCAGTTGATCTGGCAGAAAGGCGCCGAGTACCAGGTGTCCCTGTGCGGATGGAAGGCGTACGCGATACCTGTCGTCAGGTAGCCCTCGCTGGTGGCGGTGCGCATCCGCGGCACGTCGAAGTAGGTGCGATCCAGATCGCAGCCGAGCTCCTCGAGCATTCGGGGCAGCAGCCGTTTGCATTCAGGGTGGTGAATGAAGCGCGGTTTGAGCTCGGCGAGGACGGCGGCATATTCCTGCACTGGCATCTCGAATTGAGCGAGCTCGGGAAGGCGGGGTGCGAAGGCCGCTTCGACCAGTTCGCCTGCGAACTCGACCAGCTGCCGTGAGGCTGGCGTCGCCCCGTAGACGAAAATGTCGCCCTGGTAGATGAGCGCGCGCCGCGTATCGGCGGGCACCTGCGAATCAAAATGGACAGTGGTCATGCCCGGCTCCCCCCTGAGCCCACGACGACAATTGCTGTAGCGAGGCGGTGGCCGTGGCCACGCATGTCGTGCTTGTTGTTGGTTGTCAGCCTCACCGCGGCCGCCACTGTATAGCGACGCGTCGCTTGAGCGCTGTCCGGGCAGTTCCGTACGGGAGCCTCGAGAACCTACGGTTGTGATCGTGCTCACGCTTTGCGGCGAGCTACAACCTACAATCTATCGCCATCCCCGCACCTAAACAGACCAGAACCGGGGCCGGCACCATGGGACGCCACCACCTCGGACCGTCTATTTCTGCCACGTCTCTCGCTGACCTCACCGTGCGCTCATGAGGCTGCACGCAAGCGTTCAGCGCGAGGTCGAATCCTCCACCCAAAGCGCGCGTGACTCGGGTGAGACCGGCGCACCCCTGCCGAAACGGCTGTGGTCCCGGCGCACGCTCATCCTCATAGGTCTCGGTGTGCTGGCCGCCTTCCTTGTCGCGATGGTTACGGCCACACAGCTCTATCCTGGCGCCCTCAACTGGCGCATGAAGGTCTACGCCCGCAAGCTGCAGGGCCATCTTCCGCAGCTCAGCTGGTCCGAGCTTGCCGCCATGACGGCCGGCCGCGACCGCTTCGACCTCGCGATCTCCATTGCGGAGGGCCGCAGCCTCGAAGCGTCGATCGTCAACCCGTATGACACGCCGGAAGACATCGCGGCCGGCGCTCGCGCCTTCCGCGAACAGTGCGCGGGTTGTCACGGTAATGATGCGGCCGGCGGCCACGCGCCTTCGCTCGTGCGCGAGAGCTACGACCACGGCGACAGTGTGTTCGCGATCTATCGCATCCTCCGCGACGGATTGCCGAACACAGCAATGCAGCCGCGGCCGATTACCGGCACGCAGCGGTGGCAGGTCATTTCGTATCTGCGGTCGCTGCAGCGTGAGGCGGCGAGCCAGGTATCCGGCCAGCCGCCCGTGCCACAAATCAACGTCACGGCACAGGATCTTCGGGCGGCCGGCACGAAAACCGACGAGTGGCTCACGTACTCCGGCTCGCTGAAGGGGTGGCGCTATACCTCGCTGACGGAAGTCTCCCGGCAGAACGTTTCCCGC
>JBDZVF010000741.1:0-1576 GCA_040255575.1 Pseudomonadota bacterium | reverse complement strand
CGGGCGAGCGCGCGGGCGTACAGATCGAGATTCGGGCCGGTGAGGGCGCCGTCCCGGTCGATGTCCGTGCACAGCACGTGCTCGAGACCGAGAGGCAGAAAGGGCTCCAGCGCGCTCCAGAGCGTGACGCCGGTGCCTTCGGTCCAGCCGCGCGTGCGCACCTTGGGTTCGCCATCGGCCGCATCGATCTTCACATCGAGCGCGAGGCAGATGCGATCCGCGCCAAAACGGCGGAACCATTCGGCGACTTCCGCCGGATTTTCGATGGCGGCGCTGCCGACGACGACGCGCTCCACACCTTGTGCGAGCACATCTTCGATCACCGCGGCGGAGCGCATGCCACCGCCCAGCTGAATGCGCAACGAGCCTTGTGCGGCGAGCCGAACGATCGTCGCGCGATTGGCGAGCACACCATCCCTGGCGCCGTCCAGATCGACAACGTGCAGCCACGTCGCGCCGAAGCCGCGATAGCGCTCGTGCAGATCCAGCGGGTCGTACTCGTAGCGCGTCTCGGCATTGAAGTCGCCCTTGAAGAGGCGCACGCAGCGGCCGTTGCGCAGATCGATTGCAGGAATCAGAAGCATCAGCTCAACCCGAGAAAATTGGCCAGCACACGCGAGCCGGTGATGGACGAGCGTTCCGGGTGAAATTGCGCCCCCCAGAAGTTGTCCCGCCGAACGACAGCCGAGACGGGCATGCCGTAATCGGTGCGTGCGAGCGTGACATCGGATACCGGAGCGGCGTAGCTGTGCACGAAGTACACGTAGTCGCTGCCCGTGACGCCTTCCAGAAGTGGGTCGTCCCGCAGGGTGACCAGCGTGTTCCAGCCCATGTGCGGCACCGGCAGACCGGGAGCGGGAGTCAGCTTCCTCACCGTGTCCGGGATGATGCCGAGGCAGTCGACCGGACCTTCCTCCGAGCTCCTGAACAGCACCTGCATGCCGACGCAAATGCCGAACACGGGTTGCTTCAGGGTTGGCAACACTTCCGCGAGCCCCGTGGCGTGCAGGCGCTTCATGACATCCGCCGCCGCACCGACGCCGGGCAGAATGACGCGCTTCGCGCTTCTCACTTCCTCGGGGCTCGTCGTAACCGTCGCTGGCGCATTCAGTCGCTCCAGCGCGAAGAGAACGGACGCCAGATTCGCGCCGCCGCTATCGATGACAACAGTGTCGGCAGCCATTTACAGCACGCCCTTCGTGCTCGGCAGGTCGTCGCCCTCGCGTCGGAACGCCTGCCTGAGCGCACGGCCCACACTCTTGAAACACGCCTCAACCATGTGGTGCGAGTTCTCGCCCTTCACACTCACCTGAAGCGCCGCGCCGAGCGTGTCCGCGAGCGAGCGGAAGAAGTGCGGCACGAGCTCGGTGGGCAGGCCGCCAACCTGTTCGCGATTGAACTTGCCCTCGAACGTCGCATACGCGCGCCCGGAAAGATCGATCGCGACCTGTGCCTGGGATTCGTCCATCGCAAGCAGGAAGCCATAGCGGCCGATGCCCGCCTTGTTGCCGAGCGCCTTGCGCAAGCATTCGCCCAGGGCCAGCGCGCAGTCCTCAACGGTGTGGTGCTCGTCGAT
>JBDZVF010000311.1:0-7885 GCA_040255575.1 Pseudomonadota bacterium | reverse complement strand
CACACGCGCGCGAACGGCGGCGATACTCGTTACGGTCTCCATCAATCGTCTTTGAAGTTGTGGTGGGGCGCAGGATATTCGCGCGATTTCACGGCCTGCACGTAACGCTTGAGGGCTTCGAGATTGTTGCCGGCGCCTTGCATGAAGTTCTCGACGAAGCGCGGCTTGCGCCCTTGCGTGATGTCGAGCACGTCATACAGGACGAGAATCTGGCCATCGACGTGCGGGCCTGCGCCGATACCAATGACAGGCACGTGCACGGCTTCGGTGACCGCCTTGCCCAGCGCGGGCGGAATGCACTCGAGCAGCACGATATCCGCGCCCGCGGCCTCGAGGGCTTTGGCGTCACGAATCATCCGCTCGGCCGCCGTCGCCTCGCGACCCTGCACACGGAAGCCGCCGGTCTTGTGCACAGATTGGGGTTTCAACCCCAGGTGCGCGCACACGGCAATGTCGTGACTCGACAGAAATTCCACGATCTCGACCTGGCCGGCGCCGCTTTCGAGCTTGACCATCTGCGCGCCGGCCTCCTGCATGAGGCGCACCGAGTTGGTGAGCGCCTGATCCTTCGACGGATACGTCATGAACGGCATATCCGCGATCAGGAACGGGCGGTTCAGGCCGCGCGCGACGGCGGCGCAGTGATAGATGATGTGCTCGATCGTCACCGGCACAGTGGTGCGATGGCCCTGGATCACCATGCCGAGCGAATCCCCCACGAGCACGACATCCGCATCACTCTCATCGACGAGCGTGGCGAAACTCGCGTCGTAGCACGTGAGCGCGGCGATTTTCTCGCCCCTGGCTTTCATGCTCGCGAGCGTGCTGAGCGTTACGGGGGGTCGGGCGGAGTCGCGTAGCTGTAGCTGGGTGTACATGGTGCTTCTTGCGGAACGCCTCGGGCGGCAAGGATGAGGCAGCGCTGGGGTCCGTGCAACTTTGCGGCCTCGGCAGATCGCCTGCTCGGTCTGGCCGCGGGGTTTCAGGCCTTTTCACGCACTGCGGTGCCGTGCGGCCTGGATGCGCGCCGCCTGCCACGCCGCTGGGCGCGAGGCGGCATTCAAGGCGACCCTAAAGCGCGCTGTGACGCATGGGGTTGTAGTACAGCCGGCCCTTCTTCATGCGCTGGATCGCGCCGAAGAGCTCGTCGTAATCGTTCTGGTTGTTCACGGGGTCGATGGACGCGGCATTCACGATGAGGAGTGGCGAGCTGTCGTATTCGTGGAAGAAACGGGCGTACGCCTCGTTCAGCCGCGTGAGGTAGTGACGATCGATCGACTGTTCGTATGCGATGCCGCGCTTGGCGATGCGTTCGAGCAGCACGTCCACCGGCGCCTGCAGGTAAACCACGAGGTCCGGCCTGGGACAATCGATGTCGAGCTTGGTGCTCACCTGCTCGTACAACGCGTATTCGGCTTCGTCGAGCGTGACTCGCGCGAACAGCTTGTCTTTGTCCAGCAGGTAATCCGCGACGATGACGGGCGAGAAAAGATCCTGCTGCTTCAGCGCCGCGAGCTGCTGCGCGCGTTGGAACAGGAAGTAGAGCTGCGCCGGAAAGGCGCCCGCGCGCGGGTTGCGATAGAAGCGCTCGAGAAACGGATTCTGCATCGCCTGCTCGAGCACGAGATCTGCCGAGAGACTGGCGCCGATGCGGCACGCGAGGCTCGTCTTGCCGACGCCGATGGGCCCTTCCACCACGATGAAACGGTGTGAGGTTTGTGCAGCGGTCGCCGGGGTATTGCCTTCGGCCGGAGCGGTCATGCGAGCGGAGTGCCTCTCATAGTTCTCGTCTTCGTTCTGGTCTTCAGCGTGGCGCGGCTAGAGCGGCCACAGGCCCTCGGGCGCGATGTTCCCCTTGAGCTCGGCGACGCGGCCGACTCCGGGGATATCGAGGCTGGGGGCTATATCGGCGAGAGGATACAGAACCCAGTTGCGCTCCACTATCCCGGGATGCGGCAGGGTGAGCGTGGGATCGGCGCGCTTCTCGCGCCCATACACGAGCAGGTCGAGATCGATGATTCGCGGGCCCCAGCGCTCGTGCTGGTCGGGGCGGCCGAGCGCGTGCTCGATGGCCTTCGTTTCGTGCAGGAGTGCGAGCGGCTCAAGTTGCGTCAAAAGTCCGACAACCGCGTTGACGAAGTCGGACTGCTTCACGGGGCCGAACGGCTTCGAGCCGTACAGCTTTGAGATGGCGATGACGCGGGTGTTGGGTAGCGCGCGCAGCTTCTCGATGGCATTGAGGACCTGCGCGCGCGGGTCGTTCATGTTGCTGCCGACGCCGATGTAGACGGGCTGCCAGATGGGGGACGCCGCCGGCTTTGCGGGCTCGCGTGCCGTCATGGCCGCTGAGGCTCGCGCATGCGGTCGCTCAATTGGGATTGGGGCCACGACGGCCGCCGCCGCCGCCACGACGCCGGCGACGCGGGCCACGGCGCGAGCCGGCGGGCCGCGGCGGGCTACCTTGCGGATTCATCTCATCCGCCATGCGCGCACGCTCTTCGGGCGAAACCTCCTGAATGCGTGTCCACCACTTCGCCGTCTCCATCGACGCGAGGCCGTGCTCCGCCCGCAGTAACAGCAGGTCGTAAGCAGCACGGAAGCGCGGATGCTCCAGCGCGCGCAACGCGCGGCGACCACGCGGATGTTCCAGCCGCGGCTGGAGCGCGAACATCTCGCGCAATCCCAGGGAAAAGCGGCGGGGAATCGACATGTGCTTGTGCGCTTCCCGAACCGCGCTGTCGCACGCTGCGAGAATGGTGTGCAGCTCATGCCAGTGCTGCGGCGGGGAGGATTCGATCTCGCGCGCGATCGGGCCGTAGAGCAGCAGCGCAAAGAGATACGTCGGCGTCACGGGCTTGCCCGCGAGCGCGCGCTCATCCGTGTTCTTCAGGCCCTGGATGAGCAGCTTCTCCACGAGGCCGCCCGGATGCTTCTCCAGGTAACCGGCCGTTGCGGGCAGCAGCACATCGAGCAGGCCGCGACGACGCAGCACTTCGAGACTGCGCGCGCCATGGCCGCTGAGGAACAGCTTGAGCGTTTCATCAAACAACCGCGCCGGCGGCACATGCGCCAGGAGCCCGCGCAGCTCTTTGATAGGCGCGGCGGTCGCGGGGTCGATTTCGAACCCGAGCTTCGCTTCGAAACGTGCGGCCCGCAGCATGCGCACGGGATCTTCACGGAAGCGCGTTTCCGGATCGCCGATGAGGCGCAGGCGGTGCGCGGAAATATCCTGGGCACCGCCGACGTAATCCCACAGCGAGAAATCAGCGATGTTGTAGTAGAGCGAGTTCGCGGTGAAGTCCCGACGCCAGACATCTTCATCGATGCTGCCGTAGACGTTGTCGCGAAGAATGCGGCCGTACGTGTCGAGCACGCGCTCGGTGTCGCCGTCCTCGTCGAGGCGATCGCGACGGTCGCGGCGTTGGTCCCGACGATAGGGGTGGCTGCCGCCCGCCTGGTGCGGTTCCTCGATGCGCTCGCCGACGCCGGCGTGGGGGCGTTCGCTGCCGCCAGCCTGGGGGCGTTCGCTGCCGTGGTCTTGCTCTTGGTGAGACGGCGTGCCGTGCACGGAAGACTGGGAATGCTCGGGCCTATCCGCGCGTGAAGCTGCCTCGGCACGGGCGCGCGCGGCGGTGTAGTCGCGTGCGGGCGTCGGGGATGCGTGAACATCCTTCAGTGCCGGCATCTGCATGGTCCGGCCGTTCGGATCGGCGTTCGCGTCCGGGTTAGCGTCGTGCTCTGCGGCCGCGATTTGCTGCTCGAGCAGGGAGCTCGGCGGCGCGGGCATTACCGCGGTTTTCTCGATGGGGTCCTCGACCAGATCGGCCTGCAAGACCTCGTCGGGGAGGAGCGTCACCGTGTCGATGAAGTCCTCGTCCTCGCCGGCTTCGGCTTCGCTGGCTTCACCTTCGCCGGTTTCGCCTTGGCCGACTTCGCTTTCGCCAGCTTCGCCATTTTCGGCGTCGTCGCCATTCTCGGCGTCGTCGCCATTTTCAGCGTCGTCGTCGTCATCGAGCTCCGCGGCGATGTCGGCTTCGAAGTCTTCGGCGCTCTCGAGGGACTGGGAGTCTGCGTCGTCCCCGTCCTCCGCCTCCTCCACCTCGGGCGCGGTCTCTTCCCCCGGCGCGGGCGCGGCAGCGGCGCGGAAGGTGGCGACCTCGATCGTCTCGCGCCCGAAGAACACATGCGCAAGGCGGAAGCGCCGCCCGATGAGCCGGCAATTGCGGAACAGCTTCTTCACGTCCTCGGGCAAGGCGTCCGTGGCGACGTCGAAATCCTTCGGCTCGACGCCGATGAGGAGATCCCGCACGCAGCCGCCCACGAGGAACGCCTGAAAGCCCCCCTCGCGCAAGCGGTACAGCACGCGCAGGGCGTTGGGCGAAATTTGCGACCGTGAAATCGTATGCTCAGAACGCGGAATGA
Source organism: Pseudomonadota bacterium (assembly GCA_040255575.1). Lineage (GTDB taxonomy): Bacteria > Pseudomonadota > Gammaproteobacteria > Steroidobacterales > Steroidobacteraceae > JADGHX01. The sequence continues at coordinate 3,463 of JBDZVF010000311.1, read as the reverse complement.
TCCGCGGAGCCGGCGCAGGCGCCGCCATGGGCGCGTCGGGTGAAGTCAAAGCAGTCTTCTTGTGGATGCTGGGCAATCGACGAGGGCGCATATGATACCGCCGTTGCCCGGAGCTGGCAGTCCCCTGTTTCAATGGGGCCGCCCTGTAGATTCAATGAGTTGTGGCCAACGGGGCCGAGGCTCGGGCATGGCGAGCCAAAGATGGGGATGGAAATAGCCCACAGCAAGGCTCGCAAGCCGCGCGCGGCCGGCAAGTCCCCGGCCCACCGCGACATTTCAGCTTGAGCAATCAATGGCGCTCTCTATAATGGCGCCCCTTCGCGGCTGGGCCAGCCGCTTCTCTCTGCAGCGCTCCCATCGTCTAGAGGCCCAGGACATAGCCCTCTCAAGGCTGTAACGCGGGTTCGAATCCCGCTGGGAGCGCCAGTTCTCCCTTTGGGCCACAGCCAGATCAAAGCCCCGCGGTACAATCTGGCCATCAACAATTGGCTGCGGGTGCCCCGTGGGACAATCTGGTGACGGCTCGACGCCCAAGTGGCGCGTTACGCTTCGAAAATCCAACAACCCCTACGCATCGCATTACTACGACCCGAAAGAGACGCAGGGTCAGGCGTCTGCTCGCGAGCAATATAGGGCAAGCGAGAATCCGTACGCGCTTCACTATTTTGATGCCGATAGAGACGACCTTCCCGCGCAGTCGCTTCTCAAGCCATCCGTGGATCCGATCCCAGCGGTCGTTGCAAGGACCATCTCGAAGGCAAATTTCGAAGCGGGTTGCCGATCAGTATTTCGCCGCTATATGCCGCAGATGGAGAGAGCCAAGCTTCGACCACATCATCAAGACTTCATCCGACGCAACTCTCTTTGTTCGCCCGAGCGGCGATATGCCCTACTCCAGGAGCTTCGCCGGTACGATCTTTCGGATGAACCCGGTCTTCAAACCTATTTCAACTATGAAGAAGACGTGTTTACCGAAGCGAAGCTCAAGGCGATCGAAGACGCAGTCAAGGAGACATGATCAACTTGTTCTCCGGTACAGCAGCGCCGCTATTCCACGCCTGCACCGAAATTGGAAATGAAGCTGTCGACGCAGATGGATTCATATCCGTTCGGAGGCTGCTTGAGCGGTTTCATACCAAGCTGCGCCTCAGACCTCTCTTGGTCGAGGGGATGATAGGCTCCACGAAATCGTCAGATGGTCGCCCTACATGGACCGTACTCATCGACAGTGAGAAGTATCGTGGCATCGAGGCCGCAATTCCATTTGAGAGCGCTGTGAACCCGCTGCCAGCACGGTTTCGCTTCACTGTCGCCCACGAGCTCGCTCACTCGCTCGCCTTTCGGACTAGCGAGTTCGGAATCACACCACCAAGCGGATCGGCAACCTTGGAAAGCAAGAGCGAGGCTGTACGTGCCATCGAAGCGGAGACTGATCGTCTCGCACCCCTACTCCTCTGCGCTGAAAGCACGCTGACCAACCGCCTCAAGAACTTGTCAGATCCGATCGACCTGGAGTTTATTGGCGCATTCCGGCGGGAGTCCGGCCTGTCCCGCGAAGTACTGCTGAATCGCCTGGCACTATCTCGGGCATTGGATAGGAACGGCTTGTGGCAGCGCCCTCAACTACGAGACTTTGGCCTTGCTCTTGTGGCGGGTAAGCCTGGCGAGACCCTAAGTCTTAGACGAGATCCGGTGTTCTTGAATTTCAGTCGCGCGGTGCCGCGAGGCCTCCTGCTAGCCAGGCAGCGCGACAGGGTTCCGCTTGACGTCGCTTTCGGCGCACGTGTTTGGACTGCCGCGCGAGAGATAACCGCAGCCAGCAGCGCGGGTACCGCATCGTCGCCCGATGCGGAAGAGATGACCGTCGAAATAGAGATCGAATGCAATTCGACAGATTCTGAACCGGACTTCTTGATACTCGTGCGAGACAAGAGCATCAAGCAGGCGATTCGGGATCTGGAGGCGGCGTGGCGGGAACGCTCAGCGCGACGGCCCTCTTTCTGATGGCTGGAATGTTGCTTTCGAGAATGTGGAGTTGACGCTCAGTGGGACAACTGACGCCCAAACTGGAAATTCTTCCAAAGGGACAGCAGCAAATCTGGCTGCGGCTATCGCCCACTCCAAAACATTTTGTTCTCTATGGCGGAACAGCCCTGGCACTTCGCCTCGGCCACCGAGACAGCGTCGACTTCGATTTCTTCTCGAATCGAACCTTCCAGCCGATGCAGCTGCTTCGGTCCATCTCGTACTTGGAGAAGCAAGTAGTGAGGCAGGAAAGCGAAAACACGCTCTCCTGCGACCTCTCGACGGAACACGGCCCGGTGAAAATCAGCTTCTTCGGCGGCCTTACACTCGGTCAAATCTCGACGCCCGACATTGCGCATGACAACGGAATACGCGTCGCGTCCCTCATCGATATTTTCGGGACGAAGTGCGCCACAGTTCCGCAACGCAATGAAGCGAAAGATTACGAGGACATTCACGCATTGATTACGAGATCCAAGGTCCCGCTCGCTGAAGGAATTGCAGCAGCCAAGGCGATCTACGGGCGGCAATACAATCCGGTCCTCACTCTGCAGGCACTAACGTATTTCGACGATCTTGGAAAACCGCTGCCCGCCCGAATGAAAGTCGATCTTCTTGAGGCAGTTAAGTCTGTGTCGTTGGAGAAGATCCCGACGCTGTCCGCAACTCATAGAATTGGCGAGGAGCACCCAAATACGTGACCAAGACGCTTGAGGACGTTGCTCGCGGTGTCAATTGGTACACCAGCGCCGATGTTTTACTGGCTGACATTGATCGATTTCTCTGCCAGGTCATGGCTCGTGGTCTTGCGGATGAGATCATCGCGACCCAGCAACATTTCACACGCGAGCAATTCAAGAAGGCCTACCGTGCCGCTCCACCCGGTTTGTTTACGAAGCGGGCCTGGTCGTACTGGGGCCTGATGCTGTTCGACAACCCGGCAATGGCAATGCCGGAGAGATTCCCCGGGACGGGTCAATTCGACTGGCGTAGCGCGACTTGACGGCATATGTGGTCACAGCCCTCTCAAGGCTGTAACACCGGTTCGAATCCGGTTGGGAGCGCCATTCCTTTCAGCGACTTACCAAGGCGTCGTTTTCTCCATATATAAACGATGTAAAAAATCGCGCCGTGTCGTGGTACCGCGGCGCATGTCTCCCGCGCGCTTCACCCCCTCTCCCCGTCCGGCCCCTCGAGGCAGGTTCTGGAACTCTCGAATTTCACAGAGAAGGTGTGTAGCCGTCGCGTGCACAGGACGCGACGGCCTGAAACCGCGGCCGACAACAGCGGGCCCACTGAAGCGCCTACCTCGGTTTCCGACGGGGACCCGACACGTGGGTCGCCGGTTTCCGTGGCCGGATGGAAAGCAGCAGTTCCCCTCGCCAGGCACAGCCGACTTCGACTCGGTCGGTAGGCCATCGTGAATTGCGCGGGCTGA
>JBDZVF010000740.1:0-1577 GCA_040255575.1 Pseudomonadota bacterium | reverse complement strand
ACGACGCATTGCGGGCCGAGCACCACGTTGGGGCCGATCGAGGCGCCCTCTTCAATGACGCAGCCGGGCCCCACGGAAACTCCGCGCTCGAGCCGCGCGCCACGCGCGACCACGGCGCTCGGGTGCACACCCGGATCGGCCGCTGGCAACGGGTGCAATACCGACGCGATGCGCGCATACACCGCGTACGGATTCCGCGCGACCAGCGCGGGAATCGGCGAATCCTTGGCGTGCTGGACGGAAAGGATGACGGCGCCGGCATGCGTGCTCGCGAGAAGCGGCAGATACCTCGGGTTCGCGACGAAGGTGATCGCCTCGGCGTCCGCGTCTTCCAGGGTCGACACGTGAGTCACACGAACTGTGGCATCACCCTGCACGGTGCAGCCGAAACGTCGCGCGAGCTCACCCAGGGACAAGGCCGGTTTTTCCGGCTCTGGAGTTGCATCGGCAACGCCCGCGCTCGAATGCGCGGCCGTCCGCCCCCTCGCCCCATCGCTCACACGGCGTTCGACCCCGTTGGGCGGATTCATCACTTGTCTCCCTATACAAACAAAGCCGTTCTATCCTACGGACGGGCTTCCTGCCCGCATCTTCCTTTGGAGTCAGAGAGTGATCCGTCACTCGCAACATTCGAGCCCGGGCGACAACGAAGTGTCGATCACTTTCTGCGCAGGCGCCGCCGCAGTCACAATGGGTGTGCCGCGCCAGCCGAGCCACTGATGCGCCCGGTGAGGTGATAACGCCTTCGCTATCGCAGCGATAGCCTCGCAGCCCGTTGCTCCGAACTTCCCCCCTCCCCGATTCTGCCCCCAGGGGAGGACAACAAAATGACGAAGACACTCGGGGGAGTTGCGACTGCCGTCGCACTGGCGCTTTCGGGCGCATCGCTGGCCCAGACACCGAAGCCGGAAGCACCGGTCGAAGAGGTCACCGTGACCGGCACGCGCATCCAGCAGACATCGGGCATGGATACGCCGACTCCGGTCGCGGCGCTGACCGTGAGCGAAATCGCCAGCATGGCGCCAGGCCAGATCACCAACGCGCTCACACAGCTGCCGCAGTTCTATGCGAGTTCGACTGCCGCGACCTTCAATGGCGCGAACAACGGCTTCTTCAATTCGCCCGGTGGCGGGAGCCTCAATCTGCGTGGCATCGGCTCGAAACGCACACTGACGCTGCTCGACGGTCGCCGGGTGGTCTCGGCCACCATCTACGGCGGCCCGGACATGAATTCATTCCCGTCCGCGATGCTGAAGAGCGTGGAAACCGTCACCGGCGGAGCGAGCGCCGCGTACGGCACCGACGCGGTTTCGGGCGTGGTCAACTTCATTCTCGATACGGACTTCGAAGGGTTCGACGGCCATGCCCAGACGGGCCACACCTTGCGAGGCGACGGCGAGAACAAGGAGTTCTCGCTCGCGTTCGGCACGAAGGTGGGCACCCGCGCGCACATGCTCCTCTCCGCCGAGCACACCCGACAGGACGCCATTGAAACCTTCGCGGGACGAGATTGGTACGAGGGCTGGGGCATGCTGCAGCTCGGTGGCGGCACGAGCCCGAGCGACCCACGCATGGTT
>JBDZVF010000310.1:0-7890 GCA_040255575.1 Pseudomonadota bacterium | reverse complement strand
GGACGTCGGCACTGGCCCCGCCCTGCTCCACCCACTGCAGCACGGGGCTGAAGCTGTCATGGAAGCTCAGCCGGAACGTCTGGCCGCTCACGCGAGCGACACTGTGCTCCGGCGTGGACTCGAGCACCTCCACATCGAAAGGCTGCTCGCCGAGCAGCAGCGGCACGCGCACGGTGGACGCCTGACCAATCCGGAAACCGTCGGCGAGGTCCCATGGCGAGAGCCTCGCCTGCCACGGAGCCAGCCCCCACACGCGAGACGCCCCGGCGAGCGCCGCGGCCGGCACTGCGTCCGCGGGGGCGCTGAGTTGCTCTGAGTTCTGCGGAATGAATGCGGTGCTGACTTCCGCACGCCGGAACGCCGGGGTGCGCAGTGCCCGCACCAGCCACGATGCATTCGTGACGACGCCGTCGACCCGGACGTCTTCGACGGCGGCGATGAGCCGATCCAGCGCCGCCTCACGCGAGGGGCCATGCGCCACGATCTTCCCGAGCAGTGAGTCGTAGAAAGATGGCACGGCATCGCCGCTCTCGAAGCCGCGGTCGACGCGCAGGCCGTCATGCTCCGTCGGCCACCACATCAGGTCGAGCTTGCCGACGCTGGGGACGAAATCCTTCGCGGGATCTTCCGCGCAGAGGCGCACTTCGATGGCATGACCGGAGCGCCGGATCTCCTCCTGCTTCAGCGGCAGCGGCTCACCCGCGGCGACCCGAAGCTGCCACTCCACGAGATCGAGCCCCGTGATCATCTCCGTCACGGGATGCTCGACCTGCAGGCGCGTGTTCATCTCCATGAAATAGAACTCGCGACCGCTCATGAGGAACTCGATGGTGCCGGCGCCGACGTAGCCGACTTCCCGCGCGACCGTGCACGCGGCGGCGTAAAGGCCGGCGCGAACCTCGTCATCGAGCCCGGGTGCCGGCGCCTCCTCGATGAGTTTCTGGTGACGACGCTGCACGGAGCAGTCCCGATCGAAGAGCGCCACGATGGAGCCTTGCCAATCGGCGAACACCTGCACCTCGACGTGCCGCGGAGCCGGCAGATAGCGCTCGAGCAGCAGCCGGTCATCCTTGAACGCGGCGGCGGCCACTCGCTTCGCGCCCTCGATCGCGCCACGCAGCGCGCCGGCTTCGGTGACGATCTGCATGCCCTTGCCGCCCCCACCGCCACTCGGCTTGATGATGAGGGGGAAGCCGAGCGCCTTCGCTCGACGCTCGAGCGTAGCGACGCTCTGATCATCACCGTGATAGCCGGGCAGCACGGGGACGCCCGCCTTGCTCATGCGCTCCTTCGCCGCACTTTTCGACGCCATGGCCTCCATCGCGGCTGGGGGCGGGCCGACGAACACGATGCCGGCCTGGCTGCACGCAGTCGCAAAAGCTGGGTTTTCCGAGAGAAAGCCGTAACCGGGATGAATCGCGTCCGCGCCGGCCTTGCGCGCGGCATCGAGGATGCTCTCGATGTTCAGATAGCTCCGGGCGGCAGGTGCGGGACCAATGGGCCAGGCCTCATCGGCGATGCGCACGTGCAGAGCGTGGGGATCGGCCTCCGAATAGACCGCCGCCACGCTCAGGCCGAGGCGCTTCGCGGTGCGTGCGACCCGGCACGCGATCTCGCCGCGATTGGCGATGAGCAGCTTCTGGAACATCCCCGCTTGTGCCTCTCGTCCGATTGTCCGACAATCCTACGATCCAATCTGTCGGACAGGCAAGCCATGGCGAGCACTGACGCATGGGACTTCGACTTCGGGCTGGGCGACACGCTGGAAGAGGTCCGCCGCGAAGTGCGGCGGTTCGCGACCGCCGAGATCGCGCCCCTGGCGGATGAGATCGATCGCAGCAACGAGTTTCCCCGGGCACTGTGGCCGAAGCTCGGCGCGCAGGGCCTGCTCGGCGTCACCGTGCCCGAGCGCTGGGGTGGCTCGGATCTCGGCTATCTCGCGCACACCGTGATCATGGAGGAGATTTCGCGCGCCTCCGGCGCCGTCGGCCTGAGCTATGGCGCGCACTCGAATCTGTGCGTGAACCAGATTCGGCTCAACGGCACGGATGAGCAGCGCGACCGCTACCTCCCCGGCCTCGTTTCCGGCGAACACGTGGGTGCGCTCGCCATGTCGGAGCCCGGCGCGGGGTCGGACGTGGTGTCGATGCAGCTTCGCGCGGTGAAGCGCGGCGCGCAGTACGTGCTCACCGGCCGGAAGATGTGGATCACGAATGGACCGGATGCCGACGTGCTCGTCGTCTATGCGAAGACGGAGCCCGCGGCCGGCTCGCACGGCATCACCGCTTTCATCGTCGAGCGCGGCTTCAAGGGTTTTTCCACCGCGCAGAAGCTCGACAAGCTCGGCATGCGCGGCTCCAGCACATGCGAGCTCGTGTTCGAGGAATGCGCGGTGCCCGCGGCGAATGTGCTCGGGCAGGAGAACGAAGGCGTCCGCGTGTTGATGAGCGGGCTCGACTATGAACGCGTGGTGTTAGCCGGCGGGCCGCTCGGGCTCATGAGCGCGGCACTGGCGCTCGTGTTGCCTTACGTGCACGAGCGCAAGCAATTCGATCGCCCTATCGGCACCTTTCAGCTCATGCAGGCGAAGATGGCCGATATGTATGCGGACCTCAACGCCAGCCGCGCATATGTCTACGCAGTCGCGCGCGCCTGCGATGAAAAGCGAGTCACGCGTCGTGATGCCGCTGCGTGCATCCTGTTTGCGGCCGGACGCGCCACGCAGGTGGCACTCGAAGCAATCCAGGCACTCGGTGGCAACGGATACATCAACGAGTTCCCAGCGGGCCGGCTGCTGCGGGATGCGAAGCTCTACGAGATCGGTGCAGGGACGCAGGAGATCCGGCGCATCCTCATCGGTCGCGAGCTGTTCGACGCGGCGGCCTGAGCGCATGGCCGTGGAGTTCGAGGCAATCCGGGCGGAGCCGGCGTATCGGAAAGTGGCCGAGGCGCTGATGGAGCGCATTCTCGACCGCACCCTCCGTTATGGCGAGCGGTTGCCGTCCGAGACCGAGCTCGCCCGCCAGTTCGGGGTGAATCGCTCGACGGTGCGCGAGGCCGTGCGGGAACTGCAGGGGAACGGCCTTCTGGGGCGACGTCGCGGCTCGAAGCTGCTCGTCGTCACGCGGCCGGAAGCCGATCACGTCGCCGAAGGCGTGGGTCGGGCGCTCGTCCTGCACGACGTGACGTACCGGGACGTGTGGGAGGCGCTCATGATCCTCGAGCCACCGATCGCCGAGGCGGCGGCTCGCCGCCGCACCGATGCCGATCTCGCATTGATCGCTGCCGCGGCGGCCAACTTCGCCGCGAAGAACGAGGGCACGGAAAGCGCGGCTTTTCATGCGGCCGAGTTCTTTCGCACCGTCGGCGCGGCCACTCACAACCGCATCCTGATGCTCGGGCACGAGCCGCTGCTGCAGCTTCTGGAGCCCTCGCTGCGCGCGATGATGGGCAAGGTGCCGCAGTCCCGCGCGCGCATCACCACGGCCGAGAAACGCATTCTCGAAGCGATCCGCTCGAAGGATGTGGAGTCGGCGCGCAGCTGGATGACGCGCCACATCCGCGACTACAGCAAGGGCTACGAGATTGCGGGCATCGACCTGCAGAGCCGGCTCGAGGGCTAGCTCAGGGAAGCGTCGAGCGCCGCAGGGCTCGCGGTGCTAGGCGCGTGAGGCCGGCGTGTTCCGCCCTTCCTTCGGCTGATGACCGGTCAGCACCCGCACGATCTCTTCGCTCGCCCAGGTGCGCAGCTCGCGCAGCGATGCATCGGACGTGAATGCGATGTGCGGGGTAATCATCACATTGGGCAGGGCCAGCAGTGCCGGTGGCACGTTCGGCTCGTTCTCCAGCACGTCGAGCGCGGCCCCGCCGAGCTGCCCGCTCTGCAGCGCCTCGACCATCGCATTGGTGTCGATGACGGCGCCGCGACTCACGTTCACGAGAAACGCCCCCCGCTTCATCGAAGCGAAACGCTCACGGTTGAACAGATACTTCGTTTCCGGCGTGAGCGGGATGTGCACGATCACCGCATCCGATTCGCGCAGCAACTTGTCGAGCGCGACGAACTCCACACCCTTTTCCGGCTGCGGGCTGCGCGTGTAGGCGAGCACGCGTGCGCCGAATCCGTTGAGCTTCTGCGCAGTGCTCCTGCCAATGCGCCCGTAACCGACAATGCCGACCGTGAGCGTGCTCATGCGACGCAGGCGCGCGGTCGAAGGCTCCCATCGTCCCGCCTTCACTTCGCGATCGAAATGCATGAGGCCGCGCGTGAACGAGAGCAACATGCCGACGGAGTGGTCCGCCACTTCCTCGAAGCAGTAATCCGGAACGTTGGTGACCCAGATGCCGCGGCGGGTGGCTTCATCGACGGCGATGTTGTCGAGGCCAACCCCGAGCCGGCCGATGATGCGCAGATTGCCACTGAGACCCACGGCTTTCGCGCTGACGGGCGCCCAGTTCGTGAGAATGCCGGCCGGTTGGTGCTGCTCGACCAGCGCCTCGATCTGCGCGGCCGGTGCAGGCGTTGCCGGGCCCGCCACGAGACGCAAGCCCGCGCCCTCGATCACCTTGCGCTCGATCTCGAGGTCAGGCCAGGCATAGTCGGTGATGAAGACGGTGGAGCCGGGAGCCGCGACACTGGACATTCGATTCGCCTTTTCAGAAAACACGTGCAACGATGGCGCGCAATCATAGACGCCGGAAGCGTGTTGTTGTGGCTTACGAATGTGTTCCCCGACCCAGCTGCCCGGCCTGCGGGGCCGAATGGGACGATGAAATGGTCGCGCTCTTCGATTGGGCTCTCGGGCTCGGCTGTGGCTGCTGCAACCCCATGGCCGCCGAAGTGCCGGACATCGTGTGTCACCAGTGCAAGAAGGTGCTCTACACGACGCGCCCGCCCGCGCAGGAGCAGCCGCTCGACATGGAACCGATGCCTTAGCCCGTTAAGCCCGCCCGGCGAGGACTGCCGGCCGACTGCCCCGCTTACCGCAACCCGCTCGCCTGCAGAATCTGCGGGATCTTCGCTTCCCACCCGATCGCCATGATGTGCACGCCCGCGCACAGCGGGCGGATATCGCGAATGATGCGCGCGGCAATCTCAACGCCCTTCTCCGCCTCGCCTTCCGGCCCGGCGGCCGCAAGTTCGTCGATCAGCGCCTGCGGCACGCGGATGCCGGGCACGTTGTCGTTGAGCCAGGCTGCCATTTTGGCGGACTTGAGAGGGATCACGCCCGCGAGCAGCGCCGTGTCGCCGAGCTTTGCGGTATCGAGGAAGCGCGCGAGCACCTCGGTGTCATAGATCGCCTGCGTCTGCATGAACTGCGCGCCGGCCTCGATCTTGCGTCGGGTGTTCTCGACTTCGAACGCCATGTCCACCGCGCAGGGGTTGCCGGTCGCGCCGAGAAACGAAGCGGGCGCGCCTTTGAGCGCGTTGCCGGCCATGTCGTGGCCCTCGCGCAGTCCACGCGCGGCGGCGAGCATTTCGAGCGTGGTGAGATCGAACACGCCCTTCGCATCCGGATGGTCGCCGTTCTTCGGGTTGTCTCCGGTCATGAAAAGGAAGTTGCCGACACCGAGCAGGGAGGCGCCGAGCAGATCCGCCTGGATGGCGATGCGGTTGCGGTCGCGCGCGGTGACCTGAACGATGGGCTCGATGCCGCGCTCGATGAGGAGGCGCGCCACCGCCTTGGGCTCCACGGCCATGCGTGCGCGGGGCGACTCCGTGAGGTTGATGGCATCCGCGTAGCCCACGAGGGCATCTGCCTTGGCGAACAGATCGGTGAGGTCGGTGCCCTTGGGCGGCGTGAGCTCGCTGGTGATCACGAAGGATTTCGCGCGAATCTTCTCTTCCAGCTTCGTCATCGGCCACCCATGTCACGGCCCGGCGGCGCGCCGGGCCGTGACATCTTAACCTCAAGCAGGCGCGAATCAGTGCGCAGCGCCCGGCACCGCTCGATTCGTGGACGCAATGGGCGCACGCGAGGCGGCGAGCGCGAACACGAACAACCCGACATAGCCGCATGCCGGCACGAAGAAGGACATGCTGCGGTTCGAAACATCCGTGATGGCGCCGGCGAGCAACGGCAGCAGCGCGCCACCGATGATCGCCATGCACAGCAGGCCCGAGGTGGCTGCTTGCGAGGCCGTCGAGCGCTCGAGCGTGAGCGTGAAGATCACCGGGAACATGATCGAGTTGAACAAGCCCACCGCGATAGCGGCATAGGCGGCAAGCTCACCGCCCGTCTGCGTCACCATGAAACAAAGTGCCGCCGCCACGAGCGTGAACAGTGTGAGCAGCCGGTAAGCCGGCACCCTCAAGAGCAGCGCGCTGCCGATGAACCGGCCAATCATCGCGCCCATCCAGTAGAAGGACACGAGCTTGCCGGCGCGCTCGAGGCTCACGTTGAGGATGTCTTCCTGGTTCAGGAAGAGCGTGAGCTGGCTGCCGATCGTCACTTCGCTTCCGACATACAGAAAGATGGCGAGAGCGCCTAGCACGGCCCAGCGCGAGCGCAACGCCGGGAGGATGGCGATGCCCCGTTCCTGCGCGAGCTGCGGTGCCGCCGCCCTGATTCGCTTGCGCGAAACCAGCATCAACACGATGAGGAGCGCAATCAGAGCGGTGACCACAAAGAATGCATTGTCGATGCTGCGGAGAGACTCCTCGCGCTGAGCCGCATCGACAGCCCCACCGTTCGTCACGGCGAACATGCCGCCGCTCAGCATGATGGCCGAGCCGACATACGGTGCGATGACCGTGCCGAGCGAGTTGAAGGCTTGCGAGAACAGGAGCCGCAGATGCGACCACTTGTGCGGCCCGAGGTCCGCAACGAGCGGATTTGCCGCGACCTGCAGAACCGTAACGCCGCTCGCGATGATAAAGAGCGCAACCAGCACCAGATGGTAGGTGCCAAGCTGTGTAGCCAACGGAACCACGAGACAGCCGACGACCATCGCGACCAGCGCCATCACGATGGCGCTGGCGTAACCGACGCGCGCGATCAGGGCCGCTGCCGGCAGCGACACCACGCCGTACGCCATGAAGTATGCGAACTGCGTAAGCATCGACTCGGTATTGGTGAGGCTGAAAACCGTCTTCACCGAGGCGATGAGCGGGTCGACCATCTGCGTGATGAAACCCCACGCGAAAAACAACGTGGTGACCGCGATGAAGGGAAGGACCAGGCTCTTCTTCTGATCGGGCATTCAGCGCTCTCCCGTGACGCCGGCGCGATGGTAACGGTTTCGCCCCCCTTGAAAGGACAATTCCGCTGCCCCGGGTGCCGTCCCGGACTTTGGTGACCACCGCTGTCATTCGGGCCACACGTGCCGTATAGTCCGGCGCCGGGGGGCTCTCTGATGGCAAATAACGCCACCGGTACCATTGCTCGGCGTATGAGATCCGTGCGGATCAGCGCACCGCTTGCCGCTGTGATGACAGCGGTAGCAACTTTTGCCGCGGCGCCGTCAGCCGTAGCGCAGCAAGCGAACTCCGCCGCACTTTCCTCCACGCCACACCCTTCGATCTGGCCCACACCCCACTGGCCATTGCCGGTGGATCCGGCAATCGAGCAGCGCGTGCAGTCGCTGCTCTCGCGCATGACGCTCGAGGAGAAAGTGGGTCAGGTGATTCAGGGAGACATCGCGAGCCTGACACCAGAAGACGTGCGCACGTATCACCTCGGCTCGGTGCTCAACGGTGGCAACTCGGGCCCCGGGGGCGACGATTTCGCGCCTGCGCGAAAGTGGCTCGAGCTGGCCGATGCGTTCTACACAGCGTCGATCGACAAGACCGGCAATCGAACCGCGATTCCTGTGATCTGGGGCACCGATGCTGTGCACGGCCACAGCAACATCATCGGCGCCACCATCTTCCCTCACAACGTTCGCCTC
>JBDZVF010000309.1:0-7900 GCA_040255575.1 Pseudomonadota bacterium | reverse complement strand
GTGCCCGAAACGCGCGGGCCGACGAAAGCGGGAGCCTCACATCTCTATGCACGAACCGACGATCACACGACACCCTTACGGCATTCACGCAGTCGATGCCGAGTATGTGCGCCCGGGGCTCGCGGCCGCGCATATCGTGGAACACAAGGGACGCGCGGCGTTCGTTGACGTGGGCACCACGCGCTCGGTTCCCTATTTGCTCGAAGCGCTCGATCGTCTTGGCATCGCTCGAAGCGCGGTCGATCTGCTGCTGCTCACTCACGTGCACCTCGACCATGCCGGCGGGGCCGGCGCGCTCATGCAGGCTTTGCCGAATGCGAAGGCGGTTCTCCATCCGCGCGGCGCCCCGCACCTCATCGATCCGGCGAAACTCGTCGCCGGCACGCGCGTGGTCTATGGGGATGCGCAGTTCGAGCGGCTCTACGCGGACATCGTGCCCATCCCCGCGGAGCGCGTCATCACGACGCAGGATGGCGACAGGGTCGAGCTCGCCGGCCGGCGCTTCGAGCTGATCCACACGCCGGGCCACGCGCTTCATCACCAGTGCATCGTCGATCTGGATCATGCAGGCGTGTTCACGGGGGATACGTTCGGGCTGTCCTATCGCGAGTTCGATACGCAGCGCGGCGCGTTCATTCTGCCGACGACGACGCCGACCCAGTTCGATCCGGATCAGCTCGTCGCGTCCATCGAGCGCATCGCGAGTTATCGGCCGCAAGCCGCGTATCTCATGCACTACAGCCGTGTCACCGATATCCCGAGGCTCGCCGGTGATCTCAAGACGCAGGTGCACGAGCTCGTGCAGATCGCCCGGCGTAACGCCGATCGGCCGAACGCCAAGGATGCGATCTTGAACGAGATGCTGGCGTTGTGGCGCGGCCACGCGCGCAAGCATGGCGTTCAGCTCTCCGACGATCGCATCGACGCGCTGCTCAAGGACGACGCAGACCTCAACGCCCAGGGCCTCGTCGTCTGGCTCGAGCGGCAGAAACGTGCCGCTTAAGGCCTTCAGGATCCACGAAGAGAACGGGCGCGTCGTCGCGCGCTACGAAACGCTGGAGTTGAGTGATCTGTCACCGGGTGATGTCGTCATCCGGGTCTCCTGGTCCGACATCAACTACAAGGACGCGCTGGCCGCGACGGGGGCGGGCAAGATCCTTCGTCGCTATCCACTCGTGGGCGGCATCGATCTCGCGGGCGTCGTCGAAGAGTCGGGCGATGCTCGCTACAAGCCTGGAGATCGCGTGCTCGTGACCGGCTGCGAGCTCTCCGAAACACGCGACGGCGGCTACGCGGAGCTTGCGCGCGTGCCGGGCGACTCCGTCGTGCCGCTTCCGAGTGGGCTGGACGAGCGCACAGCGATGGCGATCGGCACCGCCGGCTTCACTGCCGCGCTCGCGATTCATCGCATGGAGGCGAATGGCCAGACGCCCGCGCTCGGGCCGGTGGTGGTGACGGGTGCAACCGGCGGAGTCGGGAGTCTCGCCATCGACATGCTGAGTGCACTCGGCTACCAGGTGATTGCTCTCACGGGCAAGGAGGACTCCGAAGGTTATCTGCGCGCGATCGGCGCTTCGCAGGTGCTCTTGCGGCAAGGCGTGGATTACGGCTCACGCCCGCTCGAGCGCGCGCAATTCGGCGGGGCGATCGACAGCGTGGGCGGCGAAACGCTGGCCTGGCTGACCCGCACGGTGGTCTACGGCGGCAACATCGCAAGCGTGGGGCTGGCAGGCGGCGCGAAGCTGCAAACCACCGTGATGCCCTTCATTTTGCGAGCCGTCAGCCTGCTGGGCATCAACAGCGTCGCCACGCCGCGTGCAATGCGCCTGGAAGTCTGGAAGCGCATCGCCTCGGATCTCGCGCCCCGGCATCTGTCCCGGATCGTGACGCGCGAGATCCCGTTCGACTTACTCGCCGGTAGCTTTCAGGACTACCTCGACGGCAAGAACGTCGGTCGCACCGTCGTGCGGGTAGGGTGACTCCGCTACAATCGCGGCATGAAACAGATTCCATCCGCGGGCGCCCGCTTGCGAGCGGCGCTGGAGCAGGAGCGTCCGCTGCAGATCGTGGGCACCGTCAACGCGTATTGTGCGTTGCTGGCGCAAGCCACCGGTTTCCGCGCCATTTATCTTTCCGGCGCCGGCGTGGCGAACGCATCCTTCGGCTTGCCGGATCTTGGCATGACGTCGCTGAACGACGTGTGCGAAGACGTGCGACGAATTACTGCCGCAACCAAGTTGCCGCTCCTCGTCGATGCTGACACGGGCTGGGGCGGTGCCTTCAGCATCGCGCGCACGTGCAGCCAGCTCATCAAATCCGGCGCGGCGGGCATGCACCTGGAAGATCAGGTCGCGGCGAAGCGCTGCGGCCATCGCCCGGGCAAGGAGCTCGTGCCGGCGCAGGAGATGATCGATCGCATCAAGTCCGCCGTCGATGGACGAACCGATTCGCAGTTCGTCGTGATGGCGCGCACGGATGCTCACGCAGTCGAGGGTCAGCAGGCCGCAGTGGAGCGCGCGGTGAAGTACGTGGAAGCCGGCGCTGACATGATCTTCGCCGAAGCGCTCACCACGCTCGAGGAATACCGGCAGTTCACCTCAGCCGTCAAAGTGCCGGTGCTCGCGAACCTTACCGAGTTCGGCAGTACGCCGTACTTCACCACGCAGGAGCTGGCATCGGTCGGTGTGCGGCTGGTGCTGTATCCGCTCTCCGCGTTCCGCGCGATGAGCAAGGCCGCGCTCGATGTGTACGGCGCGATCCGCCGCGATGGCACGCAGAAGAGCGTGGTGCCGCTCATGCAGACGCGCGCTGATCTCTACGAGAAGCTCGGCTACCTCGCATACGAAAAGAAACTCGATGAGCTGTTCGGCTCGTCGAATGACGACAGGAAATGAGCGCCATGACTCAGGAAAGCAATCTTGCCGCCCCGAAGGCCAAGAAATCCGTCGCACTGTCGGGCATCGTGGCGGGCAACACCGCGCTGTGCACGGTGGGGCGCACCGGTAACGATCTTCACTATCGCGGCTATGACATCCTCGAGATCGCCACGCGCTGCGAGTTCGAAGAGATCGCGCATCTGCTGATTCACGGGCGGCTGCCGAATCGCGCGGAGCTCACCGCCTACAAGGAAAAGCTGAAGGGGCTGCGCGGCCTGCCCACCGTGGTTCGTACGGCGCTCGAGGCACTCCCTGCAGCAACGCATCCCATGGACGTGATGCGCACCGGCGTTTCAGCACTCGGCTGCGCTTTGCCGGAAAAGGACGATCACAATGCCGCCGGCGCGCGGGAGATCGCGGATCGGCTTGTGGCATCGCTCGGTTCCATGCTCACGTACTGGTATCACTACAGCCACTCCGGGCAGCCGATTCACGTTGAGACGGAAGACGATTCGGTTGGCGGGCACTTCCTGCATCTGCTGCATCGTCGGCAGCCGTCGGAGTCCTGGGTGCGGGCGATGCATACGTCGCTCATCCTTTATGCGGAGCATGAGTTTAACGCCTCGACGTTTGCCGCGCGCGTGATCGCGGGCACGGGGTCGGATATGTATTCGTGCCTCACCGGCGCTATCGGTGCGCTGCGCGGACCCAAGCACGGCGGCGCCAATGAAGTCGCTTTCGAGATTCAGAGCCGCTATCAGACTCCCGACGAAGCCGCGGCGGACATCCGCACGCGGGTTGACAACAAGGAGGTGATCATCGGCTTCGGCCATCCGGTGTACACGGTGTCCGACCCGCGCAATCAGATCATCAAGGAAGTGGCGCGCGAGCTCAGCACCGAAGCCGGCGACATGAAGGCGTTCAGGATCGCCGAGCGCATCGAGAGCGAGATGATGTCGCTCAAGAAGATGTTCCCGAATCTCGATTGGTTCTCCGCCGTGTCCTATCACCTCATGGGTGTGCCGACGGCGATGTTCACGCCGCTCTTTGTGATCGCGCGCACCACCGGCTGGGCGGCGCACGTGATCGAGCAGCGCGCCGACGGCAAGATCATCCGGCCTTCCGCGAATTACGTGGGGCCTGAAAACCTGAAGTTCGTCCCCCTCGAAGAGCGGCCCTGAACCATGTCGAGCCACGATGAGAAGTCCGCGAAACGTCCGGACCCGGATTCCGTTGTCGTTGCGATTGCCGACTACGCGCATTCCGCGAAGATCAAGAGCGATGCCGCGTATGTCACGGCGCGCTACTGCCTCATGGATACGCTCGCGTGCGGCTTCCAAGCCCTGAAATATCCGGCGTGCACGCGCATGCTCGGGCCCGTGGTGCCTGGCGCCGTGATGCCCGGCGGGTCGCGCGTGCCTGGCACGTCATATGAGCTCGATCCGGTGCAGGCGGCGTTCAACATCGGCACGATGGTTCGCTGGCTCGACTTCAACGACACATGGCTCGCGGCGGAGTGGGGACATCCGTCCGACAATCTCGGCGGCATCCTCGCTGTCGCGGATTACCTCGCGCGCAAGAGCGTGATGGAAGGGCAGAAGCCGCTCACCGTGCGGGACGTGCTCACGGCGATGATCAAGGCGCACGAGATCCAGGGCGTGCTCGCGCTGGAGAACAGCTTCAATCGCGTGGGGCTGGATCACGTGATCCTGGTGCGGGTGGCTACCACCGCGGTTGTCACGGCGATGCTGGGCGGGACGCGGGAGCAGATCATCAACGCGGTCTCGAACGCCTGGATCGATGGAGGCGCGTTGCGCACGTATCGGCATGCGCCCAACACGGGCTCGCGCAAGAGCTGGGCGGCCGGGGACGCGACTTCGCGCGGTGTGCGGCATGCGTTGATCGCGCTGAAGGGCGAGATGGGATATCCCTCCGCGCTGTCGGCGAAGACCTGGGGCTTCTATGACGTGCTGTTCAAGGGCAAGCCATTCTCGCTGCCGCAGCCCTTCGGCAGCTATGTGATGGAGAACGTGCTCTTCAAGATTTCCTATCCGGCGGAGTTCCACGCGCAGACGGCGGTGGAATGCGCGATGCAGCTGCATCCGCTCGTGGCGGATCGGCTTGGGGAGATCGATCGCATCGTGATCGAAACGCAGGAACCGGGCGTGCGCATCATCGACAAGACCGGGCCGCTCGCCAATCCGGCGGATCGCGATCATTGCATTCAGTACATGGTGGCGGTGCCGCTGATCTTCGGTCGCCTCACGGCGGAAGATTACGAGGACACGGTTGCCGGCGATCCGCGCATCGACGAGCTGCGCAGCAAGATGCAGGTGCGCGAGAACCCGACTTTCACGCAGGAGTATTACGCGCCCGACAAGCGCTACATCGGCAACGCGATTCAGGTGTTCTTCCGCGATGGCTCGTCGACGCCGCGCGTGCAGGTGGACTTCCCCATTGGCCATCGCAAGCGGCGCACGGAAGGCATGCCGGTGCTCGTGAAGAAGTTCGAGGAGTCGATTGCCGCGCACTTCCAGCCGAAGCAGGCCTCGAGGATCTTCGATACCTTCGGGGATGCGGCGAAGCTTGGCGCGATGCCAGTCAATGAGCTCGTCGCCACGCTCGTGACGAACTGAAGAGCGCCATACGTTGCATGGGCGAGCGTTTCGTTGTGGATGAACGGTCGGCACTGATCGAAGCGGCGGCTTCCCTCGGCACACCCCTTGCGCCCGAATCGGCCGATCGCTTGCTGAAGCTCATCGACGAGCTGCTGCGCTGGAATCGCACGTACAACCTCACGGCGATCACCCGGCGGGACGAGATGATCACGCATCATCTGCTCGACAGCCTTTCCGTGCAGTCCGCGTTGCACGGGACGACGGTGGCGGATGTCGGGACGGGGGCGGGCTTTCCGGGTCTGCCGCTCGCGGTGGTCGAGCCGGGGCGGCAGTTCACGCTCATCGATTCGAACAACAAGAAGGTGCGTTTCGTGGGGCACGCGGCGCACCTGCTCGGGTTGTCGAACGTCACGGCGGTTCATGCGCGCAGCGAGTCGTTCAAGGCTGCGAAGCCGTTCGATACCGTGATTGCGCGCGCGTTCGCCGCGCTGCCGGAGTTGCTGAAGCTCGTGACTCCGCTCTGCGGCCCGCAAACGCGCGTGCTCGCGATGAAGGGTAAACGGCCGGACGAGGAGATTGCCCGCGTACCCTCAGCGTGGAGAGTGCTCGAGGTGCGCGCGCTCAACGTACCCGGGTTGAATGAAGAGCGTCACCTCGTGACGCTCCAGCGTGTAGAAGGCGCCTGAGAGCGCATGGTGGGCGAAATCTTCAGTGCGTAATCCCGATCGTCACCCACGCATCCGGCTCAACCTGGCCCTTCCACGTAACCCCCTCGATCGTGAGCTGATAATTCCCCGGCCCAAGCGCCGAGGTATTCAACGCGATGTTCAAGTGCCCGTTCGAATCCTTCGCCAGGTTGTGGAGAATCGCCACCCGCCCCTGATCGATGCGATCCATGGTGATGCGGAAGTTGCGGAACGCCGAGCGCGACATGTCGATCTTGAGCTCCGCGAGCTGCGCGTTTGGCCCACCCAGCACCACGGCCGGGGAGTTCGACGCACCCTTGTAGCTCGGTAGCAGTCGCACGGTGCGCGTCGAGGTCGCAGGGCTCAGCGGCTGATCCGCCACCTGCTTTTCGAGTTTCGCGATGTGGCGCGCCTTGTCGGAGTTGCCATTCGCCACCACCGCCAACGCGATCGCAAGCGCAATGGTCGCGACGCCAAGGCCGATGGCGAGATGCGGCTTTTCCCAGAACCGCTTCGGCGGCTCCTGCCACGGCTCGGGCTTGCCGGCCGCTTCGAGCAGCCGCAGCCCGGCGTTCACGCGCGCCGGGAGGCCGAGCTCATCCAGCAGCTCCGGGTTCTCGCCGCAGAATTTCTCGAAGTCCGTGGCGCCCTTGATCGGCAGCTTGCCCGACAGATATCGCTCGACAATCTGATTGCGCGCAATGAAGTCGCGATCCATCGGCGCGGGTGTGACGGCGATGGGCGGCGTGGGTGCGGACGTTGGTGCTTCGGCGCCAGCAGCAGGCGCTGTCGAAACAGGCACCGCCGGCGCGGCAGGAGGTGATGCGATAGCAGGCGATCCGATAGCAGGCGACGCGGTAGCAGGTGAAACGGACGCAGAAGACGCCGCCGCAGACGACGCCGCCGCGGATGGTATTGAGGCCGCAGCAGGCGGTGCGGTGGCAGAGGATGCGCCAGCAGAAGAGGAAGCGGCCGCGGGCGTTGAGACCGGAGCAGACGGCGCGGCGGCGGGCGGTACGGCCCCAGCAGCCGCGGCTGCGGAGCGTGCGGCCGCCGTGGCCGGGGCGTGCGATGCAGGCACGGCTCTGAGATTCGTACCCACGCGCGGGCCGCCGGAGCCGTTACCCGCGACGCTCGGAGCCGCACCCGCGGCAGCCGAAGCCGATGAGCCACTGCCGGCCTTCATGGAGAGTTTCGGGCGCGCCGTTGGTGCGGCGGCTGCGGCTGTCGCGCCCTTCACCGAGGCGGCCGTCGGCGCAGAGGCCCCTGACGCAGAGGCCGCCGACGCAGAGGCCGCCGACGCAGAAGCCGCCGACGCAGAAGCCGCCGACGCAGAAGCCGCTGACGCAGAAGCCGCTGACGCAGAAGCCATCGCAGCCCTCGACGGCGCAGCGGCCGTGGGTGAAGCAGTCGTCGGGGCAGCCGGTGTTGCATCCGCTGTCGGCGCGGCGTTCCCGGAAGCCTTCCGGGTCTGCGCAGTGGCTCCTGCGGGCTTCGCGCCGGCGATGGCCCTCGCCCTCGCGGCCGTGGATCTCGCGCGTGAGTTCGCCGCAGCGGAAGTAGCGTCCGCGTCCATGGAGGTGGACGAGACGCCAGCAGCCTCGCCGTTCGCTTTCGCGTGGATCGAACCCAACGCTGCGCCCCGCGGCATCTCAACTGCGGTGGGCGAAGGCAGGTCGTCCTCTTCCAATGCGAGCGGCGGCAGATCGGAAAAGTCGGC
>JBDZVF010000308.1:0-7911 GCA_040255575.1 Pseudomonadota bacterium | reverse complement strand
CCTCGTTCGAGCACCTGCTGGGCGAGGACCTGCCGCCGTTCGACTTCATCGTGCTTCATGGTGTGTACAGCTGGGTGGGCGCGGAATCGCGTGCCGCGATCCGGCGGATCATCCACGAGAAGCTCGCCAGCGGCGGCCTCGTCTATGTGAGCTACAACTGCATGCCGGGGTGGGCAAGCGAGTTGCCAGTGCGTCGTCTGCTCGTCGAGCTCGCATCAGCGGCGCGCGGTGACTCATCGGAGAAAATGCGCCGTGCAGTCGATTTGCTCACGCAGATGAGCGCGCGAGGCATGCGCTATTTCGACGTGAACCCGGAAGCCGCGCGCGCCATCGAGTCCTACGGTCGCGTACCGCCCAACTATCTTGCGCATGAGTTCCTGAATGAGACATGGCAGCCGTTCTACTCCGTCGACGTGATGGATGAGATGGCGCAGGCAGGCGCAAGCTTTATCGGCAGTGCGACGCTGGCTGACAATCATCCCGCGCTGCTGGTGGAAGACTCCGCGACGAATGCGTTGAAGAATCTCGCCACTGCCCGCCAGCAGCACCTGGCGCTGGATTTCGCCACGAATCGGCGATTTCGGCGCGATGTCTTCATCCGTAGTGACAGCGCGCGCTCGCCGACCGAAGCAGCACGGGCCATCAACGATGCGGTCATCGGCAGTGTCAGCGATCCACGCCTGCTCGGCACGCGAATCAAGGTCCCGCGCGGTCACATCACCTTCCAGCCGGATTTCATCGACGCGTTGAAGGGGCTGCTGCGTCATGGGTCCGTCACTCTCGGCGACGCCGTGGCTGCACTGAGCGGCAAGAGTCGGAATACCGCGGAGATTGCCCGCAATCTCGCCTTTCTCGTTGCCGGCGGCGCGCTGATGCCGTTCGCTCGCGTGTACCGATACGATCAGCCGAGCGAGGTGCACAAACCGGCGAATGCGCTGGTCGAACGCAGCCTTCGGTGCATCATCGAAGAACGCGCGCCGCGAGCGATTCCGAGCGAGCTGCTGGGCAATGGCATCGTGGTGGGGCCGGCCGAAGCGCTCGCCATCATCGAGTTGCTGTCGGGTGCCCGACCTGGCCCCTCGCCCGTCGAGCAGCACGTCGCAACGACGCTGCTGCCAAACCTCGCGCGACTGAAACTCGTCGACTGACCTCAGTGACGCCGCTCGCCAGCGCTGGCGCGGCGACTACCCCGCTCCCTCTCCCGGCGGAGTGGCAGGGGCATTGAATCCAGAGACAATGAAAGACTTATGTTTCGATTTCTCGCCCCGGCTCTATTCGTCCTCATCTGGTCTTCGGGCTTCATCGTCGCCAAGGCGGTGTCGCCGCATGCGGATCTGCAACTCTTCATCTTCGTGCGCCTGGTGCTCACGGCCGCTGTGATGGGTGTTGCCGCCGTCGCCGCGCAAGCGGTGTGGCCTCGCGGCCGGCAGTTCGGCAGGCACCTGGTCGCGGGAGCGCTGATGAATGGCGTGTATCTGTGCGCGAGCTACTGGGCCATCACGCAGGGAATGGCAGCGGGTGTGATGGCACTGCTCGGCGCGCTCCAGCCGGTCTTCACCGCTCTCTATCTCGCCGCGATCGGCACGCGGCTCGCGGTGCGTACCTGGATCGGTCTCTTCATCGGTTTCGCGGGCGTGGGTTTCGTGATCGCACCGAAGCTTGCAAGCACGGGGGCCGGGTCGCTCACGGTGCTGACGGTGGCTTCCGCGTTGTTCAGTGTGGTCGCGGTAACCGCAGGCGCGCTGGTGCAAAAGCGCCTGTCGGCAACGGACATTCGCGTGGCCGCGAGCGTGCAGAATCTCGGAGGTGCAGCAGTCGCGGTCGTCGTAACGGCGCTCGTCAGCACCTATCAGTGGGACAACACTCCGATTCTCTATGCGGGGCTGGTCTGGGCGGTGATCGTGCCGTCGGTCATCGGCGTCTCACTGCTGATGTGGATGCTCCGTCATGGGGAAGCGACCAAGGTCACCGCGCTCATCCTGCTGGCGCCGCCGCTTGCCGCGGTCCAGGCGTATTTCTTCTTTCACGAAACGCTGATGCCGCTCCAGTTCATCGGATTCGCAATGGCATTGGGTGGCGTGCTGCTCGCCCGCTCGCGCACGGCGGGCTGATCGATGCCCAGCCGCTGCGCCGAGACAACCACCTGCGTGCGATTGTCGGCCCCGAACTTCTCCATGATCGCGCGCATGTGCGCCTTCACGGTCGCTTCGGTCACGCCGAGCCGCACGCCGATCTGCTTGTTCGAAAGGCCGGCGCAGAGCATGTGAACCACGCGAAGCTGCTGCGGCGTGAGCCGGGGCGCCACGCTTTCGGACTCGCCCTGCGGCGGCAGCCAGACCTCGCCCGCGCGCACGGCCCGCATCGCTTCCATCACCGTGGCCGCTGAGGCGGACTTCGGCACGAATGCCGAGGCCCCGTGTGCAATGACGCGCGCCGCGACGCCAGGGCCGCCCCGCCCCGAGACCACCATAACCGGGACGCCGGGATGAGCCGCGCAGGCCTGTTCCACGGCGCGCAGTTCCTGCGCCTCCGCCCGATCCAGATCGAGCAATACGATGTCGATTGGCATGGGTCGGGATGTTATCGCTACCAGCGCGCGGCTGTCGAGCCACACATCCGAGGTGGCGCGGGGGCCGGCGGCCGGCGGCTATGTCAATGACCGGGCTGCCCCGCGGCCGACCAACGTCAATGACCGACCACGGCAACGACCGGCCACGGCAACGACCGGCCACGGCAACGACCGGCCACGGCAATAGCCAGCCACGTCAATGGCCAGCCACGTCAATGGCTCGCCACGTCAATGGCCGGTCAGGTCAATGAGCCGAGCGCTCCTTGCCCGTGATGGGGAGCGCGACGAGTGCGGCTTCCCGCTCGCATCGCGCGGGATCGGGCTTCGAGCCACTTTGGCGCAGGCTCGCAAGCTCAGCGCGCGCGGCTTCGACATCGGCACGGAACTCCGGCTTCAGGGAAGTCAGGGCCATCACCGCCTCCGCGGTGTAGCGGCCCCCTTCCACGGCGCTGGCGTTGTGAACGCCGCAAACCACCCGGCTTTCGCCAATGGCCCGCCCTCTCGCGAGAATTTCCGACGCTCTTTCGGGCGCAACCTGCGCGAGCACGAGGGCCCACGTCCAGCCCGCCGTCGTGTGCCCCGAGGGGTAATCGTAGGTATTGCCCAATTCTTCTCGCGGCCGGCAGGTGTTGCCGTTGTCGATCCAGAACGGGCGCTTGCGTTGAAAGTGATCCTTCGCGACGCTCATCTCGCGGCCGGCGTCGCGTGTCGCGCGCGCCGCCACGTTCATGATCTTCGGCGCGTTTGCCGGATTCATCTCCACGCCGACGCTGCAGGAGAAGTGGCGGAGCAGGTCGGCCGGGCTCGCGAGCGCATCGTCGCTCGCCATCTGCCAGCGCGCGCTGCCCTCCCATGCCCGCGTCTGCTTGAAGACGAGCCGATCGGTTTCGTACCTCGTATCGCCCTCCACGGGCGCGGGCGGGAGCACCTTCAAGAGGTCCAGCGACCCGGGGGTGAGATAGCCCGTGAACTGCGGGCCCCGCGTGGGAGCCATGCGTTGCGCGGGCGCGGACGGGACGGAAACCGGAGCGCTGCCGGCCTGCTGGGCACTTGCCGCGACACTTGCGCCGAGCAGCCCAGCCACAAGACCGAACGCGGCGAGCGCACGAAGTGGCTTGCGCTCCCACAGTGCGCCAGCGGGAATCAACGGCGCGCGCGCGTGCGAGCCGCTCGAGTATGCGAAGTGTGGTTTGTGCATTTGAGTCACTTTGGCGAATACCGTTTGCGCGCTCATGCTCCGCGAACCTCCGAGGACCAGCGATTTCAGGCGTGCCGGCCTACCCGCCTGCGCGCGACCGGCTGCGCATCGAAGCGCAGCCGCTGGCGCTGGACCGTTGCGACGATCAAGCCTTCTTCGTGCGGGTCTTGCGCTCGCACTGCTTGCGATCGCGCTCGGCGACGTACGTCATCTTGCCCGCGATCATGTGGCCGACCGCGATTCGCTCCTTGCTGAGATTCACATCCGCGGGCAGGGAGGCAAGGATCGCTTCGCCGCGCGCGCGGAAGTCCTCCTCGAAATCCGGCGTCGTGAGTACGTAGAGATCGTTGTTACGCATGCCCTGGAGCACGCGCTGGCCCGCTTCGAGCGGATCCATCCCGGGCGGCGGGCCCTGCGGAGGACGCATGCCACCTCCCGGCGGACGCCCTGGCGCCGGCGCACTGCCCGCCTTCGACGCGGGCCGGTTGCGTGCGGAAGCACCGATATTCGTCGTCACGATACCCGGGCAGAACACCGACACGGCAATGTTGCTATCGGCAAGCTCGAAACGAAGCGCCTCCATCAATCCGACGACGCCGAACTTGGACGCCGTGTACACACCCGCGCCACCATGACCCAGAAGACCGGCGAGAGACGACGTCGCGATCACCGCCCCGCCCTCACCGTGCGACTGAATGCGCGGCAGGAACGTGTGGATGGTGTTGAACACGCCATTCAGGTTGACGCCGATGCCCCAATCCCAATCGTCATAGCTCGCCTTGCTGATGCCGCCGATCACCGCGACACCCGCATTCGCAACCACCGCGTGCACCTTGCCGAAGTGCTGCACAACCTCGTCGGCGGCCTTGTCGAGCGCCGCCCGATCGGTCACATCCACACTCACGGCGTACACGCGATCGGCAGCCTTGCCGAACTCCTTCATCGCCTCATCGAGATTCGCCTTCGTGCGGTAGGTGATGGCCACCTTCATCCCCGCGTCCAGGAAGGCACGCGCGATGCCGAGGCCAATGCCGCTGTTGCCACCGGTGATGAAGGCAACTTTGCCTTCGACGTTCTTCATCGGCGTTGGGATCGACGCGCAGTTGCCGGCGGCAGGTGCGTCGGCCGCCATGGCTGGCAGCCCCCGCATCATCACGGCGGCGGAAGTGCCCGCGGCAGCCAGCGCAGTCCCTCCAATGAACCGGCGACGCGCGTGACCCGACCGGGTGAGCGGCGCGTGCTTCTGCGATTTGTCCTGCTCCGACATGTGTCCCCCGGCCCTGTGTGGCATTGGATCCCCCTTTTGCCAGCGTTCCACGGGGCGCGCAATTGAGCCCGAAAGGTCGTCCATGCTGAAGCGGTGCCGCGCCGTCGGGGGAGTGTCGGTCCCCAGATCGGTTCTCGGGGTCCTGCCGCGTGGGGTAGAGTCTGGCGCGCGGCCTGAAAACACATTTTGATTGCGCCGTGAAGCGTCCTGAAGGCGCATGAAGGGAGCCGATGAACGCCCCGGAAGAGCCTGATGTGCTTGAGTTCGAGGGCTTCGTGCTCGATGCCCGGCACCGACGTCTGCTCGGCCCGGACGGAGCGGCCGTCGCGATTGCCCCACGCGCGTTCGATTTGCTGCTCTACCTGGCGCAGCACCCCAGCGAGTTGCTCGACAAGCAGCGGGTGATGAAGGCGGTGTGGCCCAACACCGTCGTCGAAGAGAACAACCTCAGCCAGCACATCTCGGCCTTGCGCAAGTTGCTGGGGGAAGCGCCTGGGCAGCATCGGTTCATCATTACGGTGCCGGGGCGCGGGCTCCGGTTCGTGCCGGTGGTCCGGCGCGGTGACAAAGTGCCCGGGCCGGCGGCTTCCGCAATGCTTGGCGCAGCCGCGATGCCCAGCGAAACCACAATGCCCAGCGCAACCGCGATGCCCAGCGCAACCGCGATGCCCAGCGCAACCGCGATGCCCAGCGTAGCCGCGATGCCCAGCGCAGTGGCGAAGACTGGCGCACACGTGAGTGCCGTCGCCGGCATTGCCTCGACCGAAGCCCATTCGACGGCTCCGCCACTGCCCACAGTCGCCAGTCCGCCTGCCCCGCCGCCGCACCAGCCCCACGCCCGAAATGAATCCCAGGTCCGAAACGAGAAGAGCTCCTTCACCATTTGGGGAATCGCGCTGTTACTGGTCGTGGGCGTAGCGGCCTTCGTTCTTCTGCGCCCCGGCGCTCGCGAGCGGGATTCCAGCGCCCTCGAGCCGCCCTCCATGGTGGTGCTTCCGTTCGCCGATGTCAGCCCGAACAAGGACGAGGCGAATTTCACCGACGGCCTCTCGGAAGAAATCATGAACGCGCTCGGGCGGCTGCAAGGGCTGCGCGTGCTGGGCCGCACCTCCTCGTTCGCGTTCAAGGGACACAACGAAGACGTGCGCAGAATCGCGCGCACACTGGGCGTCAATCACGTGCTCGAAGGCAGCGTGCGACGGGATGGGGACAAGCTGCGCGTGACCGCGCAACTCGTCGATGCATCCACGGGCTCGCAGAAATGGGCGGACACGTTCGACGGCAACCTCAGCGACGTGTTCGCCGTGCAAGAGCAGATCGCGTCATCCGTGGCCACGGCGCTGCGCCTCACGCTCATCTCCGGGCAGCACGAGGCGCCCCCCGGTGGAACAACCAACCTCGCCGCCTATGAGGCATACCTTTCGGCGCGGTCCGTGATCAACCATCTCGGCATCACTGACGCACGCAAGGCGATCGACGATCTCGAGCGCGCCGTTTCAATCGATCCGCAATTCGCGCTCGCCTGGGCGGCGCTCGCCGAGGCCTACACTTTCGCGGTGGACTTTCCACCTGCTTCAGCACTTCCGCTGACCTCCGTGGAACTGCAACAACGCATCTCAACTGCGGCACTACGCGCTTTCGAGCTTGCCCCTGAGGCCCCGCAGACGCTGCGAAGCGCGGGCAGCATCTCCATGCAAAACCGCAACTGGCTCGAAGCGGGCCGCCGCTTCCAGAAGGCCGCAGAGGTTGCCCCTGCGTTCGACTTCGACGCCAACCTGTTCCAGGCCTGGTTCTTCCTCAACATCGGTCGACCGCGCGACGCGATTCCTTATCTCGAGCGCGCGGTGCGCGCCGAGCCGCTGCTGATGCGTCCGGCAGCCGTGCTGGCCTCCGCGTACGACATGACGGGGAACTCGGAAAAAGCGCTGGCGCTGATCAAATCGGCCGGCGCGCTGAAGGGCGAGCCGAGCATGGCGAGCAACGCCCATCTGAGTATCCTGCTCGGCCACCGCGACTCGCGCGCGATTCGCGAGTTTCTGCGCCACAATCCCTCGACACTCAATAATCGCCTGCTCGAAAGGCTGGACAACCCGCAGGCGGCGCTCGCCGAGCTGCGCCGTATCTACGGCAGCCCGGAAGCGG
Source organism: Pseudomonadota bacterium (assembly GCA_040255575.1). Taxonomy (GTDB): domain Bacteria; phylum Pseudomonadota; class Gammaproteobacteria; order Steroidobacterales; family Steroidobacteraceae; genus JADGHX01. The sequence goes on along the minus strand of JBDZVF010000308.1, from coordinate 735 downwards.
GCGATGCGGCGGGCGGGCTGTACGCCGTGGCTGCGTGGGCTCCCTATTTCGGCGACCCCAAGCTCGCGCTCGATGCGCTCCGTGCGATCGGGCCGACACAGAACGTGTTCGTGATCTGGCAGGGCTCGCGAAAACCGCTGCGCGCGCTGCCGGAGTTCAAGAGCCTGGTGCGCGAGCTCGGGCTGCTGGATTACTGGCGCAAGAGCGGCAACTGGAGTCAGTTCTGCCGCCCGCTGGGCGCGGAAGATTTCGAATGCGTGTAGCGTTCGCTGCGAGCCGCTGACCGCGCATGTTTTCTGCGAGGCGCTGACCGCGCACGTTCGCCCCGAGGCAGTTGGGGGAGTTCATGGCGGGCGGACCTCTTGCGGGCGCCAGCGCGGTGACGAGCCTCTCCGCCGCCGGTGACGTGGCACGCTTAACACGTTTCGCCCGCACGAAAGCGTGGCGCAATTCACACGCAACATCCGCGCAACTGCCGCGCATTTCGTTGCATCAACCAAACCGATTTCCAGCGCCGATTTTTATCGTTTGTCGGGTTGCATTGCGAGTTCTACGCTGCATATCAAGGTAAATCGTTATACGGGAGCAGCGTCCATGCCATCCACCAATACCCTGCACGTCACGAGTCAGCGCGGCGTCGAGGACACCTCCGCCGCTTCGGCGAGCGTTCCGAATTCGATCCCATCCGTGTCGACGAAAGCGAATGCGCGAGCGATCGCCGTGCTCGCGCGGGCG
>JBDZVF010000307.1:0-7919 GCA_040255575.1 Pseudomonadota bacterium | reverse complement strand
CCTGTCGAGTGAACCGGACAGCGGCGCACGCGCCCAGCGCGTCCTGGACGGTTGGTGGGCGGACGCTGAGTTTCACGAGGCCTCTGGCATACCGCTCGCGCTCCGTAAACGCGGCCCAGTCCCGTCTGTCGTGTCGCTTGTCAAACGCTACGCAAGTACAGATCAGCGTCCCGACGCCATTTTGCGCGAGCTATTGCGGTCCGGTGCCGTGCGCCGTTTGGACGATGGACGGTACAGGGTGCTGCGTAAGAGCTGCATCAACGTACCCGGCGATCCGCGCGGCCTGACGCGGTTAGCGAATGACGCGAGCCTTCAGCTGCGCGCCGGCGTCGAGAACATCGAACACCCTGAACTCGAACCTCACAGCGTTAGCACCGTCAGCGTCGAAGGCCTAGACCCTGAACATGCGCGAATCCTCATGATCCGATTTGAAGAAGATGTCCGGGTACTGGCTGAAAGCATCAACCGCACCCTCAGTCACGAGCGCTATCGCGCCGCGCGCGGCGAGGACGGTGTCGGGATCCATCTTGCCGTTCAACTACTGAGGCTTTCTTCCCGCGGAAAACTGCTTCGGAGGGGAGCGAATCAACCGTCTAAGCGCCAACGAAAGGAGTTGAAGCCCCGAGTCGATCCGGCCCAGCGAGGTCGCAGGAGCTGATCGAGCCATGTCAAGGACGAAGACGGCCACTCCGCAGGCGAGAAAGAGGAGCGCTACCCGCGCCGAGCGATCGGACGAGACTTCATTCCTCAACCAGGTGCTCGACCAAGCAGCCGCGGTCCTCGCGTCCAATCCGACAGACGCCCGCCGCGTGCGCTACGTCCGCGCGCTGCCCCACATCATGACCGAGTGGTTCGGGCAACCCCGCTATTTGGGCAGTGACGATCGACCACTACATCTGAAGCTAAGAGGCCGCGGTCCCACGGTCAGTGAGTTGGTGGCCTCGGTGCTGCCCGGTGAAGATCCGTCCGATGTTGCCGAAGCCCTTATCCGGGGCAAGGCAGTAGAGCGGCGAGGTGATCGATATATAGCGGTCAACCGACAGGTCACCTTCAGCGAGGATCTGGACCTTGCGCGCGCTCACACCATCGGAATCCTGAGCGGCCAAATTAGCACTATTCAGCACAACGTAACCTCCGCCAATCCGAAGGACCGTGCTCTCGAGCGTGAGGTGTTCAATCTCAGCATTCCGGTACGTTTGCTGCCCAGGGTTCATGGGGAGATCCGCAGCCACGGCGTCGCACTGCTCTCCCGGCTCGACAGCTTGCTGCACGAAAACCAAGTCCGACCGGGTTCCGAGCCTACAGTCGGAGTAGGCGTGTCGATCTCCGCGTATCAGGATCGCTGGTTGACGAAGGCCGATGAACTAGGTCCGTCCAAGACCTCAACCATCCCGCCCGTCTCAACCGATCACTCCCCCTCGTCCGTGGCCGATGGGTCGGTCGTGGAAGCGATACAGCGATTCGTGCGCATCTGCAGGATGTTTGGGGTATCTCAGGACAAGTTCATTGCCTGCGTACGACAGGAATATTTCAGCCACGCCGAATCCCCGCCGCGGCCGCGGATCGATGCGAGCAAGGAAATCCCGCAAGCCCCTGAAGTGATGTCGACCTGGCACGACAATCCGCGCTACACGCGCAACGGCATGCCGCGTGCGCTTCGAAAGCGCGGGCGCTCGCCTTCATTCGAGACCCTGGTGCGTGAAGTGGATGCAAATCTCGACGTCGACCACGTTTTGCGTTACTTGATCCGAACAGGAACGGTGCAGCGACGGGGCACGCGATATGCCGCGATCCGAGACACCGTCATCGTGCACGGTGTCGAAGGCCCCGCAGTGGAATGGGCATTGCGTGGGCTGGCACAGATGCTGGCTGTTGCAGAGCATAACCTCACCGTGAAGGATGTCCGCGAAGGACTATTCGAACGCAGAGCCGAGAACCCGTACATTCCGGTCAGCAAGCTCTCAGACGTGAAGAAGTTTGTTGAAGACGAAGGAATGAGCTTTCTCCGTCGTGGCAATACACTCCTGCGCGAGCTGCAGCTACAACGACGGCCAGGCGAGCCGACGGTCGAAGCCGGGTTCGGAGTCTATCGCCTACAGACTGAGAACAGATCTCGATCCTCGAGCGCAGACCCCTCGCAGAACCGACGTTCGGGAAACGGGGCGCGTCGAGCTCCGCGTCCACCAAGGCGCGCTCGATGATGGCAGTGGATGCCAATGCAAAGCTCGAACGTCACCGCTCCATCGTTGAAGGTTACCTACAGCCCCATAGAAGCTGCAATCCGATGGAGCGAGCTTAGTCAACAGGAGGAGCGCGAGATTCTCGACGGGCATGGTCGCATCGCGATTGCGTCTGCGCGCTGGGCCGACGTTCAGCTGAATCTCGAGAGGATCCTCGACGGCATCCGCAATCAGGAACTCCCCGCCACGATCGACGGCTCGCCCCTGCATCCAGACGTGCCGGTCGATGAGTCTAGCCCGCGCATCAGGCATGTCGATCTTCGATCATGGATGACGCGCTACTACCCCGAACACCGCCCAACATTTCTCTTCGGCTCCGTCGAATTGATGCTGAAAACGACGGTGCCAATTGAGGCGGTGAATGTGTTGCTCGTTGAGCGCGACGCGCTACGAGCGCAGGTGCAGCGGCATCTGGAAGAGCTGCGCTCGCTTCGCGTTCGCCACGCAGGCACACCTCGAGGCAAGTCCCAGACTGAGCTCGGAACTCGCGCCGAGGCGACCTACCTGCATATCTTGGGCAGCATGCTGGCTTTGATGCTCGGCGAAACGCCGACCGGTCAGCGCTATTCGCGATTTCGCAGCCAGGAATCTATCATCACCGCGATGGTCGCGGAGAACGGAAAGCTGCTAGGCATCAGTGAGCGGACGCTCGAGCAGAAATTCGCAGCGGCACGCCGCGCGTTGAACAAGTAGCCGGGGTTGAGCAGCCGTCTCGCGGAGCAAATCCTTGCGAAGTAATGAACTGAAGAAGACGCGAGTCTCCGCTAACCAGACTCGCGCCCTCTCATCTACACCGAGTGGCCGGCAGCGATCACCGGCATTCCAACGAGGTCGATGTCGCTGCGATCCTGAATCGGACGCCAACCGATGAAGCAGCACCGCCAGAATGTCTCAAGTCCCTGGACATCGACAACCCGGGCATAGTCGCCGGTACTTGTGGAGCGACATCCCGTCGCAACAGTGGGATCGGGCTCGATTCGAACACCGAGCTGACCCTTGGATTCCACCCAAGATGAATCGACGTTCTGCGTGCCTTTGTACGCTTGCTCGAGCGCCTCTTCGACGGGGCACGCGCTTGAAAGTCTTGCGACACGACGGGGGCTAGATTCGAAGGCCGCATGGAAGATCTCGATCTCAGTAAGTCTCAAAGCATTCATGTGTCTCTCACAGTTCAAATGAGGGACATGCCTCCCTTCGGGACGCATGTCCCGAGGGAGGAAGAAGAGCGCCGCCACAGCAAAGCGCGGCGACGGATCAAGAAGTCGAGTCGGGACGCGTCCCGATGGGGTTAAGAACGGGGCCAGCATCATCGCCCGCATGTGGAACCACCCCACAGCGACGAGTCCCCTGCTGAGTGATTTGAAAACGAAGGTGGGTTTGCATCTTCGCCAGTGCCCTGGCGATCGTCCGCAGTGGTGATGCTGAACGGACGGGAGTTCAGCCAACGCGAACAAGCGTGAGGCCAACCTGATTTTCCGTCTCGGTAGAAAGTGGTCACTCCCGCCACCCGATTGGCGGACGACAGCGCTTTTCGTCACCAGTACGGTTCGCGCGTCACTAGGCAATCCGTCCGGCTCACAAGGAGCGCCGTGCGGCACAGCGCGTCCGCCAAAACAGCCCTTGCTCCACTGCCGCCCGCCGGCTTGCGCCGGCGGGTGTCCCAGCCTCCTTCAGATTCCGAGCCGCTGGTAAGCCCACTTAATGAAGGCTTTCATCTCCTCGCCGTAGCTGATTCCCCGATCTGCCGCCGCTTGTTTGAGGGCGGAGGTCAATTCCAGCTCAGGGACCGCATCGAGAAGTTCTTGAGCATCCTCGAGTGCACCCTGATGTCGAGGGTCGTCACCGTCTGATCTCTGCATAGCTGCTCCCGCCGTCGGGTCGTACGCCGCGCATCGGCCGCATACTCCGTGAGGTTTCGAGTGTTCGTGACTAACATCGCTTCGTATCGTCAGCGAGCGTCTCACCAAAGTGACGCGCAATGATGCGGTTGGCTTTCTCCAACAGATCCAACCGGCGAAACTTCATATGCATATTTCCGTTTCCTCTAAACATGCGCACTTCGAAGTATTCGGTCGCATGGGTCGATTCATGCCTCCGGTATGCCGCTTCAATAGCATCGGCCGCGTTGCCGGCTTCCGGAGGCTTCTTCCCGTCTAAGGTATGGAAGATTCGATCAAGATCGGCGACCAACTCGCGCTTGCTATCCCAGTGTGAAAAGCCATATTCGCTGAACATATACGTCAGAATGATCCTCGGACCGATTCGAAATGCACTGTTCGTACGATAGTCTTTGGTGTTCAGCCGCTTGAATACCGTCACCAAAGACCGCTCGAAGATTTTTGGTGCCTGAGCTGCAAGACTCATGTAGGTGGCGGTCACGTTCTCGACCGTGAATGGCGGCGGGTCGTTTGAAAGCTGCTCCGCCATCTGTCGGTGAGCGGTGACGTCCATCAGATTTCGCAACCCGCTGAGTTTTTGAAGACAGGCCCAGGCATGCCTGTCGATCGCCCGTCGCACAGTTGCCATCGGCTCCTCGACATCGCCTTCGGTTCTCATCCGATACAAGCGATCTCGAACCAGGGCGTCAATGAATCCTGCATACGAATCCTGAGGCGCCGCGCGCTTCGCCGCCGCCTCGGCGGCGACAAGTGTTTCGAGCGCGTGGCGAGCGAGATCAAGCGCGGTGTTTCGATGGCCGACCAATTCCTCAAGCGAATCCTTTCGTACGAGCGGTTGTTCGGGCAGCTCCTCGCAAACGGGACTACTGCTGGTGGATGTTTTCATGTGTCTCTCCTGAATTGCAGAAGGGACAGCGCCCGACCAGGGACACAAGTCCCTTTTGGGTGGATAGGAATGAACGTGGATTGCATCTTCGCCAGTACGCCGGCGAACGTCCGCGGAGGCGATGCTGAGCGGACGGGATCGGTCGAGTGCGACACTTCGCACGGCAGCCGTTAGACCGGAGCTGCTCTCGAGCGTCGACGAGCGTGATCTCGGTAGGGCTATTGGTCCCGAGAGAAGGCGGTCCTACGCTCACCCCGATTTCGGCGCGACGGCAGCCGGCCTTGGGCGCCACGCTTCATTTGTTCTAAGCCCGCACAGCATCCCAGAGCGGGCACGTCAGGCTTCTCTGACGAGATGCCATTTCTCGAATCATCAAAGAATCGCTCGTCAACTCACCCAGCGGGGCACGCCCCCGCGGGAGCACGTGTCCTTCCATTCATCAGGAGATGCACGTGTCTCAGTTCACATCGAAGAATTTCCTCATCGCTAAAGCCCCCAAACGCATCGAGCTGCTCGGCGACAAGACCCGACGGCCTGAACCCGCGCAGCACATCATCGAGTTTCCCGGCGGCGCAGTTGAGGTCTCCAGGACAACAGACGGCTGCTACTGGGTTCACGTACTCATCACTCGACGCGATGTCTGCTCAGATCTCCTCCCTGGTCGGGCGGGTGCATACGGCGACATCGTCGGCAGTCGCATTACCCGAGTCGATGGATCCCCGATCGTCGATATCGACAATGCCCAGGCGATCGAGCAAATCGCCGTGCTCATCAAACCCATGCGCACGCCCGGGCGCGAGGTGGGCAGGTGAGCTTAGCCCGTACAATCACGACGCACCGCGTAGTCCAGTTATCTCAGCTTGAAGACGCTCTTTCGGCCGTTGCACGCCAATGTGAACGCGCGGCGAGAAACGCGGAGGACATCAACAACCAACGCGTGGTCGGCCAGTTCCTAACACGAGCGCGCAAAGCTCGTGCAATCGCCACGAAAGTCCGTGCTCGCCTCGCAGAAGCAGAGCTCGCGCGCATCATGGTCGCCTGCAAGAGCCGCATTGAGCTGCCCCTATCAAGGCGGCCAGCCAATGCGCTCAACGTTGAAATCGGAGCGCCTGCACCGCGCTGCTTGAATAAGCGGCCTTCGCACTGGCCACCCACAGTCGGCGCGGTTCGTTGGAAGGCGAGCGGCGGTGATGCACTTGTCTTCGGGAGATGCTCACGCAACTGCCCATTGGCGACCCGATCGAGCGGGGAGCCCGCATTATGAATGTGAAAGAACTCGCCGATCGTCTCTCAATGTTTCGGCCCGACGCCGAGGTCATGATTCTCGACGGATTCAACGGCGGAGGTGATCCACGCGAGATCAACTTCGGACCGTGTACTCACAAGATCACAAAGAAGGAGGCCAACGGTGGCGCCGACTGCGAGGGCCGTGCCGGAGAGAGCGTCCTCGTGATTGGATATGGCTGCTACTAGCGGCGCAATCGCTGCACAGACGCGCTTGCCGTGACCTTACGGCAAGCGCTTTTCTTGCGACAGCGGACAGCGCTTCATTCTGCCGACTGCAGCGCGCTTTACGGTAGTTCTGAGCTGCGCATTTTCGGGGGAGCCTTTGGCGGCCTCGCGCGATGGTGCGCTGGTTGACCAGACCTCCAGTCCGCCTCTGCATCGATCCCGCGCGCACCAGCGCAGCTGGCGATGCACCTTTCCTCATCACCTACTACAGGACGCTGACATGACCTCAGACACAAGTCTTCCGAATCTGATTGCCAACCTCGACCAGATGCGGCGGATGAACGACGCATGGGCCGAGGCAGGAAAGCCACTTCCGGACGCCGATGACTCCTGGCGAAAAGTGGCGGACATTTATGGATGCTCCGACAACGAGCTCCGTGAGCTTCGCAACCGATTGCGCCAGTCCCCTCCTGCAACGGCTCCTTTCTCTGTGGAAGGGATTGCGGAGCTGGAAGGACGCATCAAGCAACTCCAAGGCGATAGCGCACGTCCGCTGACTACCACGCTCAACGACGGGACCGTCGTTCTCGCCAAGCTCTACAAGGGCGAACCCAGCGCTCTGACCTATGCGAACCGCTCGCAGGCGAACAAAGCGGCGGCAAAGGTTCAGGGCGACGTCATCGGCACACGGCCCTTCTACGTCCGAGTGTCCAGATCGTCGCGCTGACCCTCCTGCATTGTTCAACGTTGACTCGCTGGAGTTCCACCAAATCCGTGTAGATGAGGTTGTCGCCTCGGAGCGCGTCAACGCCTATCTGCGCCTGACTCGAGTGCACTGAGCTTCTCAAGCGCTCGTCTTACCCTACCGGGATGCGCACCCGGCAGGGAGCGTGTCCCTCTTCACATTGGAGAGACACATGAATGATTCAACAGCAGCAGCCACCGAGGCTGTGAAGCCGGCATCCTATGCTCCTGAGGTGCAGACAGACGGCACCGGCCATTGGTACGGCAATGCGTTGCGATTCCAAACCGCACACGAAGCTGAAGCCCAAGTCGCCGATCTCTCGATGCGCTGGACCTTGGTACGCGATACACGGGTCGTTCCAACAAGCGATCCGCCGAACTACCGCTGGGATTCAACGGTCGGGCTCGTCCGGCTTGCAAGTTGCGGCTAACCATCCTCCAGGGACGCGGACGTTAAACGTCTGCGCCCCTGGAATCCGCTCATTTTTTTTTCGGCGTAGCGGTCGGAGCAACTTACCCGCCCGGAGCCGGCGCACCTCTCATGAGAATAGGACCTGATTAATTCCGCGAATTCGCGTTCGCCATCTGAGAATGTGGTGCCGCACCTGCCCGATAGTTCGCGGCGCCACTCGTAGATCCGAGCGAATCTTCCGGCGCCCGCTGTTAGCTCCCCCGTTACAGCGGTCCTCGTCGCCCTGT
>JBDZVF010000306.1:0-7938 GCA_040255575.1 Pseudomonadota bacterium | reverse complement strand
CGGCGCGCGAACATGATCGTGGCTGAAGCAAGGCAGGGTTAACGCATGGTTACGATGCAGCCGCCGCCCGCGCCGTGCGGATCCAGGTCACGCCCGAGATATTGACGCGGGTCGTGCCGATGAGCAGCACCGGTTCGGTGCCGGTGAAATCGATGCCCGTCACGGTGCCGATGAACTCGCGATCCGGGAATGCCGCTGCGGTCGTCGACACCTTGAGCCCTTCGCGCAGGCCCGCCAGGAAGTTCTCCGGCACCGCGAAGTCCACTTTGATCACATTGAGATCATCGAGCGTGGTGATCGTGGTGCCCGGGTTCACGAGGCTGCCGACACTGACTCGCCGCAGCCCGACCCTGCCACTGAACGGCGCCCGGATCACGGTATCTGCCACATGCGAGCGCGCGGCGGCAACGCGTGCCTGATTCGCTTTCATCGTGGCTTCGAGCTGCTCGAACTGGGACTCGCTGAGCACTTTCGAGGCAATGAGCTCCCGGCTGCGCTTCACCTGGCTTGCGCTCTCGGCGCTCGCGGCCTCGGCGGCCGCCAGATCCGCACGGGCCTGGGCCGAGTCGAGCTCGACCAGCACCTGGCCCTTCTGCACGCGCTCACCGTCCTCGAAGCGAACGGCGGTCACGATGTTCGACACCTTCGACGTGATCTCCACCGCCTCATTCGCGCGCGCGGTGCCCAACGCATTGATCTGGGATACGAAGCGCTCGGGCCTTGCGATCGCGGCGATGACGGCCACCGAGTTGCCGCCGGAACCGGACTGCCTGGGAACGCTGGCCACCGCCTGCCCGGAAGACGCCGGAGCAGCGCCCGGCGGAGCGGTGGAACTTTCCTGAGCGGGACTCGCCTGCTGCGTGACGTAGTACGCCCACCCGCCCGCGATCAGAGCGATCGCGACACTGGCAGCGGTGATGATGTTGCGGACGTCGGCCATGACAAGCGGCGCTGGCAAAAGGCCGCCTGAGTATCGCATCGAAGCGGGACAAACAATAAACGCCCCAGCTCACGCGAAGCATCTCGCGGTCAGGAGGCGCGTGCTGCCACAGCCACCGATGCCGACCCGCCCCCCATGGCTTCCCAGGCAAGCATCGCTCGCTTCCTATCCTCGCCCCAGTGATAGCCGCCGAGTCCGCCACTCTTTCGCAGCACGTGATGACACGGGATCAGCCATGCGATCGGATTCGCGCCCACCGCACTACCGACTGCCCGACAGCTGTTAGCGCTGCCGATGGCGGATGCGATGCCGGCGTAATGGGTGCAGTCCCGGCTCCCCAAGTCGATGAGCGCCTGCCAGACCTTGAGCTGGAAGTTGGTGCCGGACACGTTGAGACGCAGCGGCGCGCCCTTGCGGGCACCTGCGCTCCAGATGCGCTTCGCGAGGCTGCGCGCGACGTCATCGTTCCGCTCGAACGTGGCGCGCGGTGCGCGTGAACGCAGCTGATCGAGCGCCGCCGCCTCGCCGCCGACATCCACGAAACCCAAATGAAAGAGGCCGCGCTCCGTCGCCGCGAAGAGCGCCTTGCCGAACGGCGTGTTGGTATAGCCGAACTTCACGACGATGCCGTGACCTTCCGCCTTCATCTCACCGGGTGTCATGGCGTCCAGCGTAACGACGAGGTCGTGCAGCCGGCCGGGACCGGAAAGCCCAACGGCATACGCAGCGTCCAGCACAGAGGCGTTGCGCGCGAGCGCGCTCCGGGCAGCCGCGCCCGTCACTGCGGCCAGGTACTGCTTCGGCGTAACGCCAGCCCATCGCCGAAACAGACGATTGAAATGGAACTCGGACAGCCCCGCGTGCGCCGCCACCGCTTCGAGACTCGGCTGCTCGCGAAAGTGTTCGTCAATGAACCGGATGGCCTTCGCGATGCGCGCGAAGTCGCGGCTGTCCACGAAATTGTCAGGCAGAGCGTCTTGCATGGGCCGTAGGGTAGCCGCCCGCCTTTTTTTCACGACCCGATTCTTGCTCTCAGTCATGCCCAGCGCATACCGGTGATACATTGCCAGCATACTCATAACTACAACGCTCCCGTTCCATGCTGAAAGAAACCTGGACCTGGACCACCACGCGCCTGTCTGGCGCGTGGCCCGGCACCCTTGCTACACCGACGACCATCAGGTTCGCGCGGTGGGGCCACTACGGCACGCCGCTGCTGCTGTTGCCTACCGCGGGCGGGGACTTTGAAGAGGTGGAACGGTTCGGGATGCTTGACGCCTTTCGCACCCTGGTGGAGTCCGGGCGGGTGAAGGTCTTCTCCCTCGATGGGCTCGCGGCGCATCCGTGGCTGCAGGGCAAAGCCACACCGGATGAATGCGCCCGGGCGCAGCGGGCCTGGGAAAGCGTCGTATCGGAAGAAGTGCTGCCGCAGATCCGAGGTGACTGCCGCAGCGAAGTGGAGCTCTACGTCGCGGGGGCCGCGTTCGGAGGCTGCAGTGCTTTGGGCCTCGCGTGCCGCTTTCCGGATGCATTTCGCGGGGCCATCGCCATGAGCATGGTCATCACGCCGTCGATCCAGTGGCCTGAAGGCCGGCAGCTCACGCAATTGCGGCAACGTTTCATCCAGATTGCAACGGGCGAGGGAGACTTCGAGCAGCCGGTGCATTCGCGCGTGATGGCGCAGGCACTGAGCTCACGCGGTGTGCCGAATCATCTCGACTTGTGGGGCCGCCGATACGCGCACACCTGGGCGACGTGGCGGGAGATGCTGCAGAAATACGTGCCGGCGATAGCGTGACGAGGCCACCAGGGCACGGTGATCGCCGCGGCCTGGGAGACCGGCTCCGGATCAGCCCAGTTGCCAGCGAGGCCACCCCGCCACCAGCACGCCGATGCCGACGGACACCGCCAGCAACAGCACCAAAGTGAGCGCGATGAGGAAACGACGCATCGGCTGGAAAACCTCCTTTTCAGTGACCCCGGGAATGCGCACCCGTCTACAGACGCCTCTCGGGCGCGGATTGTAGACTTTGCGCCCCGAGTCGACCCAGCCCCCCGGCGCTTTAAACACAGGATATGCCTCTGAACGTCTGCCTGATCGCGAGCGAAGTGGCTCCACTTTCCAAGACAGGCGGGCTCGCCGATGTATCCGGGGCACTCACGAAATTCCTGCATTCAGCCGGGCACGACGTGCGGCTGTTCACCCCGCTCTACTCCCTGGTCGATCGCTCCAAGCTGAGCCTTCGCGCCGTCGAGTTCCTGCAGGACGTGCCGCTCGAGCTCGGCCCGCATCGCTATCGGTACTCGCTGCTGGCCGCCACCCTGCCCGGCTCCACGGCGCCCGTTTATCTCATCGACTGCCCCGTTCTCTATAGTCGCCCCACTTTGTACACCACAGATGTCGATGAGCATCTGCGATTTCTCGTGCTGACCCGCGCGGCCCTGGAGTGCTGCCAGCGCATGAGGTGGAGCCCGTCGATCGTTCACTGCAATGACTGGCACACCGCGTTCGGGCCGCTGTTCCTCAAATACATCTACAACTGGGACCGGCTGTTCGCGAACACGAAGTCGGTGCTCACCATCCACAACATCGGTTATCAGGGCATCTTCAGCGCGCACGCTGCGGCGGATGTGGGGCTGGGAGACAAGGCGTACCTCCTCCATCAGGACGACTTGCGCGCCGGCCGCGTGAATCCGCTGAGACATGGGATCCTGTACGCGGACGCGATCACGACCGTGAGCCCGACTCATGCGCGTGAGATCGCGACAGACGAGTACGGCATGGGCCTGCAGAACGACCTGCGAGCACGCGGATCAGCGGTGACCGGCATTCTCAACGGCGTGGACTACGAAGAGTGGGATCCGCGGCATGATCGCTATCTGGCGCATCACTACGACGCGCAAAACATGGCGGGCAAGGCCGCGCTGAAGCGCGACCTCATTGCGCGGTTCAGCCTCAAGGCAGGGCCGCAGACGCCGCTCTTCGGCATCGTGAGCCGGTTCGCCCAGCAGAAAGGCCATGACCTGCTGTTCGATTCGCTGCCGGAGCTGCTCGCATGGCGCGACTTCGCGTTCGTCGTGCTCGGCACGGGTGAAGCGAAATACGAGACGTTCTTCGAGGAACTGCAGGATGACTACCCGGGCCGGGTGAGCTTCAGTCGCGGCTACAGTAACGAGCTCGCGCACTTCATCGAAGCGGCCGCGGACATCTTCGTGATGCCCTCGCTCTATGAGCCTTGCGGGCTGAACCAGATGTACAGCCTGCGCTACGGCACCGTGCCCATCGTGCGCAAGACGGGTGGCCTTGCCGATTCAGTGCAGCCCTACGACCCCTCGACTGGGCAGGGCACCGGAGTCGTGTTCGAGCACTTCAACTCGGAAGCGCTCGAGTGGGCGATGAATACCGCGCTCGACCTGTACGCCCAGCCCGCGCACTGGGCGCGGATGGTTCGCAACGGAATGGCGCAGGATTTTTCCTGGGAGCGGCAGGGCGCGTTGTACGTGCAGCTGTACGAGAAGCTCAGCGCAGCTTGAACGTGCCGCGATCCTCGAAGGGGATCGAGCGCAGCAACCCTTCTGACAGGGAAATCTTGCCGCTCACGCGATAGTCGACTTCATCCCCGACATCGCTGCCCCGGCCGAGCAGCTTGATGATGGCGCTCGCCATGTTCGCGGTCATGTTCATGTCGAACTCCGCTTCACCGAGCGCGGGCACGTTGAACGAGGCACCGGAGACGCCATGCGCCAGCTCCTGGCCGGCGATCTCGAGCGCGCAGGTGAGCCCCTTCACGGGAATCGGCCGATCGTTCGGGTTCACCACCCGCATGCGCACCTTCATGCGCTGTTCCCACAGATCCGCCTTCTGCAGCTCCACATTCACCACGGAAAGCTGCGGCGTCTCGAGCTTCGGCACGAAGAGCGAACAGCCACCGAGCATCGCGCTCGCCGCGAGGGACACTGACAACGAAACCGCTCTCACCACAGGCCTCCCAGGGAACGGCTTATCGCTTGTGGGCGTGCGCCCATGGTAGCAAAGCGGATACCCGCCGATCAGGCCCGGCCGTACGCCCGATTCAGCAGTGAGAAATGTCTCGCAAGATCGCCGTTCAGCGCTTCCCGGGCCAGCTTCCACGTCCAGTTTCCCACAGAGGTTCCGGGAGTATTGAGACGCGCTTCGGAGCCGAGGCCGAGCACGTCCTGCATCGGGATGACCGCCAACCGACCCACCGAGCCGAGTGCCGCGCGAATGAGCGCCTCTGGCATAGAGCCCGGCGTCACGCGCAGGAAGAAGTCCACGCGCTGAAGCGTCTCGCTATCGAGGCTGAGATACCAGCCGAGCGTGGTGTCGTTGTCGTGCGTGCCGGTGTACACGATGCAGTCGCGCTGGTGCATGTGAGGCAAATGCAAGTCCTGCGGGTCGCCACCGAAGCCGAACTGCAGCACACGCATGCCGGGCAGGCCAAAGCCTTTCCGGAGCGCGACGACATCCGGCGTGATGACGCCGAGATCCTCCGCGATGATCGGCAGATCGCCGCACTCCTCGCGCAGGGCCTTGAAGAACATTCGGCCTGGCGTGCGTTTCCAGCTTCCCGTGCGCGCATCCGGCGCCCCCGAGGGCACCGACCAATGCGCCGAGAGCGCGCGGAAATGATCGATGCGCAACACGTCCACGCGCTCGAGCTGGCGCATGACGCGCGCGCGCCAGAACGCGAATCCATCACGACGCATGGCCCGCCAGTCATAGAGCGGGTTGCCCCAGAGCTGGCCGAGCTCGGAGAAGTAATCCGGCGGCACGCCGACGACCGCAATCGGGCGGCCCGTGTCATCGAGCTGGAACTGGTCGCGATGGGCCCAGGTCTCGGCCGAATCCGGCGCCACATAGAAGGGCAGATCCCCAAACAGGCGCACGCCACGGCGATGCGCATGCTCGCGCAGCCGCGCCCACTGCCACGCGAACGCGAACTGCTCGCGCTTCATGCGCTCGATATCCGCAGCGAGCTCGGAGCGCGCGCGCGCGAGCGTATCCGGGTCACGATCGCGATATTCCGCCGGCCAGTCCCACCAGCCGACCTTGTGAGTGCTGCTCAGGGCTTCGAAGAGCGCATAGTCATCGAGCCAGTCCCGCGCGGATTCGAGGAACGAGCGGTAATCATCGCCTTCGAACGAGGGCATTTCCGCGGGATCGAGCAGCGCGGTGTTCCCGGCGAAATCCGACCGCACCCAGTAGGGGGATCCATCCGGACCCGTGGGCCCGAGCGGCAGGAACTGCCACACCGTGAAGCCCGCCTCGGCGATCCAGTCGAGGAAAGCGCGCCCGCCACGGCCGAGCCCGTTCTCGAGTGAGCTGAGATGAAGCAGCACGCCGCAGCGACGCCGGTCGAAAACGGGAAGACGCCCGGGGTTCACTCACTCACCTCATCAGGTCGCGGTCGCTCTCCGCATGACCCCACCGGCCTCCGGCGTGCCACGACCCACGGAGATCGGCTGCTCGAGCACCGCCGGCACCTCCAGGCCCAGCAGCCGATAGAGGTTGACGAGCTGTCGCCGATACAGCCGGTCGAACTGGGCCACGGCATCGGCCGGATTGTAGTCACCGAACCACCAGAACCAGTCCGAGCTCTCGCAGAGGGCGAGCTGATGGTCGACGGCGGCGCGCTGCGCCCGATCGAGGTTGCCTTCACGGATGACGCGGTCGTACGCAATCTTCGCCTCGCACAACAGATCCCAGGCCGCGTTCTTGGCGGGGTCGCCCATCCACGTGGCGAGAGTGCCGTGCACCCAGCTTCCCGTGACCACCTTCTGCAGCGGCACCGCTTCGATGCCACGCTGAACGCAATCGGAAAGCGTGACCAGCTCCAGCAAGGGATGGTCCGCAAGCGCGGCGTAGAGGGCGCGCAGGAAGTAGTAGCCGTTGAACGGGTAATACTCCCAGGCGTTCTCGCCATCGAGTGCGATGAGGATGGCGTGCCCGGTCTCACCGTTGTAGTTGCGGGCTACCTGCGCCAGCTCCTGCGCGAAGTTTTGCGCGGCATCGTCGCCGTGCCAGGTCGAGTAGTTGAAGCCGATGCGATCGGACAAGGTGTCGTCACGGAAGAAGCACTTGAGCGTGCCGCCCGGCAACGAATACGGCCGGTTGTAGGCGCGCAGGTCGTCCGGATTCGGCGCGCCACTCACGCGCAGGCTGGTGCTGAGAATGTTGGCGCTCGTGGCGATCCACTTGAACCCGGCCTTCTCGAGCAGTTCGAGCGTGGCGGTGCTGATCGCCCCTTCCGAGGGCCAGCAGCCGGCCGGGTGGGTGCCGAAGGCCTCCGTGAACACCCGCAAGCCTTCCGACACATGCCAGGCCGCCCGCTCGGCGCCGCCCGGATAGTTCGGATGATGAGGCAGCGCCATGCCCGGCACCGCCTCGCGCGCGCTCTGGAAATCGAGCAGCAGGGGAATGATGGGATGCCCGTAGGGCGTGACGGAAAGCTCCACCCGCCCGGTCTCGCTCAGCCGCCGATAGCGCGGCACCACATCCGCCACCAGCTCGCCGATGAGCGTGAGCAGCTCACGCCGCTGCTGCGGCGTGTAGCCGCGGCCTTGAGCGGTGAGCGCAGCGATGCGCGCATCCGAACGGCGCACCGTCTCGCCCATCCACGCAAGGTGATACCAGACGGCGAGATCGTGGATGAGCTGGTCCGAGGCGTAGGGAATGCGGTCGAGCGTCGCCAGCGTTTCCGCGATGGTCGCCAGCTCCAGGAACGGGCCGTAGCGCTCGATGAGATGCTTGCGCTGCGCGCGCAGGCACGCGCGCTTGGCCGGATACGGAAGGCGGTTCACATGCCGAAATTCATCGTGATCGAACCGGAGCGGATCGCGCAAGCGCGGCATCTTTACGAAACCACGGCGATGCCGGTCGCCGACATCGCCGATCTGCTCGGCATCGGCCTGACCACGCTGATGAAGCGCATCAAGCTCTGGGGCTGGGTGCCGCGCAATCGGCGGCTCGCCGAACT
>JBDZVF010000305.1:0-7943 GCA_040255575.1 Pseudomonadota bacterium | reverse complement strand
GGAGATAAAGGTGTAGCCCCGCACGATACGCGTGACCACGCCGACGCCGAACACGCCACCGAGCACCTTGATGGCCGCGTTTTTCGAGTCACCCACGCCGTGCAGGTACTTTGCCACCTGGAGCACGTGACCGCTGGCGTCCCTGCATACGCTTTCAGTCTCGTTCTTCAGCCCCTGGCTTTGCGCAGTGACCTGACCGCGCAGGTTTACGAAGAGTTTGACTACGTTCGTGACCTCGTCGTTGATGGACAGGTCCTGGGGCGTAGCACTGTCGATATCGTTGGTGCCAGAGGGCTCACCGGGGCCGTTCCACGTGCCATCCGCGCAGAAGACGATTTGCTTGCTCATTGGGGGTGCTCACACCTTTCCACATATCTGTAGCGAGTCGCGCTCTTCTACCACAGGCACCGCTCGGCGCCGGTGCGCGAATGCGGTCCTACTCGTGGAAGGCCGGCTTCGCGGCACACTCTATATAGTATGTTTGGTCGCCAGCCGGTCCCAGCCGTAAGGAGAATGTTCTTGGCTCGCCTTCTCATGTTTGCGGGTATCGTGAGCTTCACACTTGCCGTGCAAGTTGTCTCGGCGCAGACCCGACTCAGCGCTGTCGAACAGCGCGTTGTTGCAGCCGCGGCCGCAGAGGACTCTCGTGCGATCCAGTTACTGGAGACGCTGGTCAATATCAACAGCGGGACGATGAACCTGGAGGGTGTCGCCAAAGTGGGCGAGGTGATGCGCTCTCAGCTCGAGCCTTTGGGCTTCGAGGTGCGTTGGGTACCGATGACGGCCGTGAAACGGGCGGGGCATCTGGTGGCCGAACACAAGGGTCATGGACGAGGCAAGCGGATACTGCTCATCGGCCACATGGATACCGTATTTGAGCGGGATAGCCCGTTTCAGGAGTACGAGCGCCAGGGAGACAAGGCCATCGGCCCCGGCGTGAACGACATGAAGGATGGCCTGGCAATCATGGTGTCAGCCCTGAGGGCGATGAAGACCGCCGGCACACTCAAGGATGCGAACGTGACAATCGTGCTGTCGGGCGACGAAGAGAATGCCGGCAAGCCCACGTCGATCTCTCGCGCAGACATGATCAGCGCCGCGACGCGCAGCGACGTGGCTCTGGAGTTCGAGTCGCTGGCGCAGGAAGACGGGCACGACATGGGGAGCATCGCCAGGCGCAGCAGCACGTCATGGACGCTGCGGGTGAGTGGCAAGTCAGGTCACTCGTCCGGCGTGTTCTCCGACGCTGGGGGGTTCGGTGCGAACTACGAGCTGACTCGCATACTCGATGCCTTCCGTCAGCAGCTTCGTGAGCCCAATGCCACGTACAACGTCGGCTTGATCCTGGGTGGCGCAACAGCTGAGATGAACGCCATCGGCTCGGGTGGCGAGGCGACAGGCAAAACCAACGTAATCGCGGCGACTGCGCTGGCGCGTGGGGATCTGCGAACGCTCAGCAACGAGCAAACCCGGCGGATCATGCAGCGCATGCGCGAAATCGTCTCTCAGCACTTGCCGGGCACGAATGCCGAGCTCACGTTCGACGAGGGCTACCCGGCGATGCCACCCACCGAAGGTAATCGCGCGCTGCTCGGCCGGCTCAACGAGATCAATACAGCGCTGGGTCTCGAACAGATGAAGGAGCTGGATCCGTTGAAGAGAGGCGCTGGGGATATCGCTTTCGTGGCAGACAAGGTGGACGGGTTGATCGGATTCGGTGCGGTCGGCCAGGGAAGCCACGCTCCTGGTGAGACCGTCGATCTCACCAGCTTCGATCGGCAGATCAAACGCACTGCCGTCCTGATAACGCGGCTCTCCCGAGAGCGGAGACAGTGACGTGGCCAAGGACAAGCGGATTGACGAGTACATCGCAGGCTTTCCACCGAAGACCCGCGCAGCGCTCAGGCAGGTGCGCGCAGCTCTCCGCAAGGGCGCCCCAGCCGCGGAGGAGACGATCAGCTACCGCATTCCTGCCCTGCGCGAGAATGGCATCCTGGTGTACTTCGCGGGCTTCAAGAATCACATCGGTATGTTCCCGCCAGTGAGAGGCGACGAGCGCCTGGTCGCGGCGTTGAAGCGGTATCGAGGTCCGAAAGGAAACCTCCGCTTCCCACTAGACGAGCCGATGCCTCTGACCCTGATCGCACGAATCGCGAAGCTGAGAGTGAAACAAGATCGAGAAAAAGCAGCGGCGACTGCAGCGCGCCGGCGCCGCCAGTGAGATGTCTTGTCTCAAAAACATGACGCATCCGCAGCGATTTCTAGCGAGATGTTGTTCGTAACATTCGCCTATGTAGAATCCGCCGCACGACATCGCAGCGGGTCTACCTAGGATGGTTCACCTATAGAGGTGAACAGCGTGAGCTGGAAGCACTTCGCGCGCATGGACGCGCGCAGGGACCTGGTGCGAAAGCGCTGTCCATGCGCTGACACAACTTCCTGATAGCTGCATACGCGCGCACGCGTAGCCTTCGAACACACTCTCACACAGCCGTACGCTACTGCATCGCTCCTTGCCGCACGTCCGTACGATCAGCACAATGCGCCGCGCGTAATCCGCTAAGCATGCCGGATTACGCCCTCCGTGCGCTCAACGGCAAAGGACGGCCGTTGAGCCACATTTTTCACCACTCCTACCAGCGGTGAGCAACTGGCTGGAGGCCAACAGCGCGCACAGAGGCGCGCAGTGTTTCTCGCACCTCAGCAGCCTTTACCTGCCGATCCGCTGGGGAATCTCCCGCTTACGGCGGCCGCATGGGGCCGGTCGTCGCTGGAATAGCTCGCCAATGCTCCGCGGCGGCACTTTTCTGCAGCGGTCTCTCTGATTCCGCACGCCGCAGTCGCCTCCTTTCTCGCGCTTATGTCGCCGCTTCCCTGCCGCAGTTGCGCTTGGCTGTGTGGTCACCTTCTGGTAACGCCTGGCGACATCTTCTAGCTCCATTTCCCTGTCGCACGTGCACCGCCTTGAGTCCGCGCGGAGCGTGATTGGGTTGCGCGGACTAACGTTCGAGCTTGGATTCTCGCATCAGCTTCGGCGTCGGTCGCGGAGCTAGCGAATTACGCTAATCGGCAAACGCAGGCAAGAACGCCAGCGTGCTGCAACGGATCGAGCTGGCACTTACTCGCCGCTCGTGAGGACTAGACGAATGCCGCGCCATCCAGCTCCATGAGCCAGCGATATTCTTCCGGCACGAGATGCCCGAGCGCTTGCCCCATCCAGTCCAGGGAGCGCTCCAGGTGACGCAACCGCTCGGTAGGCATCGCACGCTCGGCAAGTGCCTGGAAGGCTTCGCATAGGTTGACGTGGATCGAGGCACGCTCATCCAACAGCGTGTCACCAATGCAGGACGTCGCAGCGTCATGCAGCACATCGATCGCCTGCTCGATCCGGTGCACGCCACCCATGTCTTGGGTTCTCTGTCCCAGCATCGTGAGCGCACACCCGAGATTGCTCCGTGCGGCGACCCACGCACGTCGATCTCTGCGACGATCGAGCGATTCGGCGTTATCTGTGAACACGCAGATCGCGCGCTCCAGCTTCTCGATGCCTTCTGTCATCGAGACAGAGGTTGCATCCATCACCATCTGTACGCCGTCCGGCCCGGCTGTACACGCGGTCACCTGCAGGCTGAATCGGTTTGTCCCAACACGCGCGTGCCGCAATTCGCGTGCGCTTGTTCGTTCATGGCATCCCGCTAACGCTGCCTCAAATGCGTGCAGAGACTCCAGATATGCGTCCGCGCGCTCGCGCCAGAACAACCGGTGCGCGCGTAGGCGCAGCGCCGTTCCTAGTATCAAATGCAAGGCGACCCACTCCTGCGGATCTTTAAAGGGAGAGGCGGCCTGAATGGCGTCTCTGGTGGGCCCGAGACTGGCGTGCAACAGGTGTTGCACCGTTGGCATCTGCACCCTTCTCAGAAAAGAGGCGACGTCCGTTTCCAGCATTTCACTTCTCGGAATCCGACCCCGCGCCATGTTGGCGAACGTCGAAGTAAATGCCACTGTCTATGTCCAACCATCCTCGCGCAGTCTCGTGGATGGCCTTGCGCACGCGCAGATCCACCATGATCGAATGACCTGCATCCGCGAGCAGCGCACTGTCGCTGATTGGAGAACTGCCGGGCTGCACTACGCGCGCCGGTGCGGCATCGCCTGCGTCCTCGTTCCATTCGTCGTCGTCGGCAGCTGTCGCGAACCCGGCGAGACCTACCTCGATGAGCGCCGAAACGACCGTCGCCGTGAGCCGCCCGCGCCCGTGCAGCGTGAGCACGCTGCGAATCTCCTGCTTCAGCTGCTCCAGACTCATGGTTTCGCCTGCGAGCTGTGCGATCAGGTCGCATACAGGTTTTGCCGCTGGGCCAAGGCCCAGGTGGCACAGCAGATTGAACAGCTCTTCGAACACTCGCCCCCCAATGAGCAGCCAGAATTTATCTGGCCGCATCACACTGCCGCTGTTGCCTTGCGTCTCATTCTTCTCTAGACGGGCACTGACTCCCGACTCCGTTATCCATACACAGAGTGATACGCCAGCAGGAAACCCGCCGCGTTCCACGACTGACCACGCATCCCGTGTCGAGACAATGCCTTACCGTGCAGCCACTCGGCGAAGCCCCAGTTGTCCAGCTCACACGCCTTCGCCAGCTGTACGAGAGCTCGGCGGGCATCGTTCACACCGTTATACGCTGCCAAGGTAGCCACCCAGAACCCGCCTGCCATCGGCCAGATGCCTCCGTTATGGTACTGCCACGCTGCGTTCTGTCGATGGCGAGCCATGTATGGCCTCCACAGCGCGCTCCTTCGCCTGATCGGTCTAACGGTAACTCGGAGCGGATAGGGCTCGGTAACACCGTTGGCCTTCAATGCACGTAGTGTTCGCATGGCCGCTGGCCTGTCCATGAGACCGTACATCACCGCCAGAACATTACCGAACGCATCACCCTCGTCGCCGAAGAAAGAGAAATTCACGAAGCTGAGGAAGAGATCTTTGTATCGCGCCTTGCGCAACACGTACTCGTTCAGCAGGCGCGCGCGCCGGTACTCCACGATGCCGGCGGAGAATGGGTGGAACAATCCGTTGAAGCTTTCGCGAGTGCGCTTTGCGTTCGGTACACCGTACAACCGCTTCACGTGGTACCAGAGTGCGTTCGTGTACAACACGAACCCGGAGCGGGGCATGATGTCTGCCCAGTCGCTCGCTTCGTTCTGTTGCAGAAGGAAGAAGCGTTGATGCTCCTGGGCGATCAACCATTGAAGCGCGAGCTTGATCTGCGTTGCGTATCGCCGCCGCAGCGCATGCGACTTGCGCCGGGCGTCGAGAAACGCGATTGCGATCAGCCACCACAGCGTCGAGTCGATACACCCGAGGTACCAGAAGTCGGCTTCCCGACGACTCGCGTCGACGAACTTCGGGATCTGACCGTTCGGCGCCTGGTGAGCAGCGAGCGTGTGCAGGCCGGTGACCGCCTCCCGCTCGAGGACAGCGTCTCCCGAGAGCGCCATACCAATGGCGCAAATCGCAGCGTCGCGACCGAAGATTGCGGTGTAGCCGCGCTTCGCAGAACGTTCGCTTGGCGTGGCGGCGAGAATGCCCGCGCGGGTGAGATTGCGCCTGAGCAGCTCGATGGCGCGGGCGCGACACGTGCCCAGCAGCGCCGCCTCGTTTTCGAGACGTACAACGTCTCGGGAGCGCCTGGCAGCGGCCCGGCGCCCGTTCTTCTTCATCTCGACAGTCATGTGCCGGCGGATTCTACAGGGTGCAGCCACCCGTGCCGCCCTGGGACGAGCGGCATCCGTTCCCCGGCAGCGCCGGACGTCAGTTCTTGATTCGGACCTTGACGTTACGCCCGAGCGCGACCGCTGCACGACTGATGGTCGAGAGCGTCACTGAAGGGTCGTCACGCTTGAGCAGGCGATGAACCACGGCCCGGCTCGTGCGCATGCGCCGCGCGAGCTCGGACTGCGACATCTTCTGCTTCTTCATGGCCCGATGCAGTTCAGAAGCAAGCTCTCGCTTGATGGCGAGCGCTGTGGCTTCTTCAGCCGGTCCGTCGTTCTTCATCATTTCGTCTGTGCCGCGCTCCGCGCGACGAGCAGGCTTCTTCCGAGCCATAGTTTCTTGCAGCCTCTGCCGCGTCAGGGAGCGGCAACCATTCGATTAAAGGCGGGGCGACTCTAGCACACCGGTGTTGCAGCGCGCATTCCGTATGATACCTGTATGGACATCGTACATCTGATTCAGTCCGCGGTGGCGCCCGTGTTCCTCCTGTCCGGAGTGGGTGTCACCTTAGGTGTGCTGACAAACCGCCTCGCTCGTATCGTTGATCGGGCGCGCCTGCTCGAAATGCGCGACGATGAAGAAGAGCAGGCACGTGCTGATTCGACGGCCGCAAGTTTACGCGTACTCGCGCGCCGTGCGCATTACATAAACACCGCCATCGCGCTCTGTACGATATCCGCACTGCTCGTTTCGCTCGTGGTGATGGCACTCTTCACATCCGCTTTCGTCTCCATCAACTTGTCTGGAGCCGTAGCCATCTTGTTCGTCGCCTCCATGGTGTGCCTCACCGCTGCCTTCGGTGCGTTCTTCATCGAAGTACGCATTGCAACCCAGGCGCTGCGCTTCGGCCCGACGTGAGATTCTGATCCGGCGCCGCATGGCGCCGCAGTGCATTTCTCCACAAAAACAGCCGATTTGCAGCATTACCGTCGCGCTCGCCGCGAGTACGATCCGCGCAATGGAAAACGGAACGTCGTTCGTTCGCGTGCTTGGCATCGGCCACCTCGCTGCCGCCACCCGCCTGCATCTACAGCATCTGAGGCTGCGCGCCTCAGATACGGACCGTTGGATCGATGCGGGCGGCTCCGAAAGAGCGGCACTTTTTCTGGCCTGCAGCGATTTTGAGAACATCGTCTCGAGGCGCGCGCTCGCAGCGCGCGCCAGGGCAGACCACTCCACCATCCTCTTCGCCTGCCTGCGCAGTCACGGCGCGCGAGTCGGCCCGCTCATCACGCCGGTCGCAACCGAATCCGCCTTCGCATATCACCTGACTCGAAGTTGGGACTTTAGTCCCGCTATCTATTCGCCGCTGCCGACGCACGGCGCCGACACGAGAGTGACCCACCTGGCGCGAATTGGAGCCAGCTTCATTATTCGTGAGCTTGCGAAGTTTCTGGTCGAGCGTGTGACCGAAATAGATCCACCCGTCTCCCACGGGATCTACCGCGGTCAGGGTTTCCCTGAAGTCGATGCCGGGACATTGGTCGCAAGCCACGACGACTGGCGGGAAGCCGCAGGCCTCCCCGTGCGCAGCTGGCACCCGGCCGGGATCTGACCTGCCGTCGCTCGGCATGCGATCGACGCTGGGCACGATTGCTTGTGCAACGACCGCGCCTCTCGGTCGGCGAGCAACCGACTCCTTATAGAGTCCCCCAATAGAAGGAAGACTTTCAGCCAGGAGCTTCAGCTGAGAGATTCTCCGTCAGCGCACGTGAGAGTGAAGCGGCACCCACCCACCAGGCCCCAACCGCCGCCAAACGCCAACACATCGTTCAGGCACCGCCCACCGAACCCACCGATCAGGCGCAACCACCGACCAAGCGCCACCCACCGACCAAGCGCCACCCACCGATCAGGCGCGCGCGATGCCGCCGAGAGGCGGCGAGCCAACCGAGGAGGGCTGTTCGGGACGTCTGCGCGTAGGACACGCGCAGACGAGGCCCCGCACGATGCGGTCTTACGGCCGGTCCCGAACAGCCCTCCTCGGTTGGTTCGACGCCTCCGCGAAAGCCCCAAACGCGCCCCCGCCAGCGCTGCACGCCCACACACCGGAGCCACGAGCCCCCGCACACACGCTCAACCCGCTCACCTAAACCCAAACCCCAACAACCACTTACCCCCTCTCCGCATCACCCCCCACCCTTCCCCCAAATCTGCTACCCTTCGC